>JAAZVP010000039.1 GCA_018623495.1 Halothiobacillus sp. | reverse complement strand
GCCCGGCGCACAAGGATTGCCCGGGGCGCAGGGATTGCCGCCGCCGTAGCCACCGCCCGGCGCACAGGGATTGCCCGGGGCACAGGGGTTGCCGCCACCGTAGCCACCGCCCGGCGCGCAGGGATTGCCCGGGGCGCACGGGTTGCCGCCGCCGTAGCCACCGCCCGGCGCACAGGGATTGCCCGGGGCGCACGGGTTGCCGGGCCCGCAGGGATTGCGCGCCGCGTGGGCGGCGGGGATGGCCTTGGCCACCAGGTCCATGGGGGCCGGTGCCGGGGTGGTCGCGGCCACCGCGGCGGTAATCACCGGCAGGCTGCCGCTCAGGAGCAGGGTCTTCTTGTGCTTGCTCTGCATCGCGATCTCTCCTCGTTCTTTGGCGGCCCTAGTCGCCTTGGGCCCCTTCACGGATTTCCTCGGCATCCAGCGGACCACCCAGGCGCCGCTCCAGGACACCCGCCAACTTGAACACCACCACGGCGACGACCACCAGCGCCACCAGCACCACCCACTCGGACAGCCCCAGCAGCTGCGGCAGGGTCTTGGCCTCGAGCTTGGCCGAACGCATCAGGCCGGCGAGCTTTTCATGCACGCCGGCGAAAAAGCCGGTGCCCACCAGCATGCCGAACATGAACACCAGCGCGTCGATTCGACCGGAGAAGAAACCCACCACCGACGTGCCCGGGCAATAACCGCCGAAGGCAAAGCCGGCGCCGATGAGCACCCCGCCCAGCAGGGTCGCCCAGAAGAAGGTCGAGGGCACGAAGACCCCGTTGGGCCGCAGCACGCCCAGCGCCTCCAGCGCCACCAGGCCCACGGCCGCGACCACGATGGCCGTGAACATCACCTTGAACACCGACCAGTCGCGGAAACGGAACTGGGCGGTGAGCTTGCACGGGCTGCCGAAGCCCGCGTTCTCGAGGATGTAGCCAAAAACGATGCCCGAGAGCAGGCCCGCGGCCACGCCCCCGTCGTAGATCGGCAGACTCATCGCCAGAACCTCCCCATCGCCCAACTCACCAAAAGCCCGGCGGCAAAGAAGCCCACCAGGAAGAGAAAGCCGGCCACCGCCAGCGTGGCCGAGCCCGACAGCCCCATGCCGCTGGTACAGCCGCTGGCCAGGCGGGCGCCGAAGCCGGCCAGCAGGCCGCCACCGAAGGCCAGTGCCACGCGCAGCAGGCCACCGAGCTTGCGAGCACCGTCCACCTGGAAGCGGAAACGGCCGCTGGTGAGCGCACCGGCCAGCGCGCCGATGGCCACACCCACGATCTCCCAGGTGACCCAGGAGGACAATGGATTGCCCGCCTTGACGAAAGCACCGAAGTAGCTGTTGGCCTGGGTGGCCTGGGGAGCGATCTCGCCGCCGATCCAGGCGGTCAGGCGGGTGAAGAACCCGCTGGCACCGAGACCGTGACCGGTGATCAGGAAGGTCGCCAGCAGGGCCAGGCCCAGGGCGATGCCGGCCACCAGCGGCGGCCAGAGGGGACGCACTTCCGAATGCATTCCGACAGAGCCTCCAGAGTCCTCGTTTTGATCGTCCTTAACACTGCGGTCGACCCGATTCATGATCAAATAAATTTCTTATATAAGCAGTTAATCATTTTTTGAAACGGGGCCACGGTTCGGCCACTGGTACAATCGTGGCGGCAACCACAGCGGGGGAATCCATGCTCGAGAAGATCGTGATTCGCGAGAAACACCGCCCCAAGTCGGGCACCAGCATGATGCGGCGCGTCGGCGCGGTGTCCGTGATCGAGGACGGCGAGGAAAAGCCGATGTTCGAACTGGAGTCGGCCGCTCGCCTGTGGTCGCGCGAGGCGCGGGCCCGGCTGGCGGAATCCCACGGCGAGCGCGCCGGCGAGGTGCCGCTGGCCTTCGAGGACGCCTGGCTCAACGCCATCGATCCGCCCACTACCTGAGGCCCCGGCCGGGCCACAGGCCGTGGTCGATGATGCGGCGTACCCGCAAGGCTCGACCCTGTGGCCTCAGTCGGGCATTGTGATGGATGTTCATGCGGTGCTCCTGAAGGGTTGGTTTTGGTTCGCACCTCCAGTCTTCCGGGTAAGTGCCGCATGAACAACCTACCGAGAGATCACACCTAGGGAACCTCTGCACGAATCGATAGTGCCTCTGCGGGACCGCCAAGGGTCCAGATGCAAGGCGCAGCTCGCAGTGAATGGCCGTCGCCCTTTACCAGAGCTGGAACGCAGCAGATGGGCCCTTGGCGGCCCGCCCGAACGGGGCTTGCGGGTTTGCCCGCACTCTTTGTTGCCGGTCCTCGACGGGCAATCAGCCCGCCTTCGGCCCGGCGCCTCGATTGCGAACAAACCCGCAAGCCAGAGGCGCCATCGATTCGTGCAGAGGTGCCCTAGATACCGGGCGAGCGGAAGAAGAGATCGCCTCCCTTGCGATTGCGCCGGTGGGTCACGCCCTGCTGCGGGCGTTCGCTGATCACCAGGTCCCCCATGCCGTTGATGTCGGCCATCAGGCGGTGGCGCACGTCGGCACTCACCGAGCCGGCGCCGTCGACGGCGATGGTGGCGTTCTGGATCTTCAGCCGCGAGAGGTCCGCGGGGGCGGGGCTGTCGAAGCGCAGGTTGAGGCGATTGCAGGTGCCGGTGGCCACGAGCGGCCCGGCAGAACGGTATTCCATCTGCAGGGTGTCGAAGGCCCAGTCCTTGAGCACCGTGCGCACCGCGCCCTCGACCACCAGCCGTCGGAGCATGGGCGTGTAGAGCGCCACCTGGTCCTCCTCCTGGAGTTCCTCGAACTCCAGGATCTGCAGGCGATCCTTCACCCGGTCGGGATGAATGGACAGGCACCGCAGCACGCTGGGCTTGGCCGACACCCTGGGGCGCCCGTCCTGCAGCGGCAGGATCGCCAGCGTGAAATTGCCGCGCACGATGACCGTGCCGAAACCGGAACCGATGATGTGGTCTGACATGTCCTGGCTCTACCTCCCCCGGCCATCGTACTCGGAAACGGCGGCCCGCCGTCACAGTAACCCCGGCCGCCCTGCAGTCAATCCCCCGGCGCCGGAGGCGGCCCCCTACTTTATATCAAATCCGTGACATGGGACGTGATCCACGCGGCCACGCACCGACTCCACGATGCCGCGGGCGGTGATCCGCGCGCGGGCGCGACCGGCGCCCCGTCTCGCCGCGGTCACCGCCCCGAATGCGGCCTCAGCCCCGCAGCGCCCGGGCGAGTCCGCCTTCCCGGCGAACGCGACGGCGACACCCCGCCTCCAGGGCACCCCGCTCGCCCAGCAGCACCGCCTCTTTCCTGGCCCGCGTGACCCCGGTGTAGAGCAGCTCCCGGGCGAGCAGTGGCGTGTTCTCCGGCGGCAACACGAAGAGCACGGCATCGAACTCCGATCCCTGGCTTTTGTGCACCGTCATGGCGAACACCGACTCGTGTGCCGACAATTGGGCCGGATGCAGGCGCCGAACGCCCTCCGTGGACGGGAAACAGGCCCACAACACGCCCTCTTCGTCCGGCAGCATCAATCCCACGTCCCCGTTGTAGAGGCGGGTCACCGGGTCGTTGTGGAGGATCATCACCGGGCGGCCGGGGTAGTCCCGGCCCCGGGGGCGGATCAGCCCGGCCCGGGCGAGGGCCGTTTCGATGCAGCCGTTGAGCGCCTCCACCCCCGCCCCACCGCGGCGAAGCGCGGTCAGCACCCGGTATTGCTCGAAGGCGGCCAGGACGGCCTCGGCCGGCGCACCGTCGCGCATCGCCTCCAGGCAGGGCCGATAACCGTTCACTGCCGCTTCGGCCACGGCCGCACAGGGCGATCCGTGGCTGTCCATCCAGCGCACGTCGTCGGCTTCTCCGGTCAGGGCTCCCCACGCGGCTTCCCCGTCACCGGCATTGATCGCCCGGGCCAACCGGCCAATGCCGGAATCCGCACCGAAGCGGTAGCTGTGCTGCAGCTGGACCACGCAGTCGTCGATGCCCTCGCCCGGCTCGGCCGGCACCGCCATCCCCGTGACCGCCGAGAGGGCCGCGGTCATCGGATCGCTGAAGCGCTCGCCGCCCTGCCCCAGCTCCGAGAGCACCGCCCCGGCCTCCACGGATGCCAGCTGGTCCCGGTCCCCCAGCAGGATCAGCCGGGCCTCGGGGGGCAGCGCGTCCACCAGCCGGGCCATCATCGAGATGTCCACCATGGAGGCCTCGTCCACGATCAGGACGTCCACCGGCAAGGGGTTGTCCCGGTGATGCCGGAATTGCAGCGAGTGGGGCCTCACGCCCAGCAGACGATGGAGGGTTCGGGCCTCGTCGGGCATGGCCTCGCGCACGTCCTCGTCGACCGGCAGGCCCTCCAGGGCATTGCGGATGGACTCCTGCATCCGTGCGGCGGCCTTGCCGGTGGGCGCCGCCAGGGCGATTCGCGGGGGATACCCGCCCGACTGCTCGAGGATGAGTGCCAGCAATCGCACCACGGTGGACGTCTTCCCGGTCCCCGGTCCGCCGGAGATCACGGCGAAGCGCCCGAGCAGGGCCACGGCCGCCGCGACCCGCTGCCAGTCGGTTTCCTGGTCGTCGTTGTGGGCGAACAACCGGGCCAGTCCGGCCTTCAGGCGCGCCTCGTCCAGCCCCTCGGGCACGGCCGCGGCGCGATCCCGCAACGCCCTGGCCAGGTCCTGCTCGTAGGTCCAGTAGCGCTGGAGATACAGCCTGCCGTCGTCGACCAGGATCAACGGGCGGAAATCCCCGGGCCGGCCGACCACCGGGCTCGACTCCAGGCGCTCCCGGAAGGTCTCCAGCGCCGGTAGTGTCAGCGGTGGCTGACCGTCCACCGCGAACGGCTCGCCCGCCCGGGCCTCCAGGTCGAGACAGACGTGCCCTTCCCCGGTGGCCTGGCTCGCCATGGCGGCGGCCAGCCACACCAGGGGCTCGCCGCGTCCGTCGAGGCGGTGCATGAGATCGGCGAAGTGGACATCGGCCGCGGAGACCTCCGGCGCCTGCCGGAAGGCGTCGATCAGCTCATTCATCGCCGGCGCCCCCCATCAACGCATCCAGTGCCTCGACCAGCTCGACCGGGGGCCGATCCCGCCAGACGCCCGTGGCCGCGCCGCGTTCGGCGCGCATTCCCCGCAGGAACAGGTAGAACACCCCGCCGAAGTCCCGTTCATAGTCGTAGTCCGCCAGCCGGCCCTTCAGGTATCGATGCAGGGCCAGCGTATAGATCAGGTACTGCAGCGGATACCGGGCCGTCATCATGGCCGGTCGCAGGCTCGTCGAATCATAGTCCTCCAGCCGGGCCCCCAGGTAGTTCGACTTGTAGTCGGCGATATAGAAGCGCCCGCCCTGCTCGAACACCAGGTCGATGAAGCCCTTCATGTACCCGTCCAGGTTGTCGAAGGCCAGGCCGTCGGCCAACTCGCCAAAGCCGTGATCCGCCAGCACGGTCGCCAGGCGATCCTGGCGCAGGCGACGAACCGGGAAGTGGAATCCGAGCTCGATGAGCCTTTGCCCGGTGCCGATATCCTCCAGGCGAATGCCCGCCTCCAGCTCCGTGGCCGTCACCTCCCCCAGCATGTCCATGACCGTGTCCTGCCACTCGTCGGGCTCGAATCCGTGACGCTGGAGCTGGGCCTCCACCACGGCCGGCCAAGTGGAACGGTCGGTGAAGTCGATCTCCTCGAACACGGCGTGCAGGCAGGTCCCCGCCCGGGCACCTCGGGGAAAGGCGAAGATGCCTTCCGGTTCGACATCCTCCACCGCGGCCGGCACGGAGACCGCGTCCCGGTCGGGCTGCTCGCTGGCCTGCCCATGGCTCAGGCCGGAAAAGCTCGATATCCGCCAGGGACGCTCGATACGCCGGGTGATCTCGCTGGCCGCCAGGTTCTCCAGGGGCCGGATATCGGGAGCCAACGGCTCGGGTTCGTCCGGCAAAGGCGTGACGCGGAATCGCCCGGGATGGGCCGCGGCCAGTGCCTTGAGCCGGGCCTCGAGCGCCGAGTCGTCCATGTCCTTCAGTACATCCTTCAGCGCCTCCAGCGGGCGCTCCGGGTCGGCGCCGGCACCGTGAAACAGCCACCCCAGGGCGGATGCGGTGAAACCGGTGACCCAGCCCCAGGCGAGATAGCAGCGATTGCGGGCCCGGGTCACCGCGACGTAGGCCAGCCGCACCAGCTCCGCGAGGGCTTCCTGCTGTTGCCACTGGGTATGGGTTTCCCGCTCGGGATGGCCGAAATCGGCACAGGCCCGGTTGTCGTTCCCCCGGTCGTGGTACACGAACGGTTCCCCGGGCCTGACCGTGCGGACGTCGTTCCACAGGAAGGGGCAGAAGACCACGGGGTATTCCAGGCCCTTGCTCTTGTGCATGGTCACCACCTGGACCCGGTCCGAATCGGACTCCAGGCGCAACTGGGCCGCCTCGCTGCCCTCCTCGGACTGCCGGCGCTGCTCGGCCAGCCACCCGACCAGGCTCTCCATGGTTCCCTTGCGCCGGGCCGCCTCGCGGTGGAGGAGCTCGGCGATGTGCAGCAGATTGGTCAGCTGCCGGTCCCCGGCGGGCGCGGCGAGCACCCGGCTGGCCACCGCCTGGTCGAACAGGAAGCGGTTGAAGGCCGGCATGAATCCCCGGCCCTGCCAGAGATCATGGTATTGCTGGAGGCGCGTCTGGACCCGCGCCAGCGCGGTGTCGTCCTCGGCCAGCGAGAGGACCTCGTCCGCGGTCATGCCCCACAGCTCGGTCACCAGCGCGGAGCGGACCCGCTGGGGGCTGTGGGGCTCGAGAAAGGCCAGCATCAGCCGCTCGATCTCGCCGGCCTCGGGGGCAAGGAACACGCTCTCGCGGCTGTGGAGAACGGCGGCGACCCCGGCCTCGCGCAGCGCGGCCTGCATCTCGGTCGCCTGTTCGTTGGTGAACACCAGCACGGCGATGTCACCCGGCGCCAGGGCCCGTTCACCCAGCGTCACCCGGCCCTGTCGGGCATCGTTGAGCAGCCGGCTGATTTCGGCGGTCACCGCCCGGGTCAGCTGCGACCTGGCGGTGGTCTTGGACTGGGCCCTGGGCTTCTTGCCGGAGTGATCCCCCGGGATGGGCCAGAGGTGGAACGGCTCGTCACCGCCGCGCTGATCCACCAGCGGCTTGCGTTCCTTCTCCGGTGCCAGGGCCGGCTGGAAGGGGATCGGGTCGAACACGAACGGCCGCGGGTGATCGTCGACGGAAAAGACCTGGTTGACCGCCTCGATCAGGCCGGGATCCGAGCGCCAGTTGTGCTGCAGGGTGAAATGCCGGCCGATCTCCTCCCGCGCGCCCAGGTAGGCGAAGATGTCGGCGCCCCGGAAGCCGTAGATGGCCTGCTTGGGGTCCCCCACCAGGAACAGCGGCAGGGCCGGCTCGCCCATGAACAGGTTGTCGAAGATCCGGTACTGGACGGGATCGGTGTCCTGGAACTCGTCGATCAGGGCCGCCCCGTACTGGTCGCGAACCGATCGGATCAGCGTATCCCGCAGGGGCCCCTGCAGGGCCTCGTCCAGGTTGGTCAGCAGGTCATCGAAGGACTGGACCCGCTGGTCCGACTTTCGTTGGGCAAGCTCCGCGCTCAGCCAGTCCACCGCGCTTCGCTGCAGCGCCAGGATGGCCGCCTCCTCCAAAGACTGCATGCGCGACTTGAGGCCCACGAGGTCTTCCGCCAGATCGAATATCCGGTGATCGGGCAGTTGGTGTTCCGCCCTGGAGGCCTTTTCCATCTCCACCCGGGTCAAGCGCTCGAGCTCCTTGGGCGGTTCCAGGGGGTCGCCGGCCTCGACGAATGCCCCGATCCTGGCCAGCCAACCGGCGACGTGGTTGGACTTGTAGCTGGTCGGCTTCTTCCCCGGCCATTGGGCCAGCAGGTCGGGCAGATCGCCCTCCACGTCCGCCCACAGCCGGCGGAATGCGTCGAAGGTCTTTTCGGCCTCGGCCCGGGCGGCGGCCAGGTCCGGCCATTGTTCGCCCCCGCGGCAGGCCACGTACGGCTTGCCGAGCATCGGCCTGACCGCCGACAGGAGGCTGTCGGGACTGGGAAAGACCTTGAGCACGGTATCCAGGGTCCCGCCATCGAGGGTCAGGACGCGACTGCGCCAGTAGTCGTCGAGGGCGGACTGGATCAGTTCACCCTCGTTCTCCAGCAACGTGGTCTCGAACGGCATGCCGGAGGCGAACGCCCGCTCGGCCAATGCCCTTTGGCAGAACCCGTGGATGGTGAATACCGCCGCCTCGTCGAAGCCCCTCAGGGCAGCCTGGAGCCGATCCGCTGCGCCGGGCGCGTCCCGCCACCGTTCCAGGGCCTCGACGAGAAAGGCGTCCCCGCTGTCGAAACCCCGGCCTTCGAGCCCGTCCAGGGCCTGGACCAGCCGCTTGCGGATCCGGTCCCGCAGTTCCTCGGCGGCCGCCTCGGTGAAGGTGACGATCAGGATCCGGTCGATGCCGAGCCCGGTCTCCACCACCAGCCGCACCACCAGGCCGCTGATCGTCCAGGTCTTGCCGGTGCCGGCGCTGGCCTCGATCAGTGCCGGGCCGTCGAGGGGATAGTCGAAGACGGATCGCGGCTGGCTCATTCCCGGCCCCTCGCATTGCTGAGCAGTGGCGTGAATACCCGGGCGGCAATCGCCTCGAACGGCTCGGCCAGCGGATCCCGGCCCCGGAACGCCGCCTGGTAGTAGGGGTTCTCGCATTCCCCCCGATGCCGGCGGGACCCATACCAGCTGTCCTGCGCCTTTCTGCCCTCGGCAAAGAGGTGGGAGGTCTTGGGAAAGAGGGGCAAGGGCCCGTGGAGTCCCTCCCAGTAGAGTTCGAGCAGGGTGGCCAGGTGGCCTCGCGCGTCTTCCTCGGGCTGGAAGGCCATCTGCCGTTTCTTGCCCGGTGCCTCCATGGTGAAGACGATGCGGCTTTCGTGCGGGATGTCGTCGGGTGCGACGGCACAAAGCACGAGGTGGCGGATCCAGCAGTTCAGCAGCCCCCGCCCGTGCTGCTTGCCCACGTCGAGCACCTTCAGTCCGTCGCGACCCACCCCGGCGAGCGATCCGACGATGGAGAAATCCCCGATCCCCGTGTCCACGGCGATCGGCTGGAGGGGGCCGGTCCCCATTTCCAGTTCCTCGAAGGCGTCCGCCGCCTCCCGGAAGGCGCTGGCGTGCAGCTTCTCGCCGGGCCGGCCGGGCGGCAACCGACCCGCCGCCCGCAACAGCTCGTAGCTGTCGACCCGGTCCATGCCCTCCTCCAGTTGGCGGATGATCCGGCGCTGGATATCCACCCGGGCGAGGAAATCCTCCTGCGCGGCGAAGGGTTCCCGGGGATCCAGCGGGCCGTCCTCCTCGCGGATACGCACGCCCAGACGCTGCCGAAGCAGGTAGCGGGCCGGGTTGCCGTAGAACGCCAGGAGATCCTCCAGCGCGACGGTCCGCCACTCCGGGTCGGCCGGGGGAAGCGGCTGGTCGAACATGGGCCTCATTTCCCCGCCGTCGTTCTCGCGGGTCCGGCTGGCGGCCAGCCACTCGCGGGCAAAGCTCGGCCGGGCGACCCGCGGATCGAAGTTGCCCGGGGCGAACGGCTGCAGGCTCTGCCGGTGCAGCAACCGCTGGCTGGGCGGGGCATCCGCGTCGGGGAACGCGTAACCCCTGTCGATGACGTCCAGCAGTTCGCTCACCAGCACCGAGGGCGGGAGCTCGCTGTTGTCCTGCTGGCTGATGCCGACATAGCTGATGTAGAGGTGTTCGCGCGCGGCCAGCAATGCCTCGAGGAAGAGGTAGCGATCGTCCTCCCGACGGGACCGGTCCCCCTGCCGGCCGTGGCGGGCCATCAGGTCGAAGTCCACCGGCCGGATCCGGCGCGGATAGCTGCCGTCGCTCATCCCCAGCAGGCAGACCACCTTGAAGGGCAGGTTCCGCAGCGGAACCATCTGGCAGAAAGTGATGCCCTGTCCCAGGTAGCGGCCGACCACGGGCACCCCGTCGAGCTGGCCCTCCAGCCAGGTGGTCACCACGCCCAGGCTCACCGGAGCCCCGAAACCCGCCGCTTCCGACTGTTCCCGCAATCGCTCCAGGGCCCCGTGGATGTGGATGATGGGATCGGCCTCGTCGCCGTCCTCGGCGAAGAAATCGGCCAGCAGCTCGCCCAGCACATCCGCCCAGTCCGCAGGCGTGCGGGGCTTCTGGAGGCGCTCCTTCCAGGCGATCAGCCGATCCACCGTCTCCGCGAGCCGTCCCAGCAGCCGGGCCTGGCTGCCCTCGATGTCGTCATGGGGCAGGATGCCGTGGAACAGTGCCTTGCCCCCGGCCGGCAGGGCCAGTCCCAGCAGCAGCCGGTCGAGTCCCGCCCGCCAGCTGTGGAGCCCGTCTTCACTGAAGCCCGCCTCCGCCCGGGCCTCGGCATCCGCCCCCCAGCGGATCCCCGCGGCCTCGATCCAGTGGTGGACCGTGTCCAGTTCGTCGGCGGCAAAACCCCGGCGCTCGGCGATCGCGGGATGCGCCAGCAGGTCCATGACCAGGCGGTTCTCCAGCCGCCCTTCCGGCAGGGACAGCAGGGCGAAGAAGGCCTCCAGGGTCGGGCTCTCGGCCCGCATGCCCCGGTCGGCGACGGAATACGGGAGCCGACGCGGATCATCGCGATCGAACCGTCCGAAAACGGCATCCACCAGCGGGGCGTAGTCCTCGACGTCCGGCGTCATCACCACCACGTCGGCCGGGCTCAGCCCCGGGCAGTCCTGGAAAAGCCCCAGCAGGTGATCCTGCAGGACCTCGACCTCCCGCATGGCGCTGTGGCAGGCCGACAGCCGGATCGAGCCATCCTCGGGCGCCAGGGGCAACGGGGTGTGGCGCGTGTCCAGGTCGAGGATGTCCTGCTGCAGGCTGTGGAGCAGGCAACCGTGACCCACGCTGGCGAAATAGCTCTCGGCTGCCGGGGGCTCCTCCCCCAGGAGCAGATCGAAGAACTCCCGGCCCTGCTGCCCCCAGGCGGCCAGCAGGGGATTGTCCGCCTCCAGGTGCAGGCTGGCCTGCTCCGGCGCCTGCCGGACCAAACGCTGCTGCTGTCGCCGCGACAGCAGATCGCCCCAGAAGTGATGGCTCGGGTTGAGCAGCATCAGGTGGACGTCGATGACCTCGCCCAGCGCCTTGAGGACCTCCAGGTGGGCCGGGGGCATGGCGCCGGCGGCGAACACGCAAACCCGGTCCGGGAAGCCGGCGGCGCGCAGCCGTCCGGCCTCGAGGTTCGCCAGCAGCCGCTTCAGCAGGCCGGCCCGGTGATAACGGGTTTCGACAGGCACGGTCTCGGCCACTGCCCGCCAGAGGGCGGCCTGCCACTCGTCGCCGGGCACCGCCGGTCGTCCCGCCTCCCAGGCCTCGATCCAGTCGGGTCGGTAGACCATGTACTGGTCGAAGATGTCCGCGACCTTGCAGGCGAGATCGAATCGCCGCTGATCGTCGTCGGGCGGTTGCAGGTAGTGCCGTGGGGGATCGAATACCTCGCCTTCGGGCAGGGCCTCGAAAACCTGCATCAAGCGCCAGATCATCTGCGGGCGCTCGAAGGGGGACTGCTCCGGCGCATCGGGGACTATGGCCCGGATCAGGTCCCAGACGAAGCTGGCGGGGAACGGGAAACGGACATTGGCGGCGATCCCGTGATGATCCGCGAGCCGCAAGGTCAGCCAGCGGGCCATGTCGGGACTCTGGGTCACCACCATCTCGGGCGTGAAGGGATCGCCCGAGGCCTGGCCCAGGCGGTCCACCAGCATGGCGGCGAGGACCTCGAGGCGATTGCTCTGATGCAGGTGCAGCATGCCCTTCCCGGCAAGGATGAACGGGGCCGCAGATTAACACGGAGGGCGAGCTGGAAGCTGGAAGCTGGAAGCTGGAAGCTGGAAGCTGGAAGAGTGATGCGCCCCTGATTTTGTCGACACCGATCCATGCCGATAAAGGAGAGGTGTCACGCAATTCAGGACACGACGGCCATTCCCGGTGGCCTTCAAGCGCGAGGTCCAGGTGTCCCTGGACACGCCCCGCACCCGGACCGGGGTTGCCAGGCGATCCGGGATCCATCCCGAAATGCCCTGCCGCCGGCGGCGGCTCGTCAGCCGCCCGCCTTCGGCGTCTTCAGCGGGCGGACGCGGAACTGGAACTCGGCCTCGTGGCCGCCTCCGCCGAAATGGGCCTCGGTGAAGTAGTCGTGCTCGCTGATCTCGGCGCCCTCGGCCTCGGCGAGGGCATGGAACAGGCCCCGCGAGGCGGTGTTGGAGCGGGTGATGGTGCACTGGAGCTCGTCGACACCGCGGCAGAAGTCCCGGGCCAGGATCGACTGGATCATCCTGAGCGCCAGGCCGTGACCGCGGGCGGCCTCGTGCACGCCCACCTGCCAGAGGAAGTAGACATTGGGCTCGCGCGGCTTGAGATAGCCGCTCACGAGCCCCGCCAGGCGCCCTTCCTTTTCCGCCACCATGCAGGTGTCGGCGAAGTCCGTGCACTGGAGCAGGTTGCAGTAGATGGAATTCTCGTCGAGCGGGGGGCACTCGCTCACCAGGTCGTGGAAAGCGGCCCCGTCTTCCATGGTGGGCTTGCGCAGGATGATGTCGGCGACTCGCGCGTCGATATCGGCCATCGTCGGCTCCTTGCATGGTGGGCTTCACTTCACGCCAAGCTTAGCCCACCAGCGCCTCCTTGGCGGCCTTGGGCAGGCGCTTGATGGCCGCCTCCCGGCGCGCGGCCGACGAACGATCCGGGCAGGCCTCCCGGTAGACCAGCCGCACCGGCCGACGGGCCCGCGTGTAGCGGGCGCCGAGCCGGTCGTCACCGTTGTGCTCGGCCACCCGCCGCTCCACGTCGGTGGCGATGCCGGTGTACAGCGAGCCGTCGGCGCAGCGGAGCATGTAGACGTGCCAGCCGGCCATCACCACCGCGAGTCGGGCAGGATCTCGCCGTCCACGTAGTACCAGCGGCCCTGCTCGCGCAGGAACCGGCCCACCTCGTGCAGCCGCTGTGCCCGCCCCCCGGAACGGGAGCGGGCGACGAACTCCACGATTCCCTGGTCGTCGCCCTCGCCCCCGCCCTCGGTGCGCACGATCTCGAGGCCCAGCCATTGCAGGCCCGGCGGCGCCTCCAGGGACGCCGGCCGGGTGTCGGGATGCCAGGTGGCCCGCAGGTAGTGGGCATCGCCCAGGGTGAAGGCGGTGTAGCGCGAGCGCATCAGCGCCTCGGCGGTCTCCGGGCGCCGGTCACCGCGGATGAACCGGCCGCAGCAGTCGTCCAGGGATCGGCCGGAGCCGCAGGGGCAATCGCGGGTGGAATCGGTCATGGGGGTTTCAGTCGGTGGCCAGGAGAATCTGGTCGCGGCCGCGCTCCTTGGCGCGGTAGAGGGCATCGTCGGCCTCGGCGATGAGCCGTTCGACGTCGTCACCGTGGGCGGGGTAGGCGCTGATCCCGCCACTGAGGGTCACCCGCAGCTCGGGATCCACCGCCTCGCCGACCTCCTCGGCCACCGCCCAGGCCAGTCGGCGGGCCAGCACCAGGGCCTGCGGCGCGGATGTATCCGGCAGCAGTACCAGGAACTCCTCGCCACCCCAGCGGCAGACCATGTCGGATTCTCGGACGCTGCGCGTGAGGACCTTGGCGATCTCCTGGAGCACCCGGTCGCCCATCAGGTGGCCATGCCGGTCGTTGATGCGCTTGAAATGGTCCACGTCCACCAGGCAGATGGCCAGCTCGTGGTCCGCGCGGCGGGCCAGCTTGAGGCTTTTCTCGAAGAAGCGGTAGCCCTCGCGGCGGTTGGCCAGCCCGGTGAGGTCGTCACGCCGAGCCAGGCGCATGAGCTTGTGCTCGAGTTCCTTGCGCGGGGTGACGTCGTGGACCATGCCCACCACCCGTGCCGGCTTGCCCTCGGCATCGCGCTCCATGACCTTGCCGCGGTCGTAGACCCAGAAATACTCGCCGCTGCGGTTACGAAGGCGGTACTCGGCATCGTAGCGCAGGGTCTCGCCGGCCAGGTGTTTCTGGAGGCGGTTGATCACGCGCTCGAAGTCGTCGGGATGGACCATGCGTTCCCAGGTGGCGATGTGGTTCTCCACCTCGTCGGGGCCGAAGCCCATCATCCGTTTCCACTGGGGGCTGAAATAGACCGCGTCGGTGGCCACGTGCCAGTCCCAGAGCCCGTCGTTGGAGTCGTTGAGGGCGAAGTCGCGGATGGCGTCGCTCTCGAACAGCTCGGCCTCGCGGTCCAGGCGCTGGGAGATGTCGCGTACCGAGGAGAGCAGGTACTCCCTGTCGCCATGGCGGAAGCAGCGGGTGTGGACCTCCACCGGGAAGACCGATCCGTCCTTGCGCCGGTGATGCCCGAGGAACACGTAGGGGTCGTGCTCGCGGATCACCGCGACGATCTCCGACCAGGCCGGCATGCCGCGCACGTCGTCCTGCAGCGAGAGCACGCTCTCGTTGAGCACCTCGTCGGGCGTCATGCCCAGGTCCTCGGCGCCGGCGGGATTGACCGCGACGATTCGCGAGGTCTCCGGATCGATGACGTACATCGCCTCCGGCGCCTGGTAGAAGACCTTCTCGAAGAGCCCGGAAGACTCCATTTCAATGGCCCCGTTCATGCCCTGGAACTCCCTCTCGCGGCGCGCCGGAACCCCGGCGACAGGGGTGGGATAATCCCTGACATATTAGCAAAGGTGGATTTAACTTGTAGGGCATTGCCGTGAATCGAGGCCGAAACCGACCATGGGACGCTGGCGACCCCCGGCACCACGCAAGTCACCCTACATCACCCCGGACGGCCATGCCCGCCTCCAGCAGGAACTCAAGGCGCTCTGGCAACGGCGCCGCCACGTGACCGAAAAGCTCGCCGAGGCCGCCGCCGAGGGCGACCGGTCGGAGAACGCCGAGTACATCTACCGCAAGAAGGAGCTGCGCGAGATCGACCGGCGCATCCGCTACCTGCAGAAGCGGCTGCCGGACCTCAAGGTGGTGCACGACCTGCCCGGCGACCGCGACCGGGTGTTCTTCGGCGCCTGGGTAGAACTGGAGGACGCCGCCGGCGAGACCGTGACCTACCGCATCGTCGGCCCGGACGAATTCGATCCTGCCAGGAACTGGATCAGCATCGACTCCCCCGTGGCCCGCGCCCTGCTCAAGAAGGCCATCGACGACGAGGTCACGGTGGAGACCCCCGAGGGCCGGCGCAGCCTGGAGATCCTCGACGTCTGGTACCGGCCCGGGGAGCGCGACGGGGACCCCGGGACCGCCTGAGCCCGGCCGCCGTGGGAGCCGCGTCCCCGCGGCAAAGGGGCCGGGTTGCCGCCGCGCCCCCCTTTTCGCGACCGGGAGGTCGCTCCCACGAGGCGGGGCCGCCCGGACCGCACCCGGCCGCCGTGGGAGCCGCGTCCCCGCGGCGAAGGGGCCGGGTTGCCGGCGCGACCCCTTCGCGACCGGGAGGTCGCTCCCACGAGGCGGGGCTGCCCGAACCGCACCCGGCCGCCGTGGGAGCCGCGTCCCCGCGGCGAACGTTCCAGGGCAGCTGAAACGTGTCCTGGCCCCGAAGCCCCTGCTACCGGGAGAGAACGCCATGCCCAAGGTGATGAAAGACGGCCAGCTCGTGGAGATGCCCGACTTCGGCAACGAAGACGACCAGGGGCGCTTCGTCCGCTGGGAGAGTCCCTTTCGCGACTGGGTGACCGCCGACGGCCGCTCCGGTTTCCCCGCCGAGCCGGGACGCTACCTGCTCTACGTCTCCTGGGCCTGCCCCTGGGCCCACCGCACCCTGATCGCCCGCAAGGTCAAGCACCTCGAGGACGTCATCGACGTCGCCGTGGTCCACCCCCACATGGGCCCCGAGAGCTGGCACTTCGGCCCATGCGACGGCTGCACGCCCGACCCGGTGATGTGCGCCGAGTTCCTCTACGAGCTCTACCGCTCGGCCCGGCCCGATTACACCGGCGTGGTCACCGTGCCCGCGCTGTTCGACCGCGAGACGGGCACCATCGTCAACAACGAGTCCAGCGAGATCCTGCGGATGCTGAACTCGGCCTTCGATGCATACGGCGACCCGGGCGTGGACCTCTACCCCGAGGACCGGCGCGATGCCATCGACGCGATCAACGCCACGGTCTACGAGCACGTCAACAACGGGGTCTACAGGGCGGGATTCGCGCGCAGCCAGGCAGCCTACGAGGAAGCCTTCGACGCCCTGTTCGCCACCCTGGATTCACTGGAGAAACGCCTGGCGGGAAGCCGCTACCTGGCAGGCGAGCGGATCACCGAGGCCGACTGGCGGCTGTTCACCACCCTGGTGCGCTTCGACGCGGTCTATCACACCCACTTCAAGTGCAATCTCCGCCGGCTGGTCGACTACCCCCACCTCTGGGCCTACACCCGCGAACTCTACCAGCGGCCGGGGATCGCGGAGACCGTGCGCCTCGATCACATCAAGCACCACTACTACACCAGCCACCCCCGGCTGAACCCCAAGGGCATCGTTCCCAAGGGGCCGGCCATCGACTTCGACGAGCCGCACGGGCGGGATGGGTGAGCCGGCGGGTCACCACCCCGCTCGACCACCGGCTCAGCCCATCGAATCGAGAAACACCTACCAGACCAGGTCGTCCGGGACGGGGTACTCGTCGTAGGGATCGCCGGGCGAGGGGTCGGTCTCGGTGCTGGGCAGGGGCATCACGCAGGCGGCATCCCGCTCGGCGATGCGCCCGGCGACATCGGCGGGCACCACTTCATAGCGGTTGTCATGACGCACGATCCGCAGCCGGCCCTCGGCCAGGTCGCGGCGCATCCGGCCGTGGATGTCGAGGGAAAAGACCTTCTCGCCGTCGGCGAAGTGGTAGGCCTCGGAGGCCTTGCGCCGGTCGACCTTGTTGGCCGAGATCAGCTGACGGATCTCGGCCTCGCGGGCGCGCCGCTCCTTCTCCTCCTGGCGCTGGCGGTTGAGTTCGCGATCCCGCGCCGCCTTCTCCTCGCGGGCCTGGCGCGCGCGCTCGGCCGCGGGATCGGATGCCTCGGCCTGTTCGGGATTGCGCTTCTTGCGCTTCTTGGCCTTGCGCTTGTCCACGTGGGCCTTCTTGGCCTGTTTCTTGTCCGCCAGGCCGGCCTTGAGGAGTTGGTCTTGCAGCGACTTGCTCATGATTCTTCCCTTTGGAAAACCGGGGCAACCGGACGGGGGATTCTACTCCACCCGTGCCCCGGCTTGCGAAGCCGCTGACCGTTCCCCGGCATTGGACACAAAAAACCCCGGCTCGAGGGCCGGGGCGGGAGGCGGGCCGGTGGCAGTACCTCAGTTGGCGGCCACGCCCAGGGTGACGAACAGTACCCCGGCGACCAGGCTTTTCACGGCCACCAGGCCGCCGATCACCATGTGCACGAGCCGCCAGGGGGTATGTTCCTGCAGTGCCTTTTCCATAATCGATCCCTCTTCTGCATTGAATTCCCTTATACCGTAAAAGACTGACTGTTTTTGTCAACTTTTATCCCCGCACGGACCCGGCGCCCCGGGGGAAGGCCGCCAGCGCCCCACCGGGCCGGCGTCCCCGCTGCCAAGGGCGGGCAAACGACCGCTTCGCACCGTGCACGCCCGGCATGGCCCGCTTTGCCCTGATAACCCCGTGTGTGCCATGGTTGCTGCGCCGGGTCATCGAAGGCCGGTCCACCGGCCCGCCCGGCACCCAGGGAAAAAACAACACCACCAAGGGGAAAACATGTCCGTCGATCCGCGCAACGTCATCCTCGCCCGCATCTCTTCCGGCCTCTCCGACATGCTCGGCCGCCTCGGCGCGCACGCCGCCATGCGCGACATGGGCTCGCACAGCAGCGCCGAGCTCTGGCCGGACTGGCCCTCGAACCTGCCGCCGGCCGAGGCCTGCGACCTGCTCTCCGAGGCGCTGTCGACGATCGGCATGTTCGAGAAGGTCGAGCTCCAGCCGGACGGTGAGTCGGTGGCGATCCACGTGAAGGGCTGCGAATTCAACCGGATGGGCCAGGTGGAGTCCCACCCCGTGGGCCAGCGTGCCATCTGCTTCTTCGGCTTCGGGCTGATCGAGAAATCCCTGGAACGGCTGGTCGGCCGGCGTTTCCGGGTAGAGCTCTTGCACCACGACGCGGCCGCCGACACCTGCCACGAGATCGCCCGCCCGCGCTAAGAGGCACCCGCGATCCCCTCACCCCGGCCCTCTCCCCGCCACGCGGGGAGAGGGAGGCGCTGCTGCCCACCCACCTCGACACCCGCCGCGCGGAGAGATGCACCCATCACCGCCCACCCCCACCCGATGCGCTTCACCCCCGTCCCCCGCATCCCACCGGTGGCACCCAAGTAGGATGCGGTGAGCAAAGCGAACCGCATCAATGATGCGCCCAACACCCCCACCCCCATCCGATGCGGTTCATCTCCATCCACCGCACCATACCGGTGGCATCCCATGTAGGATGCGGTGAGCCAAAGCGAACCGCATCGATGATGCGCCCATCACCACCCCCATCCGATGCGGTTCACCCCCGTTCCCCCCACCCTACCGGTGAAACGCAACGAAGGTGATCACGAACATCGCCGCCAGGATCGCCGGCAGGTAGAAGGCCTTGACCAGGCGCCCGTCCTGGAAGGCCAGCAGGCGATGGCCGCGGTCGGCGATGCGCATGGCGATGAAGACGTTCACGAAGGTCATGAAGTAGAGCAGGAAGTAGAGCTGCTCGATGTAGATGATCGCGTCCGAGACCACCCGGTTGCGCAGGCTGATGGTGGCCAGGATGAGAAACAGGCAGAAGGTGGCCCCGAGAAAGAGCATGCGCATGGGCTTGAAGTCGTAGACCCGGACCTTGTCCGGGTCGCCCGAGGTCATGCGCACGGCCCCGTAGGCCAGCAGGATGAGCACGAACACCGGGATGATCACCGAGATGAAGTTGTTCACCCAGTCGCGCTTGAGCGAGGTGACCAGCACCAGGTCGCGCACCTGGGGGATGGTGTCGGCCTCGCGCAGGCCGTAATCCATGCCGTAGCCGTGGCCCTGGGTGGAAAACCAGGTCTGGGCGACGTTCCAGCCGGGCACGGTGATGTTGCTGGCGACGAACGGCCGGGCGCTGGGGATGAGCACGTCGTAGGCGGCGAGGTCCGGCACCAGCACGGTATTGCCCAGTGTCTGTCCCGGGCGGACCCGCAGGCGCACGTCGATGTCGTCGAAGGGATAGACCCGGTTGTCGAAGTCCTGGCGCAGCCGGGCATCGAAAGACCAGCCCACCACCTCGACGTCACCCTCCCGGGTCCGGTAGATCTCCTCGATGGTCGACGACAGCGCGTCCGGGAACCAGAAGCCGCGCTGGGACCCGGGCACGTCGGCGGGATAGCGCTGCCAGATGATGCCCGTGGCACGGACCTCGTTGAGCCCGGTCATCTTCAGTGCCCGCACGATCAGGCCGGTGGGCACGAACGCCGGCGGCGGGCGGTGGGTTTCGCGGTGGTGGGCCTCGATCTCCTCGCGGTAGGCCGCCACGCTGGCCTCGCTGTCGACGATGGCGCCGTGGTAGGGCGAGGACAGCCCCTGCTGGTGCTGCAGGACCCACAGCGCCACCGTGCCGGCCATCAGGGCCACGCCGCTGGCCACCGCGCTGGCCCGCACCCGGCGGCACCAATCTCCCCCGGGGCCGAGCACCAGCCAGACCAGGGCGGCGGAGACCGCCCAGGTCACCGCCGCGGCCACCAGGCGCAGGTCGAGGTCGAGCGCGTGCTCGCCGGCAAGCTCCATCTCGGCCTTGACGAAGCTCGCGCCGACGAACCAGCCGATGCCGGGGACGGGCTCGATCACGGTGATCGACGGCTGCCCGGTGACCGGGTTGGGCGCGTCGACCACGTACCGTTGCCCGTTCTCCAGCGAACGTTGCAGCGCCGCCAGGGTCTCCCCGTCGGCCCCGTCCAGCATTGGCCCCAGGCGGCGACGCTCGAGCACCACCGAATCGAGGGGATGGGCGATGATCTTGCCGTCCGTGTCGACCAGGAAGCCGTAGCCGCTGGCCCCGAAACCGGCCGCGCCCACCAGGGTGGAGATGTCGTCCAGGGCCAGGTCGACGTTGAACACCGCCATCG
>JAAZVP010000011.1 GCA_018623495.1 Halothiobacillus sp. | reverse complement strand
TGGGTCTATGCTGGAGAACTACCTTCCCATCCTGATCTTTCTGGTGGTCGGCAGCCTGGTGGCCGTGGGGCCGCTGGTTCTCGGTTACCTGCTGGGGCCGCGGCGCCCGGACGCCGAGAAGGACTCGCCGTACGAATGCGGTTTCGAGGTCTTCGAGGACTCCCGCATGAAGTTCGACGTGCGCTACTACCTGGTGGCCATCCTGTTCATCATCTTCGACCTGGAGATCGCCTTCCTCTTTCCCTGGGCCATCAGCCTGGACAGCATCGGCACCTTCGGCCTGGTGGCGATGGGGATCTTTCTCGGCATCCTGGTCGTCGGCTTCATCTACGAGTGGAAGAAGGGGGCGCTGGAATGGGAGTAGAGGGCGTTCTGGAAAAGGGCTACGTCACCACCAGTGCCGACAAGCTGATCAACTGGGCGCGCACCGGCTCGCTCTGGCCGATGACCTTCGGCCTGGCCTGCTGCGCCGTGGAGATGATGCACGCCGGGGCGTCGCGCTACGACCTCGACCGTTTCGGGGTGCTCTTCCGCCCCAGTCCCCGCCAGTCGGACGTGATGATCGTCGCCGGTACCCTGGTGAACAAGATGGCGCCGGCCCTGCGCAAGGTCTACGACCAGATGGCCGAGCCGCGCTGGGTGATCTCCATGGGTTCCTGTGCCAACGGTGGCGGCTACTACCATTACTCCTACTCCGTGGTGCGCGGCTGTGACCGGATCGTGCCCGTGGACATCTACGTGCCCGGCTGCCCGCCCACCGCCGAGGCCCTGCTCTACGGCATTCTGCAGTTGCAGAAAAAGATCCAGCGCACCAACACCATCGCCCGCTGATACGGGGTAAGCCATGAGTTCTGCTGCAAAGACACTGGCCGAACAGCTCGAGGCCCGCTTTGGCGGGCGCCTGGAATCGGTGACCGTGGAGCGCGGTGAAGTCACCGTGGAAGTGGCGCCGAAGGAGCTGCTCGGCGTTGCCGAGGCCCTCAAGGCCGAGGAGGCCTTCGCCTTCGAGCAGGCGGTGGACGCCTGCGGCGTGGACTACCTCACCTATGGCCAGGACGAGTGGGCTACCACCGAGTCCTCCACCGAGGGCTACAGCCGGGGCGTGGAGAGCGCCTCGACCGGCCGCCTGCGGTTCGGCGACACCCTCGAGCCCACGCGCATGGAGCGCCGCTTCGCGGTGGTCTACCACCTGCTGTCTTATCGCCACAACCGGCGCCTGCGTCTGCGCGTCTTCGCCGAGGACGACCAGATGCCGGTGGTGCCCAGCATCACGCCGGTCTGGAACGGCGTGAACTGGTTCGAGCGCGAGGCCTTCGACCTCTACGGCATCCTGTTCGACGGCCACCCGGACCTGCGGCGGATCCTGACCGACTACGGGTTCGTGGGCCATCCCTTCCGCAAGGATTTCCCGCTGATCGGCAACGTCGAGATGCGTTTCGACCCCGAGCGCCAGCGCGTGGTCTACGAGCCGGTCAGCATCGAGCCGCGGGTGCTCGTGCCGCGCGTGGTCCGCGAAGACAACCGCTACGCGGACCGGAACGAAGAAGAGGCGTAGACCGCCATGCCCGAGATCCAGAACTACACCCTGAACTTCGGTCCGCAGCACCCGTCGGCGCACGGCGTGCTGCGCCTGGTGCTCGAACTCGACGGCGAGACCGTCGTCCGGGCCGACCCCCATATCGGCCTGCTGCATCGGGCCACCGAGAAGCTCGCCGAGAGCAAGCCCTACAACCAGAGCATCGGCTACATGGACCGGCTCGACTACGTGTCCATGATGTGCAACGAGCACGGCTACGTGCGGGCCATCGAGCAGCTGCTCGAGGTGGAGCCGCCGCTGCGGGCCCAGTACATCCGGGTGCTGTTCGACGAGGTCACGCGCATCCTCAACCACCTGTTGTGGCTGGGGGCGCACGCCCTCGACATCGGCGCGATGACGCTGTTCCTCTACTGCTTCCGCGAGCGCGAGGAGTTGATGGACTGCTACGAGGCGGTCTCCGGCGCGCGCCTGCACGCCACCTACTATCGCCCGGGCGGCGTGGCCCGCGACCTGCCGGCTCGCATGCCGCAGTACGAGGCCTCCCGCTGGCACAGCCAGAAGGAAGTGGACAAGCTCAACGAGGCCCGCCAGGGCTCGCTGCTGGACTTCCTCGAGGATTTCACCGACCGCTTCCCCGGCCTGGTGGACGAGTACGAGACCCTGCTCACCGACAACCGCATCTGGAAGCAGCGGACCGTCGACATCGGCGTGGTCGGCCCCGAGCGGGCGCTGGAGCTCGGTTTCACCGGTCCCATGCTGCGCGGTTCCGGGGTCGAATGGGACCTGCGCAAGAAGCAGCCCTACGCGGTCTACGACCGGCTCGACTTCGACATCCCGGTGGGCGAGACCGGCGACTGCTACGACCGCTACCTGGTGCGCATCGAGGAGATGCGCCAGTCCAACCGCATCATCCGCCAGTGCATCGACTGGCTGCGGGACAACCCCGGCCCGGTGATGCTGGAGGACCACAAGTTCGCCCCGCCGCGCCGGGAGGAGATGAAGGCGGACATGGAGTCGCTGATCCACCACTTCAAGCTGTTCACGGAGGGCTTCACGCTGCCCGAGGGCGAGGCCTACGCGGCGGTGGAGCATCCCAAGGGCGAGTTCGGCGTCTACCTGCTCTCCGACGGGGCCAACAAGCCCTATCGCCTCAAGATCCGGGCGCCGGGCTTCGCCCACCTGTCGGCCCTCGACGAGATGTCGCGGGGGCACATGCTGGCGGACGTGGTGGCGATCATCGGCACCCAGGACATCGTGTTTGGCGAGGTGGATCGCTAATGAACGCTCAAGACGTGAACCGACTGCTCTCCGAGCACACCCGCGAGGAGATCGACGGCTGGGTGGCGCGCTATCCCGCCGAGCAGAAGAAATCCGCGGTGCTCGGTGCGCTGCGGGCGGTGCAGCACCAGAACGACGGTCATCTCACCACCGAGCTGATGGATGCCGTGGCCGCCTACCTGGAGCTCGCCCGGATCGAGGTCTACGAGGTGGCGACCTTCTACTCGATCTTCGAGACCCGGCCCTGCGGGCGGCACCACGTATCCATCTGCAACAACATCGCCTGCAAGCTGATGGGCGGTGACGAGCTCGTCGAACACGTGGAGAAACGCCTGGGGATCAAGCTGGGCGAGAGCACGCCGGACGGCCGGATCTACCTGAAGGACGAGGAAGAGTGCCTGGCGGCCTGTGACGGCGGACCGATGATGCAGGTCGACCACGTCTACTACGAGAATCTCACGCCCGAGAAGGTCGACGAAATCCTGGACGATCTGGAGTAGCCGCCATGTCCGTTGTCGAGTACATGACCGAGCCCTGCTGCTTCGCGACCATCGATTACGATGAGCCCTGGAGCCTGGACAGCTACCTCAAGACGGGCGGCTACGAGGCCTGGAAGCGGATCCTCGAGGAGAAGACCGACCCCGAGACGCTGATCGAGGAGGTCAAGACCTCCAACATCCGCGGCCGCGGCGGGGCGGGCTTCCCGACGGGTCTCAAGTGGAGCTTCATGCCGCGCAACGCCCCGGGCCAGAAATACATCGTCTGCAACTCGGACGAGTCCGAGCCGGGCACCTGCAAGGATCGCCAGATCCTGATGAACAACCCGCACGCGCTGGTCGAGGGCATGGCCATCGCCGGGTACTCCATCGGTGCCACCATCGGCTACAACTACATGCGCGGCGAGTTCATGGACGTGCCCTTCCGGCGCTTCGAGCAGGCCGTGCGCGAGGCCCGCGAGGCGGGGCTGCTGGGCGAGAACCTGCTGGGCTCGGGCATCGACATGGACCTGCACGGGTCGCTCGGTGCGGGTGCCTACATCTGCGGCGAGGAAACCGCGCTGCTCGAGTCGCTGGAAGGCAAGAAGGGCCAGCCGCGGTTCAAGCCGCCGTTCCCGGCCAACTTCGGTCTCTACGGCCGGCCCACGACCATCAACAACACCGAGACGCTGTCGTCGATCCCGGCGATCATCCGCAACGGCGGCCAGTGGTTCGCCGATCTCGGCGTGCCCAACAGCGGCGGGGTCAAGATCTGGTCGGTCTCGGGCCACGTCAATCGCCCGGGCAACTTCGAGATCCCCATGGGCACGCCCTTCCACAAGCTCCTCGAGCTCGCCGGCGGGGTGCGCAACGGCAACAAGCTCAAGGCGGTGATCCCGGGCGGCACCTCCACGGCCATCGTCCCCGGCGACACCATGCTGGCCACCAACATGGACTACGACTCGCTGATGAAGGCCGACTCCGCCATCGGTTCCGGGGGCCTGGTGGTGATGGACGAGACCACCGACATGGTCCAGGCCCTGCGCAGGGTGGCGCGCTTCTACTACGCCGAGTCCTGCGGCCAGTGCACGCCCTGCCGCGAGGGGACCGGCTGGCTCTACCGCATGCTCACCCGCATCGTCGAGGGGCAGGGGACCATGGAGGACCTCGACAAGCTCGACGACGTGGCCTTCAAGATCGAGGGCCGCACCATCTGTGCCCTGGGGGACGCCGCCGCCGCGCCGGTGCGCAGCTTCCTCAAGCACTTCCGAGAAGAATTCGAATACTACGTCAAGCACGGCCGCAGCCTGGTTGACGACCGCCGGTCCGGGTCCGCTGCCTGAGGCCCCCCAACCTGCGAGACGAGAAGCCGATGAGCGACGATCTGGTCACAATCAAGGTCAACGGCAAAGAGCTGAAGGCGCGTCGCGGCGCCATGCTCATCGAGGTGACCGACGAGGCGGGCATCGACATCCCGCGCTTCTGCTACCACAAGAAGCTGTCGGTGGCGGCCAACTGCCGCATGTGCCTGGTCGAGATCGAGAAGGCGCGCAAGCCGATGCCCGCCTGCGCCACGCCGGTGGCCGAGGACATGGTGGTGTGGACCAACTCGCCGGGGGCCATCGCCGCGCAGAAGTCCACCATGGAATTCCTGCTCATCAACCACCCGCTCGACTGCCCGATCTGCGACCAGGGGGGCGAGTGCGAGCTGCAGGACGTGGCCATGGGCTACGGCGACGGCGTCGGCAAGTACACCGAGGCCAAGCGGGTGGTCAAGGACAAGGACATCGGCCCGCTGATCGCCACCGACATGACCCGCTGCATCCATTGCACGCGCTGCGTGCGGTTCGGCGAGGAGATTGCCGGCCTGCGCGAGCTGGGCGCGGTGGGTCGCAGTGAACACATGGAGATCGGCACCTACATCGAGAAGAGCCTGGTCTCCGAGCTCTCCGGCAACGTCATCGACCTGTGCCCGGTGGGCGCGCTGACCGCCAAGCCCTCTCGCTACACCCACCGTCCCTGGGAGCTGATGCAGCACCGGGCGGTGGCGCCGCACGACGCGGTGGGTTCCAACCTCTTCCTGCATTCGCGCGAGGGCCGCATCATGCGTGTCGTCCCGCGCGAGAACGAGGAGATCAACGAGACCTGGATCGCCGACCGCGACCGCTTCAGTTACACCGCCATCTACCACGAGGACCGCGTCGAGCGGCCCATGATCCGCCGGGACGGCGAATGGCGGGAGGTCGAGTGGCAGGAGGCGCTGGAATTCGTCGCCCAGGGCCTGCGGGACACCGTCACCGCCCGCGGGGCGGACGCCGTGGGTGCGCTCGCGGCCCCGCACTCCACCCTCGAGGAGCTCTACCTGCTGCAGAAACTGATGCGCGGGCTGGGCAGCGGCAACGTCGACCACCGGCTGATGGAGACCGACTTCGCCGACCAGGAACAGGCTCCGGTGATGCCCTGGCTCGGCCACGGCATCCAGGACTTCGACGGCCTGGACGCGGCGCTGCTGGTGGGCAGCCGCATCCGCACCGAGCAGCCGATCATGGCCAATCGCCTGCGCAAGGCCGTGGTCGACAACGGCGCCCGGGTGGCCCAGGTCAACCCGCGGGCCTGCCCGCTGACCTTCGACGTCGAGCAGGAGATGGTGGTGGCCCCCGAGGCGATGCTCGACGCCCTGGCGGCGATCGCCGCGGCCCTCGGCGGCGAGGCCACGGGCAACGAGGCGCTCGACCGCCTGCTGGCCAAGGCCGAGCCGGGCGAGGCCGAGCAGGCCATTGCCGCGATGCTGCGCGATGCCGACAAGGGCATGATCTATCTCGGCGCCATCGCCGCCGGTCATCCGCGGGCCGCCACGCTGCGCAGCCTGGCCGCCCTGGTGGCCGAGCGGGCCGGCGTGGGCGTGGGCCACCTGCCGCGTGCCGGCAACAGCGCCGGTGCCTGGCTGGCCGGGATGCTGCCGCACCGGGGTGCGGGAGGCGCGTCGGCCAGGCACGGTCGCGACTGGCGCGAGCAGCTGCGCCAGGGCATGGCGGGCCTGTGGCTGCACAACCTCGAGCCCGAGTTCGACACCGCCGATCCCGCGCTGGCGATGCGGGCGCTGGACGATGCCGAGTTCGTGGTCTGTTCCACGCCGTTCGCCAGCGAGCGGATGCGCGAGTACGCCGACGCCATCCTGCCGGTGGGCACCTTCGCCGAGACCTCCGGCACCTACGTCAACGCCGAGGGCTACTGGCAGAGCCACGCCGGCGCCGCCCGGCCGGTGGGCGAGGCCCGTCCGGGCTGGAAGCTGCTGCGGGTGATGGGCAACCTGCTCGAGCTGGAGGGCTTCGAGTACGTCTCGTCCGAGGACGTGCGTACCGAGGTGCAGAAGGCCTGCATGGACGTGGAACTCGACAACCGCCTGGATCTCGCGCGGGCGGTGGTTGCCGACTACCGCGATGTCGACGACGTGCGGATCGCCGAGGTGCCCATCTACGCCGGTGACCACCTGGTGCGCCGCTCCGCGGACCTGCAGGCCTCGGCCACCGTCGAGCCGCTGGCGGCCACCGTGTCGCCGGCAATGGCGGAGGCCCGCGGGCTGGAGGAGGGCGACGAGGTGCGCCTGCGCCAGGGCGCGGCCGAGGCCCGCCTGCCGGTGCGCATCGACGCCGGTGTCGCACCCGGTTGTGTTCACGTGCCGGTGGGCATGCCCGGCAGCGAGACGCTGGGCGGCGGATTCGCGGCAATCGAAATCGTCAAGGGATAAGGTAGGCAGGCATGGCTGAGACACTCGCCCCCTTTCTGGGCCTCTTCCCCGACGGGATGCAGCCCACGCTTCTGATCCTGATCCAGATCGCGCTGATCCTGGCGCCGTTGCTGGCCGTGGTGGCCTATCTGACCTTCGCCGAGCGCAAGATCATCGGCTACATCCAGGTCCGCGTGGGGCCCAACCGGGTCGGGCCGCGGGGCTGGGGCCAGCCCATCGCGGACGCGGTCAAGCTGATGTTCAAGGAGATCGTGGTGCCGACGAAGGCGAACCGGTTCGTCTTCTTCCTGGCGCCGGTGATCACCCTGGTGCCGGCGCTGGCGGTCTGGGCGGTGATCCCCTTCGACGACGGCTGGGTGCTGGCCGACATCAATGCCGGCCTGCTCTACGTCCTCGCGCTCGGGGCCACCGGGGTCTACGGCATCGTGCTCGCCGGCTGGGCCTCCAACTCCAAGTACGCGCTGCTGGGCGCGATGCGCTCGGCGGCCCAGAAGATCTCCTACGAGCTGGCCCTGGGTTTCGCCCTGGTGGGCGTGCTGATGGCGGCCGGCTCGCTGAACCTGGGCGATATCGTGCGCGCCCAGCAGGGCAATATCCTCGACTGGTACTGGCTCTGGCTGCTGCCGATGTTCTTCGTCTTCTTCATCGCCGGGGTGGCCGAGACCAACCGCGCGCCCTTCGACGTCGCCGAGGGCGAGTCGGAGCTGGTGGCCGGCTTCCACGTGGAATACTCGGGCATGGCGTTCGCGGTGTTCTTCCTCGCCGAGTACGCCAACATGGTGCTGATCTCGGCGATGACCGCGGTGCTGTTTCTCGGCGGCTGGCTGTCGCCCTTTGCCGGCACTTTCATGGAGTCCTGGTTCGCCTGGGTGCCGGGGGTGGTCTGGTTCCTGCTCAAGGCGGCCATCTTCCTCTACCTGTTCCTGTGGTTCCGGGCGACGTTCCCGCGCTACCGCTATGACCAGATCATGCGCCTGGGCTGGAAGGTGTTCATCCCGCTGACCATCGTCTGGATCTTCGCCGAGGGCGTGTTCGCCTGGCTGGAGATCGGACCTTGGGCCGCGTAAGGGGTTATTGCACGATGAGAAAGCTGAAGGACTTCTTCCGCACATGGTTCCTCTGGGAGCTGTTCATGGGGCTGGGCGTGACCGGGCGGCACCTGTTCGCCCGCAAGTACACGCTCCACTACCCGGAGGAGCGCACGCCGCAGTCGCCGCGGTTCCGCGGCCTGCATGCCCTGCGCCGCTATGCCAATGGCGAGGAGCGCTGTATCGCCTGCAAGCTCTGCGAGGCGGTCTGCCCGGCGCTGGCGATCACCATCGAGTCCGAGGAAAGGGACGACGGCACCCGCCGGACCACGCGTTACGACATCGACCTGTTCAAGTGCATCTACTGCGGTTTCTGCGAGGAGGCCTGTCCGGTTGATTCCATCGTCGAGACGCGTATTTTTGAGTACCACTTCGAGAACCGGGGCGAGCAGATCATGAACAAGGACATGCTGCTCGCCATCGGCGACAAGTACGAGCAGCAGATCGCCGACGACCGCCGCGCCGACGCGGCCTACCGCTGATCGCCCAGCCGGGCGCTGTGACGCAGGATTTCGGGAACCGGTTATGAGTTTCGAGCAGATTCTTTTCTACATCTTCGCCACGGTGGCCGTGGTCGGCGCACTGCGCATGATCACCACCCCCAACCCGGTGCACGCGGCGCTCTACCTGGTGCTGACCTTTTTCAACGTCGCCCTGGTCTGGATCCTGCTGGAGGCCGAGTTCCTCGGGCTCCTGCTGATCCTGGTGTACGTCGGCGCGGTGATGATCCTGTTCCTGTTCGTGGTGATGATGCTCGACATCAACACCGCGCCCATGCGCGAGGGCTTCGTCCGCAACCTCCCGGTGGGACTGTTCGTCGCCCTGCTGATGATCGTCGAGATCGCCCTGGTGGTGGGGCCGCGGTTCTTCGGCCTGGAGGTGGTGAGCAGCCCGGCGCCGCGGCCCGAGGGCTATTCCAACACCGGCGCGATCGGCGAGGTGCTCTACACCGAATACGTCTATGCCTTCGAGATCGCCGCGGTGATCCTGCTGGCCGCGATCGTGGCCGCCATCGGCCTGACCCTGCGTCGGCGCAAGGGCGTCAAATACCAGGACATCGGCCGGCAGCTCGACGTGCGCCGGGAAGACCGGGTCCGCATGGTGCGCATGGACGCCGAGAAACAACAAGACTGACATCCGCCAACCGTTCACCGGTTACGCAGACGACGGCGGCCCGGGCCGCCGCCGCTTAGGGGGAGCACGCACAATGATCGCCTTGTCCGACTATCTCATCCTCGGGGCCGTGCTGTTCGGCATCAGCCTTGCGGGGATCTTCCTCAACCGCAAGAACATCCTCATCCTGCTGATGTGCATCGAGCTGATGCTGCTGGCGGTGAACATCAACTTCGTGGCGTTCTCGCGGTTCATGGACGACATCGGCGGCCAGGTGTTCGTGTTCTTCATCCTCACGGTGGCGGCCGCCGAGGCCGCCATCGGGCTGGCGCTGCTGGTGGTGCTGTTCCGCAACAAGGGCAGCATCAACGTGGCCGATCTCAACGAGATGAAGGGGTAAGCCGATGCCATACGTCTACCTCGCCATCCCCCTCGCCCCGCTGCTCGGCGCCATCATCGCCGGCCTGTTCGGGCGCCAGATCGGCCGGGCCGGCGCCCACTGGGTGACGATCATCGGCGTGGCGGTGTCGTTCGCGCTGTCGCTGTGGGTGTTCAAGCACATCGTCCTCGACGGTGCCCCGGTCTACAACGAGGCCGTCTACACCTGGATGGCCACCGATGCCTTCCGCTTCGAGGTCGGCTTCCTGGTCGACAACCTGACCGCGCTGATGATGGTGGTGGTCACCGGCGTGTCGCTGATGGTCCACATCTACACCATCGGCTACATGCACGACGATCCCGGCTACCAGCGCTTTTTCAGCTACATCTCGCTGTTCACCTTCTCCATGCTGATGCTGGTGATGGCGAACAACTTCATGCAGCTGTTCTTCGGCTGGGAGGCCGTGGGCCTGGTCTCCTACCTGCTGATCGGCTTCTGGTTCAAGCGCGAGTCGGCGATCTTTGCCAACCTCAAGGCCTTCCTGGTCAACCGGGTCGGGGATTTCGGCTTCCTGCTGGGCATCGCCGCGGTGCTCATGTACACGGGTTCGCTGGACTACATGGCGGTCTTCGGCCAGGCCGACCAACTGGCGGCCACCACCATCGAGGTCCTGCCGGGTACCGAGTGGAACCTGGTCACCGTGATCGCGATCCTGTTGTTCATCGGCGCCATGGGCAAGTCCGCGCAGGTGCCGCTGCACGTCTGGCTGCCGGATTCCATGGAGGGTCCGACGCCCATCTCGGCGCTGATCCACGCCGCCACCATGGTGACCGCGGGCATCTTCATGGTGGCGCGCATGTCGCCGCTCTACGAGCTCTCCGAGGTGGCGCTGTCGCTGGTGGTGGTGCTCGGCGCGCTGACCGCCTTCTTCATGGGCCTGCTGGGCATCGTCCAGAACGACATCAAGCGCGTGGTGGCCTTCTCCACGCTCTCCCAGCTGGGCTACATGACGGTCGCCCTGGGCGTGTCGGCCTACTCGGCGGCGATCTTCCACCTGATGACCCACGCCTTTTTCAAGGCCCTGCTGTTCCTCGCCGCCGGCTCGGTGATCGTGGCGCTCCACCACGAGCAGGACATGCGCAAGATGGGCGGGCTGTACAAGTACATGCCGGTGACCTTCGTCACCTTCCTGGTGGGCACGCTGGCGCTGATCGGTTTCCCGGGTTTCGCGGGCTTTTTCTCCAAGGACGCGATCATCGAGTCGGTGCACGCCTCGAGCATCCCGGGCGCGGGCCTGGCCTACTGGCTGGTATTGCTGGGCGTGTTCGTCACCGCCTTCTACTCGTTCCGCATGTTCTTCTTGGTGTTCTTCGGCGAGGAGCGCATGGATGACCATGCCCGGGCGCACCTGCACGAGAGCCCCAGGGTGGTCACCGTGCCGCTGGTGCTGCTGGCGATCCCGTCGGCGATCATCGGCTGGATCGCCATCGAGCCGCTGGTGTTCGGCGACTTCTTCGCCGGTGCGATCACGGTGGCCCCGGAGCATGACGTGGTGGGCGAAGTGGGCCACCACTACCACGGCCAGTGGTCGTTCATCCTGCACGCCTTCCAGGCGCCGGCCCTGTGGCTGGCCCTGGGCGGGGTGGCCACGGCCTGGTTCATCTACATGGTGCGCCCGTCGATCGCCACCGCCGCCCGCGAGCGCCTCGGCTTCCTGCACGCCCTGCTGGATCGCGGCTACGGCTTCGACGAGTTCAACAACCAGGTCTTCGCCCGTGGCACGCTGGCGCTGGGCCGGGGCCTATCCAGCCAGGGGGACGCGCGGGTCATCGACGGCTGGCTGGTCAACGGCGCCGCGCGCCTGGTCGGCTGGGGTGCCCGGGTCGTGCGCCACGTGCAGACCGGCATGATGTATCACTACGCGTTCGTCATGATCGCCGGCCTGCTGGTGTTCATGACCTGGTTCATGTTCGCGTGAGCCCGCTCGGCAGACGGACAAGCAAAAGAATCAACCGGGACTAATCCATGTTCACAGACTGGCCACTGCTAAGCCTCGTCATCTGGCTGCCCATCATCGGCGGGGTCTTCACCCTGCTCACGGGAGACAAGTCGCCCGCGGCGACACGGCGCATCGCGCTGTTCACCGCGGTGCTGACCTTCCTGCTGAGCCTGCCGCTGTACTTCCAGTTCGATCCCGGCACCGCGGCCATGCAATTCCAGGAGCTCGCGCCCTGGATCGCCACCTTCAACATCCACTACCACCTGGGCGTGGACGGCATCTCCATGCCGCTGGTGATCCTGACCACTTTCACCACCATCCTGGTGGTGATCGCCGGCTGGGAAGTCATCGACTACCGCCTGTCCCAGTACATGGCCGCTTTCCTGATCATGGAAGGCATGATGGTGGGCACCTTCGCCGCCCTCGACTCGATCCTGTTCTACTTCTTCTTCGAGGGCATGCTCATCCCGATGTACCTGATCATCGGCATCTGGGGTGGGCCGCGGCGCGTCTACGCCACCATCAAGTTCTTCATCTACACCTTCCTGGGCTCGGTGTTCATGCTCGTGGCGCTGATCTACATGTACTTCCAGGGCGGCTCCTTCGCCATCCTGGACCTGCATGCGCTGCCGCTGGGGCTCACCGAGCAGATCCTGATATTTTTCGCCTTCCTGATCGCCTTTGCCGTCAAGGTGCCCATGTGGCCGGTCCACACCTGGCTGCCCGACGCCCACGTCGAGGCGCCCACCGGCGGGTCGGTGATCCTGGCGGCGATCATGCTCAAGATCGGTGGCTACGGTTTCTTGCGCTTCTCCCTGCCGGTGACGCCGGATGCCAGCGCCGCGCTCGACTGGCTGATCATCGCCATGTCGCTGATCGCCATCGTCTACATCGGCATGGTGGCCCTGGCGCAGCGGGACATGAAGAAGCTGGTGGCCTATTCGTCGATCTCGCACATGGGCTTTGCCACCCTGGGGATGTTCGCGGTGTTCGCCATCCTGGACAATCCCGCCAACGACGGCACCGGCGCGGTGCTGGCGCTCGAGGGCGCGATGGTGCAGATGGTCTCCCACGGCTTCATCTCCGGGGCGCTCTTCCTGGTGATCGGCGTGCTCTACGACCGCATGCACACCCGCGAGATCTCCGCCTACGGCGGCGTGGCCAACACCATGCCCTGGTTCGCCACCCTGGCCGTGGTCTTCGCCATGGCCAACGCCGGCCTGCCCGGCACCTCCGGTTTCGTGGGCGAGTTCATGGTCATCCTGGCGAGCTTCAAGGCGAACTTCTGGATCGCCTTCACCGCCGCCCTGACGCTGATCATCGGGGCCGCCTACACCCTGTGGATGATCAAGCGGGTGATCTTCGGCGCCATCGCCAACGAGCAGGTCGCCGGGCTCTCCGACCTCAACGCCCGCGAGGCGATCAACCTCGGCGTGCTGGCGGTGCTGGTGATCGGCCTGGGTGTCTGGCCGAATCCGCTGCTGGAAGTGATGCACGCCACCCTGGACAACCTGGTCGCCCACGTCGCCACGGGCAAGATCTGATCAACCGAGCGCTCCGATGACTATGGAAATGCCCAACCTGGTTCCCGTACTGCCCGAGATCGTCGTCCTCGCCATGACCTGCCTGATCCTGGTCGTGGACCTGTTTCTGCGCGACGATCAGCGGGACGTCACCTACCTGCTCACCCAGGCGACCCTGGTGGTGGCCTTCGCGCTGACCTGGGCGCTGGGCGACGACCAGGTGCGGCTGACGCTGTTCGGCTCGGTGGTCAACGACCCGCTGTCCGACGTGCTCAAGCTGTTCATCTACCTGCTCACCTTCATGACCTTCGTCTTCGCCCGGCCCTACATGAAGGAGCGGGGCCTGCACACCGGCGAGTACTACGTGCTGGGCCTTCTGGGCGTGCTGGGGATGATGGTGATGGTCTCCTCCTACAGCATGCTGCTGATGTATCTCGGCCTCGAGCTGCTGTCGCTGTCGCTGTACGCGCTGGTCTCGCTCAACCGCGATTCCACGCGTTGCTCCGAGGCAGCGATGAAGTACCTGGTGCTCGGCGCGGTGGCCTCGGGCATGCTGCTCTACGGCATGTCGCTGATCTACGGCCTCACCGGCAGCCTCAACGTGATCGAGATCAGCCATGCCATCGTGCGGGACGGGGCCGATCTGCCCATGGTGGTGGCAGTGGCCTTCGTGGTGGTCGGGCTGGCCTTCAAGCTCGGCGCGGTGCCCTTCCACATGTGGCTGCCCGACGTCTACGAGGGCGCCCCCACCGCGATCACCGCCTACCTGAGCGCGGCACCCAAGCTGGCCGGCTTCGCCCTGTTCGTGCGCCTGCTGGCCGAGGGCCTGGGGCCGGTGACCGCCGAGTGGCAGCAGATGCTGATGGTGCTCGCGGTGCTCTCGCTGTTTCTCGGCAACGTGGTCGCCATCGCCCAGACGAGCTTCAAGCGGATGCTGGCCTATTCCACCATCTCGCACATCGGCTTCGTCCTGCTGGGCCTGCTGGCGGGCACCAACGACGGCTACTCGGCGGCGCTGTTCTACGTGGTCGCCTACGCGTTGATGTCGCTGGGCGGTTTCGCCACCATCCTCTACCTGGCGCGCCGGGGCACCGAGGCCGAGAGCCTCGACGATCTGCGCGGTCTCAACGACCGCAACCCGTTCGCCGCCTTCACCGTGCTGATCCTGATGTTCTCCATGGCCGGCATTCCCTTCACCCTCGGCTTCTGGGCCAAGCTCGCGGTGTTGCGGGCCCTGGTGCAGGTGGACTTCGTCTGGCTGGCGGTGTTCGCCGTGGTGATGTCGGTGATCGGGGCCTTCTACTACCTGCGGGTGCTGAAGATGGTCTACTTCGACAAGCCCGTGGAAACCGCGCCACTGGCCCGGGGGCTGGATTTCCGCCTGGTGTTCGGGGCCAACGGCCTGGCCATCCTCGGCCTGGGCCTGTACCCGGCCGGCCTGGTGGCGCTCTGCGCCGGGGCGATCAACGTATGATGGTCCCGGGCTGGCTGGTCGGCGGCTACATCCTGCTGGCCTTCGTGGTGGCCAACCTCGGCTGGCTCATCCCGCTGGGTCGCCGCCTGGGGGGCTGGCGTCCGGCCATCCGCCTGCTGGTGTGGCTGGTGGGCCTGCTGGCCATGGCGGGCCTGGGCCGGCTGCTGGAGGCCCGGGTGACCGGCTCGGTGGCCGAGCAGGGCTGGGAGTTCTATGCCGTGGGCGCGCTGCTGTTCGCCACCTTCGCCCTCCCGGGCTTCATCTACCGGGTGGTGATCCGCCGCTGAGGCACCGGTTCGCCGCCTTGCCGGCGCCCCCGCCGGAGTTTCCTCCCGCGATGGTCGCCGCGCTTGAAAACGGGCGCCCGGCTGGCGTATCATACGCCGCACTCGGTTGCGGGGTGGAGCAGTCAGGTAGCTCGTCGGGCTCATAACCCGAAGGTCACTGGTTCGAATCCAGTCCCCGCTACCAACCTTTTCATAAGAAAAAGCCCCGAACGGGGCTTTTTTTATTGCCCTTCGGGCCGTTCGGCGAAAAAGGAGCGAGACTGGCGGTGGACGACGATCCGCGACTGACAAGCGACGACTTCGGCCTCCAGGCACTGCTGGAGCCGGTGGTCGAATCGGTCGGCTTCGATCTGCTGGGCGTGGAATACCACGCCGGGCGGCACGCGGTGCTGCGCCTCTACATCGACAGCGCCGACGGTGTCACCGTGGACGACTGCAGCCGCGTGAGCCTCGAGGTGGGCGCGATCCTGGACGTCGAGGACCCGGTGCCCGGTGGCTACGATCTCGAGGTCTCCTCGCCGGGGCTCAACCGGCCGCTGTTCCGGCTGTCGGAGTTCCGCGAGCGGATCGGCGAGCGCGTCAAGATCCGGCTGACCGAGCCGGTGGAGGGGCGGCGCAATGTCCGCGGCGTGATCGAGGCGGTGGAGGACCAGGTCATCCACGTGCGCCTGGACGATGGCCGCCGGCTGGAAGTGCCGTTCGCCGACATCGGCCGGGCGAACCTGGTGGTGGACATGGACGCGATGCTGTCGCGTGGGCATTGAACAGGGCGATTTTGGGGAAAGCAGGTTGCCGTTGCTGGAGGCTGGCTGAATGAGCAAAGAAATTCTGTACGTCGCTGACGCCGTATCCAATGAAAAGGGTGTCGACAAGTCGGTGATCTTCGAGGCCATCGAGGCGGCCCTGGCATCGGCCACGCGCAAGCGTCACCAGGCCGACATCGACGTCCGCGTCGAGATCGACCGCGAGACCGGCGACTACGAGACCTTCCGCCGGTGGAAGGTGGTGGCTTCCGACGAGATGGAACACCCGGAGCGCGAGATCACCGTGGAGGCCGCCCAGTACGACGATCCTGAACTCGCTATCGGCGATTACGTCGAAGAACAGATCGAGTCGGTGGAATTCGGCCGCATCGCCGCGCAGACGGCCAAGCAGGTGATCGTGCAGAAGGTGCGCGAGGCCGAGCGCGCGCGGATGGTGGACGCCTACGCCGATCGCGTGGGCGAGCTGGTGATGGGCACCGTCAAGCGCGTGGAGCGCGGCAACGTCTACCTGGATCTCGGCAACAACGCCGAGGCCTTCATCCCGCGCGAGGAGATGATCGGTCGCGAGACGGTGCGCCCCGGCGATCGGCTGCGCGGCTTTTTGCGCGACGTGCGCCACGAGCCGCGGGGGCCGCAGCTGTTCGTCTCCCGCACCGCGCCGGAATTTCTGATCGAGCTGTTCAAGCTCGAGGTCCCCGAGATCAACCAGGGCCTGATCGAGCTGGTGAACGCCGCCCGCGACCCGGGCTCGCGGGCCAAGATCGCGGTGCGGGCGCTGGACGAGCGGCTCGACCCGGTGGGGGCCTGTGTCGGCATGCGTGGTTCGCGGGTGCAGTCGGTCTCCAACGAGCTCAACGGCGAGCGGGTCGACATCATCCTCTGGAACGAGAACCCGGCGCAGTTCGTGATCAACGCCATGGCGCCGGCGGAGGTGGTCTCCATCGTCGTCGACGAGGACAACCGCAGCATGGACGTGGCCGTGGAAGAGGACAAGCTCTCCCAGGCCATCGGCCGTGGCGGCCAGAACATTCGCCTGGCCTCGGACCTGACCGGCTGGCGGCTCAACGTCATGACCGAGACCGAGGCCCAGGAAAAGCAGCAGGCCGAGTCGGAGACGCTGATCCAGCTGTTCGCCGAGAGCCTGGACGTGGACGAGGAGGTCGCCGGGATCCTCGTCCAGGAAGGCTTCTCGTCGATCGAGGAGATCGCCTACGTGCCCACCGCCGAGCTCGCCGAGATCGAGGAATTCGACGAGGAGATCGTCGAGGAGCTCCGGGCCCGGGCACGCGACGCCCTGCTGACGCAGGCCATCGCCTCCGAGGAGCACCCGGATTCCGGGGCCGAAGGCTCCGCGGGCGACCTGCTGGAGCTGGACGGGATGACCGGGGAACTGGCCGAGAAACTGGCCGAGAGCGAGATCGACAGCGTTGAGGCCGTGGCGGAGATGGCCGTCGACGAACTGGTGGAGATCACCGGTGCCGACGAAGACACCGCCGCACAGATCATCATGGCGGCGCGTGCGCCGTGGTTCGATACCGAGGCCTGAACGCCAGCAGCAGCAACGGGGTGAGACCTATGTCAGAAGTTACCGTGAAGAAACTCGCCGAGGTGGTCGGCACGCCGGTGGATCGGTTGCTCAAGCAGCTGGAGGAGGCGGGCGTGGAGGCCCACGACGCCGACTCGACCATCAGCGACGAAGACAAGATGAAGCTGCTGAACCACTTGCGGGATTCCCACGGCAAGGATTCCGGCAAGCCCAAGAAGATCACCCTCAAGCGCAAGCGCCAGGACGAGATCACCACCCTGGGCAGCCAGGGCAAGGCGCGGCGCGTGAACGTCGAGTTCCGCAAGAAACGCACCTACGTGCAGCGCAACCGCCAGGCCGAGGAAGAGCAGCGCCAGGCCGAGGAAGAGGCCCGTCGCCAGGCCGAGGAAGAGGCCCGGCGCCAGGAAGAGGAGGCCCGCAAGGCCCGCGAGGCCGAACAGGCCAAGCTCAAGGAGGAACAGGAGCGCAAGGAGCGCGAGGCCGAGGCGGCCAAGCGCCAGGAAGAGGACGAGCGCAAGCAGCGCGAGGCCGAGGCCGCCCGCCAGCAGGCGGAAAAGGAGGCCAGGGCCCAGTCCGAGGAGAAGGCCGGGCGTGGCGCGCGCGGCAAGCGCAAGGGCCGCGAAGAGCAGCCCGAGCGGGGCCGCGGGGGCCGGCGCAAGGAACTGCACGTGGCCGAGGGCCGCGGTGGCAAGCGCAAGGGCAAGAAGCGCGGTGCGGCCGTCAAGCCCCAGATCCGCAAGCACGGCTTCGAGAAGCCCACCGCGCCGGTGGTTCGCGAGGTCGAGATCCCCGAGACCATCACCGTGGGCGAGCTGGCCCAGCGCATGGCGATCAAGGCGCCCGAGCTGATCAAGACCATGATGGGCATGGGCGTGATGGCCACCATCAACCAGGTCCTCGACCAGGAAACCGCGGCGCTGGCCGTCGAGGAGATCGGTCACAAGGTGAAGCTGCTCAAGGAAGACGAGATCGAGGACGAGATCCAGGCCGCTCCCGCGGGGCCGGAAGAGGCGCGTCCGCCGGTGCTCACGGTCATGGGCCACGTGGACCACGGCAAGACCTCGCTGCTCGACTACATCCGCAAGGCCAAGGTGGCCGCGGGCGAGGCCGGGGGCATCACCCAGCACGTGGGCGCCTACCACGTGGAGACCGATCGCGGGATGATCTCGTTTCTCGACACCCCGGGCCACGCGGCGTTTTCCGCCATGCGGGCCCGCGGTGCCGACATCACCGACATCGTCATCCTGGTGGTGGCCGCCGACGACGGCGTCAAGCCGCAGACCGAGGAGGCCATCCAGCACGCCAGGGCCGCCGGCGTGCCGCTGATCGTGGCGGTCAACAAGGTGGACAAGGAAGGCGCGGATCCCGACCGGGTCAAGAACGAGCTGGCCCAGCACGAGGTGATCCCCGAGGACTGGGGGGGCGAGACCATCTTCGTCAACGTCTCTGCCAAGACCGGGGAGGGCATCGACGAACTGCTCGAGTCGGTCCTGCTGCAGGCCGAGGTGATGGAGCTCAAGGCACCGGGCGAGGGCCCGGCCAAGGGCGTGGTCATCGAGTCCAGCCTGGAGAAGGGCCGCGGCCCCGTGGCCACCGTGCTGGTCACCGGCGGCCGCCTGAAGCAGGGCGACATCGTCCTCTCGGGCACCGAGTTCGGCCGCGTGCGGGCCATGCAGGACGAGGCCGGCAACGCCATCACCGAGGCCGGCCCGTCCATGCCCGCCGTCATCCTCGGCCTGTCGGGCACCCCCGGCGCCGGCGAGGAACTGATGGTGGTCGAGGACGAGAAGAAGGCCCGCGAGGTGGCCGAGTTCCGCCGCGGCAAGGAGCGCGAGACCAAGCTCGCCAGTCGCCAGGCCTCCAAGCTGGACAACTTCATGCAGCAGATGGAGGAAGGCGAGACCGAGACCCTCAACCTGCTGGCCAAGGCGGACGTGGGCGGCAGTGCCGAGGCGCTGCGCGAGTCGCTCGCCAAGCTCGCCACCGACGAGGTGGGCGTGAGCATCGTCGCCTCCGGCGTGGGCGGGATCACCGAGTCCGACATCAACCTCGCCGCCGCCTCCAACGCGATCGTCATCGGCTTCAACGTGCGGGCGGACGCCAAGGCCCGGGCCGCGGCCCAGACCATGGGCGTGGAGATCCGCTACTACAGCGTGATCTACGAGGTCATCGACGACGTCAAGAAGGCCATGTCCGGCCTGCTCTCGCCCGAGCTGCACGAGAAGATCACCGGGCTGGCCGAGGTGCGAGACGTGTTCCGCTCGCCCAAGCTCGGCGCGATCGCCGGCTGCATGGTGGTCGAGGGCGAGGTCAAGCGCGGCAACCCCATCCGCGTGCTGCGTGACAACGTCGTCATCTACGAGGGCGAGCTGGAGTCGCTGCGCCGCTTCAAGGACGACGTCAACGAGGTCCGCAACGGCATGGAGTGCGGCATCGGCGTGAAGAACTACAACGACGTGAAGGAAGGCGACCAGATCGAGGTCTTCGAGCGCGTCGAAGTGGCCCGGACCCTGTAATGGCCCAACAGTCTCCCCGCCAGCGCCGGGTCGCCGACCAGATCCAGCGCGACCTTGCCGGGCTGATCCGCAGCGAGGTCAAGGATCCGCGGCTGGGCATGGTCACGGTGCAGGCCGTGCGCGTGAGCCGTGATTTCGGCTACGCCAAGGTCTACGTGACCACGCTCGACGAGGCCGCGCGCGACGAATCGGTGGCCGTGCTCAACCGCGCCGCCGGCTTTCTCCGCTCGCGGCTCGCGCGCCAGCTGCGGCTGCGCCAGGTGCCCGAGCTGCACTTCGTCTACGACGAGTCCATCGAGCGGGGTGAGCACCTCGAGGCGCTGATCCAGCAGGCGCGCCAGTCCGACCGGGAAGACCACGAGCACGACGAGGACGACTGATGGCGCGCAGGAAGGGCCGCGACATCACCGGCATCGTGCTGCTGGACAAGCCGCTGGACTGGTCCTCCAACAAGGCCCTCCAGCGGGTCCGCCGCATCTTCGACGCCCGCAAGGCCGGCCATACCGGCAGCCTCGATCCCAAGGCCACCGGGCTCCTGCCCGTCTGCCTGGGGCGGGCCACCAAGATCACCCGCTTCCTGCTGGACGCCGACAAGACCTACCACGTGGTGGCGCGCCTGGGCGAGATCACGCCCACCGCCGACACCGAGAGCGAGGTCGCCGAAACCCGGTCGCTGGAGGGCATCGACGCCCAGGCGATCGAGGCCGCGGTGGCGGGCTTTGTCGGTGAGGTGGACCAGGTCCCGCCGATGCATTCGGCGGTCAAGCAGGGCGGTCGGCCGCTCTACGAACTGGCCCGGCAGGGCCGGGAAGTGGAGCGCAAGGCCCGCCGGGTCACCTTCCACTCCATCGAGGTGCTCGGCCGCGAGGGCGCCGACCTGGAACTGCGGGTGCACAGCTCCAAGGGGGCCTACATCCGCACGCTGGTCCAGGAATTGGGCGAGGCGCTGGGCTGCGGCGCCCACGTGGTGGGCCTGCGGCGCACCGGCCTGGCGCCGTTCGAGGACCCGGAGATGATCACCATCGAGCGGCTGGAGGCCCTGCGCGAGGAGGGACAGGCGGCCCTCGATGGTGTTATCCTCTCGCCCGACCGCGCGCTGGTCGACTTCCCGGCGGTGAGCCTGGATGCCGACAGCGCCCATTACCTGAAGAACGGACAACCGGTATTCGTGCCCAGGGCCCCGGTCGAGGGCTGGGTCCGGGTGTACGGCGGGGACGACCTCTTCCTGGGCATGGGGGAAGTCCTCGACGATGGCCGGGTCGCGCCGCGACGACTGATGGCGTGAGCCGGTCCCCTTTGTTGAACGATTGCCCCAGGAGATAGAAGACCATGGCACTGACGGCCGAACAGAAAGCGCAAATCCTCGAAAAGTATCAAAGGGGCGCCGGTGACACCGGCTCCCCCGAGGTGCAGGTGGCCCTGCTGAGCGCCAGCATCGAGGAGCTCACCGAGCACTTCAAGACCCACAAGCACGACAACCATTCCCGTCGTGGCCTGCTGCGCAAGGTCAACCAGCGGCGCAAGCTGCTTGACTACCTCAAGCGCAAGGACTTCAATCGCTATAAGGAACTCATCCAGAGCCTCGGGCTGCGCAAGTAAAGCGCTTGAGTTTGAAGTGGCAGGAAAATGGCCGGAGCGGGGCCAGCGGCACCCGGGCGATCACGGATCGCCCGGCGTCGCGGGGTCCACTCCGGCCGTTTGCATTCGGGCCCGGCGGCGGTTGCCGCCCGGCCGGGGTCGTCGACCCCGAATCCAGATTCCGCCAGTAGGCGGCCGGCGATGGGGGAGCCTGCGCGGCCGTCTCGACCCGATTTCAAGTCCCAGGGAATCCGCATGACCTCGATCAAGAAGAGCTTTCAGTACGGCGACTACACCGTGAGCCTGGAAACCGGTGAGATCGCGCGCCAGGCGGACGGTGCCGTGATGGTGGAGATGGGCGGCACGACCGTGCTGGTCACCGCCGTGGGCAAGAAGGAGGCCGACCCGGCCAAGGACTTCTTCCCCCTGACCGTCAACTACCAGGAACGCATCTACGCCGCCGGCCGCATCCCCGGCAGCTTCTTCCGCCGCGAGGGGCGCCCCTCCGAGAAGGAGACCCTGACCAGCCGGCTGATCGACCGTCCGCTGCGCCCGCTGTTTCCCGAGGGTTTCAAGAACGAGGTCCAGGTGGTGGCGACGGTCTTTTCCTCCTCCGGGGAGATCGACCCCGACGTGCCGGCCATGATCGGCGCCTCCGCGGCCCTGGCCATCTCCGGCATTCCCTTCAACGGCCCCATCGGCGCGGCCCGCGTGGGCTACCGGGACGGCGAGTTCCGCCTCAACCCGGGCTACGCCGAGCAGGAGGAATCCGGCCTCGACCTGGTGGTGGCCGGTACCGAGCACGCCGTGCTGATGGTGGAATCCGAGGCCTCCGAGCTGCCCGAGTCCACCATGCTCGACGCGGTGATGTTCGGCCACGAGCAGATGCAGACGGTCATCCGGGCGGTCAACGAGCTGGCCGAGGAGGCCGGCAAGCCCCGCTGGGACTGGCAGCCGCCGGAGAGCGACCCCGAGCTGGATGCCAGGGTCGCCGAGGTCTGCGAGAGCGGGCTCACCGAGGCCTACCAGGTGGCCGACAAGCAGGCGCGCCAGGAAGCCGTGGGCCGGGTACGCGACCAGGCCGTGGCCGAGCTCGCCGCCGGCGAGGACGAGGCCGGGGGCTGGCCCGAGAAGGCGGTGCTCAAGGCCGTGGGCGGCCTGGAAAAGCGCATCGTGCGCGATCGCATCCTCGCCGGAGAACCGCGCATCGACGGCCGTGACAACCGCTCCGTGCGCCCCATCTCCATCCGCACCGGCGTGCTCCCGCGCACCCACGGTTCGGCGCTGTTCACCCGCGGCGAGACCCAGGCCCTGGTGGTCACCACCCTCGGGACCAAGCGCGATGCCCAGGTGGTGGACGCCCTCGAAGGGGAGCGCAAGGAGCGCTTCATGCTCCACTACAACTTCCCGCCCTACTGCGTGGGCGAGACCGGCATGATGGGCTCGCCCAAGCGCCGCGAGATCGGCCACGGCAAGCTGGCCAAGCGCGGCGTGCAGGCGGTCATGCCCTCCGACGAGGATTTCCCCTACACCATCCGCGTGGTCTCCGAGATCACCGAGTCCAACGGCTCGAGCTCCATGGCCTCGGTCTGCGGCAGCTCGCTGTCGCTGATGGACGCCGGCGTGCCGGTCAAGGCCCCGGTGGCAGGCATCGCCATGGGCCTGATCAAGGAAGAGAGCGGGTTCGCCGTGCTCACCGACATCCTCGGGGACGAGGACCACCTGGGCGACATGGACTTCAAGGTGGCCGGCAGCAAGGACGGCGTCACCGCGCTGCAGATGGACATCAAGATCGAGGGCATCACCCGCGAGATCATGGAGCAGGCCCTCGAGCAGGCCCGCGAGGGTCGCTTCCACATCCTCGGCGAGATGAACGCCGTGATCGATCAGCCGCGCGAGGAGATGTCCCGGCACGCGCCGCGCTTCTTCAGCTTCCGCATCCAGCCCGAGAAGGTCCGCGACGTGATCGGCAAAGGGGGCTCCACCATCCGCTCCATCACCCAGGACACCGGCGCCACCGTCGACCTCCAGGACGACGGCACCGTGACCATCGCCTCCACCGACAAGGCCGCCGCCGACGAGGCCCGGCGCCTGATCGAGCAGATCACCGCCGACGTCGAGGTGGGCAAGGTCTACGAGGGCAAGGTGGTCCGGATCATGGACTTCGGGGCCTTCGTCAACATCCTGCCCGGCCGCGACGGCCTGGTGCACATCTCCCAGATCTCGGATCAGCGCGTGCACAACGTCACCGACGAGGTGAACGTGGGCGACGTCGTCAAGGTCAAGGTCCTGGAGGTGGACAACCAGGGCCGCATCCGCCTGAGCATGAAGGCGGTGGGCAAGGACTAGACTCGGTCGCGACCGCGTCTGCACGGGCCCCTGCGGGGGCCTTTTTGCATTCTGGCCGGAATCGCGGCCGGGGGAATCCCCTCCCGGCCGGGACAAGGGATGCGCGGAGGCCGCGCGCCCACCAGGAGAACGATCCGAAGATGCACATCACCGACACCATCGCCGAGGAACTCGCGGTGCGCGCCGCCCAGGTGGAGGCGGCCGTGGCCCTGCTCGACGAGGGCGCCACCGTTCCCTTCATCGCCCGCTACCGCAAGGAGGCCACCGGCGGGCTCGACGACGGCCAGCTGCGCACCCTGGAGGAGCGCCTGGGCTATCTGCGCGAGCTCGAGGACCGGCGGGCCACGGTGATCGACACCATCCGCGAACAGGGCAACCTCACCGACGCGCTGGAGCAGGCCATCCGGTCGGCGGCCACCAAGGCCGAGCTGGAGGATCTCTACCGGCCCTACAAGCCCCGCCGCCGGACCCGCGCCCAGAAGGCCCGCGAGGCGGGCCTCGAACCCCTGGCCGATGCCCTGCTGGCCGACCCGTCGCGGGTGCCCGAGCAGGCCGCCGAGGGGTATCTCGACGCGGAGCAGGGCGTGGAGACCGTCGACGCCGCCCTCGACGGCGCCCGCCAGATCCTCATGGAGCGCTTCGCCGAGGATCCCGGCGTGAGCCGGGAACTGCGCGAACGGCTCTGGCGCGAAGGGGTGCTGGAATCCCGGGTGGTGGAAGGCCGGGAGCAGGCGGGGGCCAAGTTCGCCGACTACTTCGACTACGCCGAACCCATCGCCCGCATCCCCTCGCACCGGGCCCTGGCCCTGTTCCGCGGGCGCAACGAGGACGTGCTCGGCCTGCGCCTGGACCTGCCCGGGGCGGCCGAGGCCGAGTACCATCCCGCCGAGGGACGGATCGCCGCGGCCTTCGGCATCCGCGACGCCGGCCGGCCCGCCGACCGCTGGCTGGCCGCCACCGTGCGCCGAGCCTGGCGGGTCAAGCTCCACACGCGCCTGGAGATGGAACTGCTGCTGGAACTGCGCGAGCGCGCCGAGGCCACGGCCATCGAGGTCTTCGGCCGCAACCTGCGTGACCTGCTGCTGGCCGCGCCCGCCGGGCCGCGGGTGACCATCGGCCTCGACCCCGGCCTGCGTACCGGGGTGAAGGTGGCCGTGGTGGACGCCACCGGCAAGCTGCTGGAGACCGACACCATCTATCCCCATCCGCCGCAGAAACGCCATGCCGAGGCCCTGGCCCGCCTGCGCCAGCTGGTGGAGACCCACGGCGCCGACCTGGTGGCCATCGGCAACGGCACTGCCTCGCGCGAGACCGACCGGCTGGTGGGCGAGCTGGCCCGGGACCATCTCGACCGGCCGGTGACCCGGGTGATGGTCTCCGAGGCCGGTGCCTCGGTGTATTCCGCCTCGCGGACCGCCGCCGAGGAATTCCCCGACCTCGACGTCTCCCTGCGCGGGGCGGTCTCCATCGCCCGCCGGCTCCAGGACCCGCTGGCCGAGCTGGTCAAGATCGAGCCCAAGGCGATCGGCGTGGGCCAGTACCAGCACGATGTCTCCCAGACCCACCTGGCGCGCAAGCTCGAGGCCGTCGTGGAGGACTGCGTGAACGCCGTGGGCGTGGACGTGAACACCGCCTCCGCGGCCCTGCTGGCGCACGTCGCCGGTCTGTCGCGGCGCCTGGCGGGCAACATCGTCGCCCACCGCGACGCCCACGGCCGCTTCCACAGCCGCCAGGCCCTCAAGGCCGTCTCCCGGCTGGGCGACAAGACCTTCGAACAGGCGGCGGGCTTTCTGCGCATCATGGACGGCGAAAACGCCCTGGACGCCTCCGCCGTCCACCCCGAGGCCTATCCCGTGGTGGAGCGCATCGCCGCCGAGAGCGGCCGCGACATCCGCGCGCTGGTGGGCGACCGGGACTACCTGCGCCGGCTCGACCCGGCGGCCTTCACCGACGAGCGCTTCGGCCTGCCCACGGTCCGGGACATCCTCGGCGAGCTGGAAAAGCCCGGCCGCGACCCGCGGCCCGAGTTCCGCACCGCCGAGTTCCGCGAGGGCGTGGAGACGATCGGCGACCTGGAGCCGGACATGGTGCTGGAGGGCGTGGTGACCAACGTCACCCACTTCGGCGCCTTCGTCGACGTCGGGGTGCACCAGGACGGGCTGGTCCACATCTCGGCGATGTCGGAGCAATTCGTCAAGGACCCCCACGAGGTGGTCGCCGCCGGCGACGTGGTCAGGGTCAAGGTGATGTCGGTGGATGCCGAGCGCAAGCGCATCGGGCTCTCCATGCGCCTGAACGACAGCGCCCGCGACCAGGCCGACGCCGGTCCCGCCAGGGGGGCACGCGGCAAGCCCCGCCGGCAGTCCCGCCCGGCGAAGGCCGAAAAGCCCGCCCCCGGCGGCGCCATGGCCGCGGCCTTTGCCAAGGCCCGGAAAGAGTGAGCCGGAGGCCGGAAGCGGGAAGACGGGGCCAAGGGGTTGGCCCCGAAAAAGTCGACACCGTCTCCGGCAGTGGCCTCCAGCACCCCGGGTGGGACCCGCCCGGCATTCCATCGAGGCGCACGGGATTGTCGAGGTGACCCCGGGAGGGTCACGCGCCTTGACGGCTTGTCCACGCACCCCGGGGCACACCATCATCATTGGCTTCCGGCTTCCGGCTTCCGGCTTCCGGCTTCCGGCTTCCGGCGAGTCAACGCCGTGCTGGGCTCGGGCGGCGCTTCCAGACCGCCAGCAGGCCCGCGGCGGCGATCAGCACCGCGCCGGCCAAGAAACCCGCCGTGGGCACCTCGCCCCAGAAGAGGTAGCCGTAGACCCCGGCGAAGAGCACGGTGAAGTAGGTGAACGGCCCCAGCTGGCCGGCAGGGGCCTCGGCGTAGCCGCGGGTCATCAGCAGCTGGCCGGCGGTGCCGAACAGCCCCAGCAGGGCCAGCCAGCCCCACTGGGCCGGGGTGGGCGTCTGCCAGGCCCAGATCATGGGCAGGGTGGTCAAGAGCCCCGCGTTGACGGCGAAGTAGAACACCACCCGGCCGGGCGGCTCGGTCGCCGTCAGCCGCCGCACGGCCACCTTGGCGCCCGCCGCGAGCAGCCCGCCCAAGAGCCCCACCAGCGCCATCCAGGAGAAGTTGCCGGCCGGGTCGAGGACCAGCAGGACCCCGAGAAAGCCCACCGGGATGGCCACCATGGCCAGCGACGAGACGTGTTCGCGCAGCCAGAGCCAGCCGATCAGGGGCAGGAAGATGGGCGCGGTCATCTTGAGCAGCACCGCCTCGGCCAGGGGCAGGTTGCCGAGCACCCAGAAGAAGGCGTACATCGCCGAAACCCCCAGGGCCGCGCGCAGCAGGTGCAGCGGGTAGCGGCGGGTGGCCAGCGAGTCGCCGCGGGTGCGCAGCAGGAAGGGCAGCAGCGCCACCAGGCCGAACAGGTTGCGGAAGAAGACCAGCTGCTCGTTGGGCAGCGAGACCGAGGCCGCCTTGACCACCGCCCCCATGGAGGCGAAGGCCAGCTCGGAGGCCAGGATCAGCAGGGCGCCGCGGATGAGGGCGGTACGTTCCATCGGGCCATTGTAAGGCCCGCGGCCTGCTAGGGTTTAGACGGGAAACCCGCGGGAGAAGGTGCATGAGCGATACCCATCAGGCCCTGGAGCGGGCCCGGTTCGAGGGCGCCGAACAGGCCCTCGACGAGCTGCGCCGGATGCTCGAGTTGCGCATCCAGCAGGCCACCAGCGTCGAGGCCACCGAGGCGCTCGACAACGTCATCGCCTGGGTGAGTGCCGAGGCGCGCGAATACCGCCGCCGGCGCGAGGCCCTGGGGTCGTGAGAGCCGGGCGGCGGCCCCCGGGGGCGGGTCAGCGGTTGGTGCGGATGGCGGTGACCGCCTGCTTGACCAGGGTGCGGATGCCGCGCCGGGAGGTGGCGTCCAGCGAGCCGGGCCGGGCGGTGTCCACGTAGATGGCGCCGATGGCCCGGTCGTTGACCACCAGCGGGAAGATGCCGAAGGCGGCGGCCGGCAGCCAGCGTTGCATGGGCTCGGGCAGGTTGGTGGTGGAGAGGTCGTGGGCCGCGTCCGCCACCCAGAATTCCCGGTGGCCGGTGAGGGCCTCGGTGAAGGGGTTGTCGGCACCGCCCGTGGGGATGGCGAGGTTGCGGCGCAGGTTGTCGAGGTTGGTGGCGAAGCCGAAGCGGGGGCGCAGGACGGCGTTCTCGCGGTCGACGATGAACAGCAGCACGCGCTCGGCCGGCAGGGCGGAGTAGAGGGTCTCGAGGATCGCCACCAGCAGGGTGTTCAGGTCGAAGGGTTCGAGCAGGGTCTCGGAGATGTCGGCGATGCCGTCCATCAGCTTGGAGTGGTCGGTGTCGTGCTCGCTGGGCGGGGCGGGCGTCGCCTCCGCCTCGGTTTCCTCTTCGGGCGCCTGCATCAGTTTTTCCAGCACGCCCTGGTTGCGCCGGGCCTCGGGCAGGGCCTCGAGGTAGTGGCTGAAGTCGTCGCGGGTCTCGGCCATCCGCTCGCGGAGGTCGTCGGCCTCGACGCGGACGATGGCGCCGTAGTCGTCCAGCAGCTCGGCGATGGCGGCCTCGGCGGACTGCGGATCGGCGGCCACCCGCTGGGCCAGGGCGTTGGCGAACTGGCTGTAGCCGCGCATGCGGTCCTCGAGTGTCGCCGGGTTCTTGCGCCGCGAGGGCGGCAGTTGCTGGAGGGAGTGGATGACCAGCGCGGGAAACCCCCACTCGCGGGCGATGGCGCGGCCCAGCTCGCGCGGGGAGAAGCCCAGTTCGTGGCGCACGGTGCTCTCGAAATCGCCGCCATGGGCCTTCATGGCGGTTTCCACGGCGGCGTAGTGTTCGGGGGCGTAGAAGGCCATGGCCATGCGACCGAGGTCGTGGAGCATGGCGCAGATGAAGATCTCCTCGACCCGTTCGCGGTCCTCGCCGGTGGCGACGTTGCGCGCCAGCAGGCCGGAGAAGATCGAGGTGAGCATGGTCTCCAGCAGGGGCGTGGCATTGCCCTGCTTGCGGAAGTGCTCGAAGAGCATCAGCCCCAGGGCCACCGAGCGGACCTGCTCGAAGCCCAGGATGACCACCGCCCGGCTGATGGTGTGGATCTGGCCGGCGAACTGGCCGAAATGGGCGCTGTTGGCCACCTGCAGGATCTTCTGGGTGAGCGCCTGGTCCTTGAGGATCACCGCGGCCAGGTCGTTGGCCGAGCTCTGCTTGCGCGAGCTGATGCGCACGATCTCGCGTACGTGCGAGGAGAATGCCGGGAAGTCCCGGTGCTTGCGGATGCGCTGGAGCATCCGCTCGATGTCGAGTCGGGCCTGGCTCATGGAGAGGTGCTGGTGGACCAAACCCACAGTCTACCAGCTGCCGGCTGTCAGACGCGTCGCAGGTGGCCCAGCTTGACGTAGGCCATGGCGGTCATCAGGGCGTCGTTGTAGGCGTCGTGCTCGCCCAGGCGGGGTATGTCCAGGGCGTCGAGGATGGTGTTGAAGCGCAGGTCCACCGGCTTCTGCGGGATCAGGCCGATGCGCTTGTCGTGGTAGAGCGCCGAGACCTCGACCCGGCGGTTGGGCAGGCCGATGCCCAGCCAGGGCCGCAGGTAGCGCTCGAGCATGGCGACGTCGAACTCCAGGTAGTAGCCCACCAGCGCGCGCGAGCCGATCAGCGGCAGCAGGCGCTCGAGGGCCTCGCGGGGGCGGATGCCGCCGGCCACGTCCCGGGGACGCAGGCGATGGATGGTGATGCTGTGCTCGTCCACCGGGCCTTCCGGGCGCACCACCAGGCGCAGGGCGCGGCTGGTGTGGATGCAATCGCCGGAGCCGGGGATGGCGGCCACGCTCAAGAGCTCGTCGCGGCCCGGGTCGAGGCCGGTGGTCTCGCAGTCGATGGCCACCCATTCGCCGGCCGGCTCGGGGTCGAACAGGTAGCCGAAGCGGGATTCCGCCAGTTTCTGGCGCCACCAGAGGTTGCGCAGCCGCCGCCAGAGTGCCATGGGTTCAGGTCACCGCGTGCAGGCGGAAGTGGTGGGCCACCAGCCGCTTGAAGCGGTTGACCACCCGCAGGCTGTCCTTGAGCAGGTCGCGCTCCAGGTGCCCGAGGCGGTGCGGATCGACGTAGTTGTCCGGGGTGCGCCCGGCGTCGATGTCCTCGAGCATGTGGGCCAGGCGCAGGCCGCTCATGAAGTCGAGCGCGTCGCCCAGGTCGCGGGCGGTGCGGGTGTCCAGCAGGCCCGTCTCCCGCAGCCGCTCGATGCGCTCGAGGGTGCTGGTGGCCTCGATGCGCGCCTCCAGGGCCAGGCTGCGCACCCCGTGGACCAGGGGGAAGAGGCCGCCCTTCTTGATGTCGAGCTCGTCGGGGTGCTCGTCCTTGTCGAGCTTGAAGTCGGCGAAGATCCCCAGCGGCGTGTCGAAGGCCAGCACCGGGCGGGCGAGGTTGCTGAGCAGGGCGGGGCTGTCGTTGAGCCAGCGCAGCAGGTAGGCGCGCAGTTCGCCGAGCAGGGTCGCGTCGCCGGCCACGGCACGGGCGTCGGCGATCACCGAGAGGTCCATCAGCGACTGGTGGTCGGGGTGGTGGATCCAGTCGAAGATGGCGGTCTTGTAGTCCGCCAGCGGCTGGCGCCAGCGGCGATTGGAGACCATGTAGCCGCCCCGGCAGGGCGGGTAGCCCAGCCGCCCGAGGCCCTCGCTGAAGCGCTCGGCGACGGTGTCGAGGTCGGGATGGGTATGGCCGTCGCGCAGGATCAGGGCGTTGTCCTGGTCGGTCTTGAGCACCTGCTCGCAGCGGCCCTCGCTGCCCATCACCACCAGGCAGGCATTGGCGACCAGCTCCGGCGGCGCGACCAGCTCGAACAGGCGCTGGAACAGCCGGCCGTCGAGCTCGGTGACCAGCCCCTGGATGTGGCGCGTCTTGATGCCCTTGGCCTGCAGGCTGCGCACCATGGCGATCATGCGTTGCGAGGCCCGCGCCAGGTCGTCGACGGTCTCCGCCCGGCGGATCTCGGTGACCACGAGGTGCGAGTGGGTGGCGAAAAAGCTCATCAGCGAGCGTTGTTCGAGCACGCCGTGGATGCCGTCCCCGGCCGCCGGGTCGGTGACCACGATGCGCGACACGCCGCGCTTCATCATGGTGAGCATGGCGTCGAACAGCGAGCGGTCGCGGGGCAGGCTCACCAGGTCGAAATGGGCGATGTCGCGCACCGGGCCGTCGAGGTCGGCACGCTCGATCACCGCGGCCCGGTGGATGCCGGTGACGCTGGCGATGCCCAGGGCGTCGCCCTCGCGCACCAGCGCCGCGGTGCTGCCGTGGGCATGCATGGCCACCGCGGTCTCGTGGATGCTGTAGCCGCCGTCGACGAACAGCGGCTCGTGCAGGTAGGCCTCGTCGATCCGCGCCATCAGGAACGAGGCCAGCTCGGCGCCGCGGCGGCGCTCCTCGAGGTTCTCCAGCTTGGCGGCGATGTCCTCGAAGTAGTAGGCCTCGAAGCCCCGGTTGCCGCGGCAGACATCGAGAAACACCTCCCGCGGCAGCAGGTAGGCGATCAGTTCCTCGGCCGCCACCAGCCGGCGCTCGTGGCGGCCGGTGAACAGCGCCTCGGCGCCCGCCGTCTCCCGCGGGCCGATGGCGTCGATGGCCTCGCCCTCCGCCTCCTCGCGCACCAGGCCCTTGATCACCAGCAGCAATCGCTCGGCCGGCGAGTCGGCCTCGGCCACCACGGCATCCTGCTGGAAATACTGGATGTCCATGGCACCCGCCACGCGCTCGAGCTCGGCCGCCGTGAGGCGGTCGAAGGGCGGGATCTCGCGCAGGAACTCGATCTGGTCGGCGAAGGACATGGGCTTGGGCAACCGGTTCGGCCTCGGTGGAGCTTAGCCGTCGCCGACGGGCTCGGCCAGTGGCCGTGATTCCGGGATGGGCAAGCCGACCCGTTCTGGTCTAGGGTGGAAGGGACGAACGCACATTCCTGGGGAGGACGACGTCAATGGCGCTCAGCGGTCTCGCGGATGCATCCCTTTTCCACCAGCAGTGTTACCTCGACGGCCAGTGGGTGGACGCCGACGACGGCGCCACCATCGAGGTCACCAACCCGGCCAACCGCGAGGTCCTCGGGCTCGTGCCGAAGATGGGGCGCGCCGAGACCGAGCGCGCCATCGACGCGGCCGAGGCCGCCTTCCCCGCCTGGCGTGCCAGGACTGCCGACGAGCGCAGCGCAATCCTCTACCGCTGGTTCGAGCTGATGATGGAGCACCAGGAGGATCTCGGCCGGATCATGACCCTCGAGCAGGGCAAGCCGCTGCCCGAGGCCAAGGGCGAGGTCGCCTACGCCGCCTCCTTCCTCAAGTGGTTCGCCGAGGAGGCCCGCCGGGCCTACGGCGACACCATCCCCGGCAAGAAGCCGGGCCAGCACATCGTGGTGATCAAGCAGCCGGCCGGCGTCTCCGCCTGCATCACGCCGTGGAACTTCCCCGCCGCGATGATCACCCGCAAGGCCGGTGCCGCGCTGGCGGCGGGCTGCCCCATGATCTCCAAGCCGGCCTCGGCCACGCCGTTCTCCGCGCTGGCCCTGGCCGAGCTGGGCGAGCGCGCCGGCCTGCCGGCGGGGGTCTTTTCCGTGATCACTGGCTCCGCCTCGAAGATCGCCGACACCCTCACCGGCAGCGGCAAGGTGAGAAAGATCAGCTTCACCGGCTCCACCGACGTGGGCCGCCAGCTGATGCGCCAGAGCGCCGAGCACATCCAGAAGATCTCGCTGGAGCTCGGCGGCAACGCGCCCTTCCTGGTCTTCGACGATGCCGACCTCGACCGGGCCGTGGAGGGGGCGATGGCCTCCAAGTTCCGCAACACCGGCCAGACCTGCGTCTGCGTCAACCGCTTCTTGGTCCAGGAGCCGGTGCGCGAGGCCTTCATCGAGAAACTCAAGGCCGCGATGTCCGAGCTCAACCTCGGCGACGGCATGCAGCCGGGCGTGGACCAGTCGGCGCTGATCAACGACGCCGCCGTGACCAAGGTCGACGAGCACGTCCACGACGCCCTCGACAAGGGGGCCAAGCTGATCATGGGTGGCCAGCGCTCGGAGCTCGGGGGGACCTTCTACGAGCCCACGCTGATCGACGAGGTCACCCCGGAGATGCTCGTCTGCGGCGAGGAGACCTTCGGCCCGCTGGCCGCGATCATGCCCTTCGAGACCGAGGAGGAGGGCGTGCGGCTGGCCAACGACACGCCCTTCGGCCTGTCCGCCTACTTCTACAGCCGCGACATCCACCGCGTCTGGCGCGTGGCCGAGGGCATCGAGGCCGGCATGATCGGCATCAACGAGGGCCTGATCTCCAACCCCGCCGCGCCCTTCGGCGGGGTCAAGGAATCCGGCCTGGGTCGCGAGGGCTCCAGGTACGGCATGGACGAGTACATGGAGGTGAAATACCTCTGCATGGGGGGCGAGTGATGGGAGGGAACCCCGATGGCCGAAGTACGTAACTGGAAGGTCGGCGTCCTCCCGGGTGACGGCATCGGACCCGAGGTGACCGATGCCACCCTGCCGGCGCTGGAGGCCGCCGCGGCCGCGCAGGGCCTGCCGCTGGAGCTGGACAACCTTCCCTGGCCCGCCACCGCCTGGCACCGCGAGCACGGGCGCATGATGCCCGAGGACGCCCTCGAGCGACTGGGCGGATACGATGCCCTGCTGCTGGGGGCGCTGGGCGATCCCGGCCCGGGCCACCAGCGCGACCGCTACTGGCTGCCGGACGGCATCTCGCTGGCACCGTTGCTGGAGCTGCGCAAGGGCTTCGACCTGTGGGCCTGCGAACGGCCCGCGCGGCTGATGGAGGGCGCCCCGCAGTATCTCGCCGACGCCCGCGCCCGGGACGTGGACATGCTGGTGATCCGCGAGAACTCCGAGGGCGAGTACGTCAACCAGGGCGGGCGCCTGCACGCCGGGCGGGCCGACGAGACCGCCACCCAGATCGAGCTGTTCACCCGCCGGGCCACCGAGCGCCTGGTGCGCCACGCCTTTCGCCGCGCCGAGCAGCGCCTCGCCGCGCGCCACGCGGGTCATGCCCCGGCGCGCGAGTTCACCACCGCCGACGGCGGGACCGCCGGCGCCCAGGTGTGCCTGGTCACCAAGCGCAACGCCCTGCCGCACTGGGGCGAGCTCTACTCCGAGGTGTTCGCCGAGGTGGCCCGCGAGTTTTCCGACATCGCCGTCCACCACGAGCTGGTGGACGCCGCCTGCATGAAGTTCGTCCAGGCCCCCTGGCAGTTCGACGTGGTGGTGGCCAGCAACCTCCACGGCGACATCCTCACCGACCTCGCGGCGGTGCTCTCCGGGGGCATGGGCCTCTCGCCCTCGGCCAACATCAATCCCGACGACCGCACGCGCCCGCCGCTGTTCGAGCCGACCCACGGCAGCGCGCCGGACATCGTCGGCCAGGGCAAGGCCGACCCCCGGGCCACCATGCTCTCGGCGGCCATGCTGCTGGGCTGGATCGGCGAGGCGGACGAGCGCGCCGCGGCCGCCGGCCGCGCCCTGCACGAGGCCGTGGCGGCGGACGTCGCCGAGCACGGCCCCGCCCCGCGGGGCACCGTGGAGATCGCCGCGGCGATTCTCGAGTACCTGGAACACCATTGATCCCCGTTTTCGGGGCGGCCATCAACAACCATCGAGAGGTGTGGGCATGAGCCATCTGTCACCGCTGTTGCAGCAATCCAGCGACATCATCGCCGAGCGCGGGGAGGGCGCCTGGCTCGAGGACCGCGACGGCCGCCGCTACCTGGACTTCACCTCCGGCATCGGCGTGACCGGCACCGGCCACTGCCACCCCCGGGTGGTCGCTGCCGCCCGGGAACAGATGGGCCGGCTGATCCACGGCCAGTACACCACCGTGGCCCACCCGGCGATGCTGGAACTGGCCGACCGGCTCAACGACGTGCTGCCCGGCGACATCGACAGCGTGGCCTTCGTCAACTCCGGCTCCGAGGCGGTGGAGATGGCCATCCGCCTGGTGCGCCACGCCACCGGGCGCAGCAACATCATCGCCTTCGACGGCGGCTTCCACGGTCGCACCGTGGGCGCGGCCTCGCTGACCACCTCCACCCCCAAGGTACGCAGCGGCTTCCACCCGATGATGGCCGGCGTGGTCCACAGCCCGTTTCCCCATGCCTACCGCTACGGCTGGAGCCAGGAGGAGGCCGAGCGCTTCTGCCTGGCGGAGTTCGACCACGTGCTCCAGACCCAGAGCGCACCCAACGACACCGCCGCGGTGTTCATCGAGCCGGTCCAGGGCGAGTACGGCTACTACCCGGCCGGGCGCGAGTTCATGCAGGGTCTGCGCGAGCGCTGCGACGCCCACGGCCTGCTGCTGGTGGTCGACGAGATCCAGGCGGGTTACGGCCGCACCGGCCGCTTCTGGAGCCACGAGCACTTCGACATCACCCCGGACGTGGTGATCACCGCCAAGGGCCTGGCCTCCGGCTTCCCGCTCTCCGCCATCGCCGCCCCGCGGGAGCTCATGGCCCGTGGCCGGCCCGGCTCCCAGGGCGGCACCTACGGGGGCAACGCGGTGGCCTGCGCCGCCGGCCTGGCCACCCTGGACGTGATCCAGCAGGAAAACCTGGTGGACCGGGCCGCGGAAAACGGCCGGCTGATGCACGCCCGGCTGGACGCGCTCGCCGACGAGTACCCCGAGGTGGACACCATCCGCGGCCTGGGCCTGATGCAGGGCATGGAGATCGTCGACCAGGCCGGTCGTGCCGACGGCGAGCGCGCCGGCCACCTGGTCAAGGCGGCCGAGGCCGAGGGCCTGCTCCTGCTGCGCTGCGGCACCCACGGCCAGGTGATCCGCTGGCTGCCGCCGCTGGTGGCCGATGCCGAGGAGATCGAGGAGGGCATCGCCCGCTTCCGGCGCGCCCTGGAAAAGGACTGAAACCCCGCGAACCCGGAGGCGGCAACGCCAACCGGTCCTGCCCCTGTCCCGGTGGGGTTCCCGCCCCGGGCGGGGAGCGGGGCCGGGGTGAGGGGCAAGGACCGCGCCCGTCGCCCCTCGACCGACCCGCCCCCTCGGGGCGGGCCCAGCGAACCAACCGAGGAGACCCGATGCCGGATCTGCCCCGAATCTGTGTTCTCACGGCCGCCGACGAGCCGGACCTGCCGGGCCTGGAGGGCATCGCCGACCAGGCCGAGATCCGCCACGTCCGCGACGAGGACGAGCTGCGCGCCGGCCTGCGCGAGGCCGACATCCTGGTGGTCACCGACTTTCGCACCGAAATGCTCGAGCGCGCCTGGTCCGAGCGCACCCGGCTGGACTGGGTGCACGCCACCAGCGCCGGGGTGGACGCCCTGATGTTCCCCGGGCTGGTGGAGAGCGACATCCCCGTCACCAACGCCCGCGGGGTGTTCAACCTCGGCATCGCCGAGTACGTGCTGGGGGCGGTGCTGATGTTCGCCAAGGACACCCTGGGCAACCTGCGCTACCAGCGCGAGCACCGCTGGGTCCACCGCGAGACCGAGCTGATCCGCGACCGCCGGGCGCTGGTGGTGGGGGCGGGGTCCATCGGCACCGACGTCGCCCGCCTGCTCCAGGCCGCCGGCCTGCAGGTGGAAGGTACCTCCAAGGAGGCCCGCGCCGACCGCGTCTTCGATGCCGTGCATGCCAACGACCGCCTGCACGAGCTGCTGCCGGACTTCGACTTCGTGGTGATCACCGCGCCGCTCACCGACGAGACCCGGGGGCTGTTCGACAGCCACGCCTTCGAGCGCATGGATTCCGGCGCGCGGCTGATCAACGTCGGCCGCGGGCCCATCGTGGTCACCGACCACCTGGTGGATGCCCTGGACGCCGGCGAGATCGCCGGTGCGGCCATGGACGTCTTCGACACCGAGCCGCTGCCCGGGGACAGCCCGCTCTGGGACATGCCCAACGTGATGATCTCGGCGCACATGGCCGGTGACTTCATCGGCTGGCGCGCCGCGCTGGGCGAGCAGTTCGTGGAAAACTTCCGCCGCTGGCGTCGGGGTGACCCGCTGGTCAACCTCGTCGACAAGCGGCGGGGCTATGCCGGCTAGGGCCGGCCCATCGAGGGGAGGCTGAGAATGGAAAAGACCGTCCTGGAAATGACCGCCGTGGAGCTGCTGAACGCCTACCGGCAGGGCGATCTCTCGCCGGTAGAGGCCACCGAGGCCGCGCTGGACCAGGTCGAGCGGGTCGACGGCGAGGTGAACGCCTTCTGCCTGGTCGACCGCGACACCACGCTGGAATACGCCCGCGCCTCGGAAGAGCGCTACCGGGAAGGGCGAACGCGCGGGGCACTCGACGGCGTGCCCGTGGCGGTCAAGGACGTCTTCTTCACGCCCATGTGGCCCACCCTCAAGGGCTCTCGGACCATCAAGCCCGAGACCACCCTGGGCAAGCGTTCGCCCGCCGTGGCGGCGCTGGAGCGCAACGGCTACGTCCCCCTGGGCAAGACCACCACCCCCGAGTTCGGCTGGAAGGGCGTCACCGACAGCCCGCTGACCGGCGTCACCGGCAATCCCTGGGACCCGTCGCGCACCGCCGGCGGCTCCTCGGGAGGCAGTGGCGCCTCGGTGGCCCTGGGCATGGGCCCGCTGGCGCTGGGCACCGACGCCGGCGGCTCCATCCGCATCCCCGCGAGCTTCTGCGGCATCGTCGGCCACAAGCCCACCACCGGCGAGGTGCCCCACTGGCCGGCCAGTCCCTTCGGCGGGCTGGCCCACGCCGGGCCCATGACCTGGACGGTGGAGGACTGCGCGCTGATGATGAACGTGCTCACCGAGCCCGACCACCGCGACAGCCAGGCCGCCCCGCGCCGCGGCGTCGACTACCTCGAGGACCTGGACGCCGGTGTCGAGGGCCTGCGCATCGCCTGGTGCCCCAACCTCGGCTACGCCGACCTCGACCCCGAGATCGAGCGCATCGTCGAGGCCGCGGCCCACCGCTTCGAGGAGCTCGGTGCCCACTTGAGCGAGGCCTATCCCGGCTTCGCCAATCCCCTGGGCGCCTTCGGCCACCTGTTCTACGGTGGTGCGGCCCACGCGCTCTCGGAGATGGGCACCCGCAAGCGCGAACTCATGGACCCCGCCCTGGTGCGCGTGGCCGACAAGGCCAGCCGCCTGAGCATGCTCGACTACCTCGACGCCCAGAAGGAGCGAGTGGGCCTGGCCGAGCGCATGGCCAACTTCCACCAGAAGTACGACCTGCTGCTCACCCCCACGCTGCCCATCACCGCCTTCGGTGCCGGGCGCGAGGTCCCCGAGGACTGGCCCAGCACCCGCTGGCCCACCTGGACGCCGTTCACCTTCCCCTTCAACATGACCGGCCAGCCCGCGCTCTCCGTCCCCTGCGGCTTCACCGGCGACGGCCTGCCCGTGGGCCTGCAGATCGTCGGCCCGCGTTTCGCCGACAAGCAGGTCCTCCAGGCCGGCCATGCCTACCAGGAGGCCGCGCCACTGACCGACCGTCGTCCCGCGCTGTTCCACCACGTCCCGGAGGCCGAGGCATGAACCGGATGGATTTCGAGTTCTACGAATCCGAGGACCCGATCTGGAACCCCTCGCTGCTCACCATCCCGGTGCCCGGCATCCGCCGGATGGTGAACATGGCCGCCGAGATGGACGACGTCATCCACCTCTCCATCGGCCAGCCCGACCTGCCCACGCCCGGTCACATCACCCGCTCGGTCTGCGACTCCCTCGAGGCCGGCCAGACCGGCTACACCATGGACGCCGGCCTGCCCGAGCTCCTCGACGCCCTGGCCGAGTACTACGGCGAGCGCTACGGCCGCGAACTCTCCCCGGACAACATCCTGGTCACCACCGGGGCCACCGAGGCCATCTACCTGGCGCTCACCGCCACCTCCGCGCCGGACCGGGAATTCATCGTCCCCGATCCCGCCTTCCAGCTCTACGCCCCGCTGATCCGCATGAACGGCGGGACCGTCCACCACATCCCCACCCACGCCGAGAACAACCACCAGCTCGATCCCCAGGAAGTGATCGACGCCATCGGCCCCAACACCTTCGCCATCGTCCTCAACTCGCCGAGCAACCCCACGGGCACCGTCTACCCCCGCGAGACCATCGAGGCCATCGTCGAAGAGGCCGCCTTCCGCGGCGTGGAGATCATCAGCGACGAGGTCTACGACCACCTCGTGTTCGACGACCAGCCCTACACCAGCGTGCTCAGCGCCGCCTGCGACCTCGACAACATCATGGTGGTCTCCTCCTTCTCCAAGACCTTCTCCATGGCCGGCCTGCGCGTGGGCTGGATGATCGCCAGCCAGGCCGCCATCAAGAAGCTGCGCCGCTACCACATGTTCACCACCACCGTGGCCAACACCCCCTGCCAGTGGGGCGGGGTGGCCGCCCTCAAGGGCGACCGGAGCTTCGTCGCCGACATGATCGACGAATACACCAAGCGCCGGGACCTGCTGGTGGAACTGATCGACAAGACCCCCCACCTCACCGGCTACCGCCCCGACGGCGCCTTCTACATCTTCCCCGCGCTGCCCGAAGGCATCTCCGGCAGCAACGTCGCCCTGCGCCTGCTGCGCGAGACCGGCGTGTGCACCATCCCCGGCGACACCTTCGGCGAATCCAGCGACAACGCCCTGCGCATCAGCTACTCGCTGCCCAGGGAACAGATCCAGGAAGCCTTCGACCGGATCATCCCCTGGATGGAACGACAGGACTTCTCCTGAGCCGGAAGCTCGAAGCTGACAGCTGGAAGAGCCGCCAAGCGATCCCCGTGGGAGCGCCGTCCGCGGCGCGAATCTTCCAGGGCGCATCCCGGCTCATTGCCTGCGCGAAACCGGCCGGGAAACCGCCCGCGTACCAGCCTCCCCCGCAGGCGAACCCATCCCCGGAACCCCAATTACCCCGCCAACCGAAACCCCCGATTGACACCCCACCACGCCCCCGAATAACGTAACCGAGAGACCACCAAGGACGGTCAGCGATGCCACCGTTCCGCGCCCGAAACACCGACCGACCCACGGCCGTTCCCGGCCCGCCGCCGAATCCATCCTGGCGCCATCCCCACCGTCCAGGGACCATCCCGCGTTCCCCCGGCCCCGCCTTGCCCACCCGCACCGCTCCCGACATCCATCGAGTCAGGCATGCCGATGGCCATGAGCCGTTCCGCCTGCCCCGGCCAGGCGCCGTGCGCAGCAAGCCGGACAGGCCGACGGGAGCGGCGGTCGGAGATGGTGAGCGCAGCAGGGGTGTTAGGTTTTCGACATTATGATCGACTCTGAATCGTATGAGGGCATCCTAGAAAGCTATACTTCTGCCCTTGAATGGATGCGGAAAATTGGGGTCAATCTTGGAGCTGGACGCACATCGCATTACCAGAGGATCGTCAGCTATTGGACTGATTCATACAGGACAGCGACGATTGAAGAGGGAAGGAGAATCTTTCCGAGCTTCGTGAATTCGATGCTGGAAATTCATGACTTTGTGAGCGTCTACAAAGCCTTTAAAGATGTTCCCGTCGAAACGCTTGAGGCGATTGTCACGAAGCTCAATAATGCAGTGAATGGCCCAATAAATTTGGAGGAAGAGACTCCAGCTTTGGCAACAGCTAGGAACTTTCTTTTTGAGGCCTTGGTTGCGGCAAAACTCCATGCACCATCTAGAGGTGCATCCGCAATTCTCGATGCGCCCTCAGATACCGGGGTGTTTTTTGGCGGGAGAAAAATTTGGGTCGAGTGCAAGCGCGTAACGTCTGAAAAAAAATTGAGAAAAACGTCAGAAAAGCCTCACGCCAACTAGAAGAGGTCTTCAAAAAGAAGACAGGTTCGGGGCATAGAGGAATGGTCGCCCTTGATGTATCGAAAATCTTCAACCCGGGGGATCGCATCTTCTTCCGGGAAAATGATGCGCATTTGCTCCAATCAGTCGACCGCTTAATGAACAAACTCATTGAACGCTTTGCACCTGTTTGGCAAAGGGTTTATGAGAGACGGGATCGTAAAGTAATCGGAACAATCGTCCGCTTTGCGTTTATGTCCACATCGGAAGAGCGCAACTTGCTGGTACACACAGCTCAGTGGGGTGTGAATCCTCGTGTTGGTACATCTGGCCAAAATGAACAAATACAGGAAGAGCTCGCTTCAGCTTTAAATATCAACTGAACCAATGGGATAGAAACCTAACCAGTCGCTGTTGTCGGACAGTTTTTCCGCCGCTTTGCGGCTCCAAAACTGCCGCAAAGCTTCGCGTCAGCCGTCACACAGACATACGTGGAAATCCTGTGAATCTGAACGATAAGCTTGTTTACCTAGATAGGGAGTTCATAGCGAGCCTCTATGAGGCCGAATGCGGGTACTCGCCAGAAACAAAAATCACGAAGACTGAAGGAATGCGAGCTGCTGCAGCAATCCCATTGTTTTCGGCAGGTGCTAGCTCGGTTGAAAGCAAGTCGTATTCGGTATCAACTGTTGAAATGTTCCGGTCATTAATGGCCAAGTTGGAGGAATACCCAAAGATATCAGAGTGCAATCACGACTTTGGTAGTTCGTCCTCAATCTGTTGGATTAGCGGGTTTCTCACCATCGACAAAGTTGAGGTGAAGCGTCGAAGTTACCCCATCACCATAATTGGGAAGCCCAAAGAACCCAATCCTGCCGACAGAGAGCGATTGGTAGCCGAGGAGCACTATTTCGCTGTTCAGTCGGAGTCTGGGAAAGTTGCATTGATACCTACCGATGACTATTTTTCATCAGGGGTCGCTGCATTCAAGGAATTGATAGATACAGTTGTTGGTCCTATAGAGCTCCCAATCAAAGCGCTAGTCCGTGTGTTTTCAGCACAAACTCACTTCAAACAATGGATTAGTGTTCCGCTGCTAATGGTGGAGCCGTGACGGATAACTCAGGCGTTATGTGTAAAAGAGAGGCAAGCAATGCAGGAAATATCATTTGAAGTTCAAGGCTCTGCTGCTGAGCCATATGAGGTCGTCTTTGTTAAAAGGTCAGATACCAATCTGTCGGCATATTGTTCATGTCCCGCAGGAGGAAATGGCCAATATTGCAAACATAGATTCAATATCCTAGCTGGAATAACAAAAGGAATTGTTAGCGATAATCTGGATGATGTAGAAGTTGTTCAATCTTGGTTGCCTGGCACGGACGTAGATGAAGCAATACAAAAAATGCGGGAGTTGGAATATGAAGCAGCAAGAGTAAAAAAAGAGCTTTCTGCTGCAAAGAAAGTTGTGGCAACGGCAATGAAAGATTAAAAACATAAATTAAGGGTGCCATAAGAGTTATACACCACGAATCGTAGCATGTACGCAGCCGAGACTGATGGCGGCGAAGAATTTGTTATGTTCGAGATGCTTGATTCTCGTGAAACAGAAATCGGAGATATTGTGTCTCACGCTGATTTTTATGGCATGGGCGATGAAACCTACAAGAGTCTTACTCAAGGCTGTGTATGTGATGTCGCAGTTGAAAATGTCTTTGGGGCAAATCAAGTAAGACAACAGTGTTTCCTATAAATACAACACATAACAAGGCAAATTCAGTCGTACGGCAAAAATTGCCGCTCGTTCCTCGCTCTGCTTTTTTCCGCCGGTGAATTGGGGCGTAGTGCTGCGTTTCACTTATTGAGAGGAGGGCATGGCCCGCCCCATCCGCATTGAGTTCGCTGGCGCGCTAGGTGGTGCTCAACCCGGTACGGGCAGGCATGGTGCTCGATCCGGACCGGGGGCGTGGGGCAGCGATTGAGCGTTGAGCGGTACGGTGGGCGCGACGGAGTGGCAGGCGACCGACGGGCTGCTGGCGGCATTCGCTGAACGCCGCGCGATGGCCATACAGCGTTTCACCCGTATCGTCGCCGAAGGGATCGGGGTGGACTCCACCTGGAACAACCTCGAGGGACCGGCGTTTTTGGGTGATGGGGCTTTCGTAGCGCGCCGCGTGCGCCATGCGAAGCAGGAAGACGACGTGAACATCCCGAAGGCGCAGCGCCGTCCTCCGCCACCGCGACTGGAGCGCATCGCCCACAAGCACCGTAATCGCAACGCGGTCATTGTGGCCGCGCGCGCCGCCGGGGGATACTGTGACCAGCGGACTGCAGCGGGTTTCGGGCTGCATTTCACCACGGTTTGGGGGCATCGCCCGGGCGGCGAAGGTGGGCGCTCGTTGATGTGATGAGGCCAGACCGGACGCCGTTACCGCCGTGGAGCCCGATGAAACAAGGCCGCCGCTGTTGGCGGTTGGACCGGGCCCGGAAGCGGGCCCGTTTCCGGGAGATTCGATGAAGCCCAAGATCAGCATCGTCACCCTGGGCGTGGATGACCTGGCGCGGGCCACGCGTTTCTACGAACAGGGCCTGGGCCTGCCGCGCTTCGCCTTCGAGGGCGAGGGGATCGCCTTCTTCGAACTGGATGGGACGTGGCTCGCGCTCTACCCCCGCGAGGCCCTGGCGGCCGATATCGGCATCGCCCCGGGCGATCCGCGCGGTTTCGGTAGCGTGACTCTGGCGCACAACGTGGCCAGCCGCGACGCGGTGGACGCGGTCATGGAGCAGGCCTCGGCCGCCGGCGCCGAGGTGGTCAAGCCGGCCGAGGCCGCCTCCTGGGGTGGCTATTCGGGCTACTTCCGCGACCCGGAGGGCCACTACTGGGAAGTGGCCTTCAACCCCTTCTTCGACCTTGCCTGACGCTCCTGCCGCGGGCGGCGCCGGTTCCACGGTCCCCCGCCGGCAGGATCTCGCCGAATTCGGGCCGAAGCGACTAGTCTCTGGGCAGAGCCCCGGGAACAGGACTGAAGAAGGAAGCTGCGCCATGGCGGAACTGGACGGGCGCCGGGTGGTGATCATCCACGGCTGGAGTGACCAGTGGGAGTCCATGCAGCGGGTCGGCGAGCCGCTGGAGGAGGCGGGCGCCGACGTGCGATACATCGACTACGACTCCCGCGAGGACCGGGCCTTCTACGAGGACTTTGCCGAAGGCCTGCACCGGCAGGTCTGCGACGATCGCGGCAACCCGCGCACGGGGGATGACGGGCAGGTCCATTTCGTCACCCACAGTACCGGCGCGCTGGTGCTGCGGCAGTGGCTCAAGCAGTACGGGTGTGGCGAAGACGGCGCGGTGGGCAATATCGTCTTCCTGGCCCCGCCGAACTTCGGATCCCCCCTGGCCCACAAGGGCCGTTCGCTCATCGGCAAGATCTTCAAGGGCCAGCACGATGCCGGTGATCGTTTCGAGGTCGGCGAACACGTCCTTCGCGGCCTGGAACTGGCCTCGCCGCTGCAGTGGGAGCTGGCCGAGTTCGATCTGCTGGGCGAGCGTGGCTCGCTGTATCACGCCCACGGCGTGCGGGGCGCGGTGATCACCGGATGTGCGGGGTACGGCGGGTTGCGGCAGTTCGTCAACGAGGTGGGCACCGACGGGACGATCGTCGTCGCGGGGGCCAATCTCAACGTGCGGCGCCTGGAACTCGATTTCGCCCGCGGCCCCGACGGCGGAGATCACTGGTCGAAATGGTCGGGGTTCGACGTCCACGAGCGACCGCGGGAAGGGGTCATTCCGCCGAATCTCCCGTTTGCCATCCACCGCGACCTGACCCATGCCTCGATCCTGGACCTGGCGGGCAATCCCGTGCTGAAACGGCAGGTCGTCGACGCCCTTGCCGCCGGTCCCGGGGATTATCGGGAACTCCAGGCCGGGTTTCGCCGGTTCACAAAGGCACAGGTGGGACGGAAATGGGACCGGCGCTGGCAGCAGCTGGTCTTCCGGCTGCGGGATGATCGGGGCATGCCGGTCAACGACTACCACCTGGAATTCAATGTCTGGAGGGCGGATCGCCTGCAGGAGAGTTATCCCGGCGGCCCGCTGCACATCCCGGCGGGCGAGGTACAGGACGAGGAGGAGGCCCGGCGCTCGGGCAAGCTGGACCGCCTGCTGGCGGAAAACCTTCACGGCCATTCCCGGGATCCCAGCTACAAGCGCTATCTGCTGCGTCCCGACGAGGTCACCCGGAAAATCGTGACGCGGGGATACGTGGCGACGCTGCGGATCGACGCGGACGCCGGCGACCGCGACATCTTCTACCGGACCGCCGCGCTGGACAATGTCCTGGTCTTTCACTCGGAGCCGGGCTTCCACCGAATCCGGCCGTTCTACCCCAATACGACGACCCTGGTCGACGTGCGCATCGACCGGGGAAGTCGGCTGGTCGAGCTCTGCCCGTAGGTCAGGGCGTGCGGTCTCGGGCATTGCCGGGGCGTGGCGTGTGCGGGGGGGGGCGATGGGTGCTGGCGTGTCCCTCTCGGTCGATGGCCGCCACCCCCGGTTTCGGCTTGGCCGACCGGGATGGCGGCCCGTGATCCGGATGCGGCACGAGCGCGGCGCGGGGCCCGTTACGGGCGGACCGGGCAGGGGACCGGTGGAGCGTCCGGTCGCCGGGTTTTCGCTGCCCTTCTGGGCGGAGGGCGCGATGCTCGGCGGGTTCGGCTACCGGTTGCTTTGCAGGAGACGGCGCCGCGAGGGCTGACCGAGGACCCGCCCGGGGCCGTGTCGTCGGTGTACGGCGGTGGTTCACGGCCTTGATCGGGACCGCCGACACCGGGATCGTGGGGCCGATGCAGGCGGGCTGCAGTGGCGTCAGGGCGAGGATGCGGCCACAACGGCCTGCCTGGCGCCCACCTGTCGGTCAGGCCGAACCCGATCGACGGAAGCCTTCCACCACCGCCACCAACACGGCCCCGGCGACCAGCCCGGTGGCGGCGTTGGCCGTCATCACCGCGGCCATGTGCGCGGGGCCCTCGAGCCCGTGGGCGAGGTGTTCCACCGCGTGGTGCAGGAAGGGCAGGCCGTGGACCAGGATGCCGCCGCCCACCAGGAACATGGCCACCATGCCCACCACGGTGATCAGGCGCATCAGCCGCGGGGCGACATGGAGGATGCCCCGGCCCACGGCCTCGCGCATCCGCCCCCGGGCATCCGCGCCGGCCCGCTGGATCAGCGCGAGGCCGGCGTCGTCGAACTTCACGATCCCGGCCACCAGCCCGTAGACGCCGATGGTGGCCGCCACGGCCACCACCGAGACCACCAGGGTCTGGGTTCCGATGCCGGCCTCGCGGGCCGCGCCCAGGGCGATGACGATGATCTCCGCGGAGAGGATGAAGTCGGTGCGGATGGCGCCCTTGATCTGGCGCTTCTCCGCGGTGCGCATGTCTTGTGTCTCGTCGCTGGCTGCCCGGGCCAGCTCCTGGTGGTGGGCCTCGTCCTCCGCGGCGTCGTGCAGCCACTTGTGGACGATCTTCTCGAAGCCCTCGAAGCAGAGAAACAGCCCGCCGGCCATGAGCAGCGGCGTGATCAGCCAGGGTAGAAACGCGCTGATCAACAGGGCCGCCGGGACCAGGATCAGCTTGTTGAGCATGGATCCCTTGGCCACCGCCCAGACCACCGGCAGTTCCCGGCGGGCCTGGACACCGCTCACCTGCTGGGCGTTCAGGGCCAGGTCGTCGCCCAGCACCCCGGCGGTGTTCTTGGCCGCCACCTTGGAATAGACGGCGACGTCGTCGAGGAGGGTGGCAATGTCGTCGAGCAGCGCGAGCAGACCGGCGGCGGCCATGGCGTCGTCCTGGGGTGTGGATGGCAGCCGCTAGTTTCCCTGCAACGCCTCGCGCGTGCAAATGACCGGTGTGCGACGGGTGGCTGCTACGCTTGATGAAACAGGCCTTGATGAACCCGGGGCCTGTCCCGAAGCCATTCCGCCGGAGTACCGGAAGGATGCCGATGCCCGACCCGATGGGACCCCGTTGCCGGCCGGTTGCCGCCGGTGATCGTCGATCCGAGCCCGCCGCGACGCCGTGGCCACGGCGCCTCCCCGGGTGCCTGGCCGTCCTGGTGCTCGGCCTTTTCGGCCTGGCTTTGCCGGTCGGGCCCGCCGGGGGTGCCGAGGCGGGCACCGAGGAGGTGCGCATCGGCGTGCTGGCGCTGCGGGGCGAGCAGCAGGCCCTGGAACGGTGGCAGCCGATGGCGGCGATGCTCGAACGCCGCTCCCCGGAGCTGGAGGTGGGCATCGTGCCGCTGGACTTCGACGAGATCCGGCTCGCGGTGCGCCGGCGCTCGGTGGATTTCGTGCTGGCCAACCCGGCCTTCTACGTCGGGCTGGAGATGCGCTACGGCGTCAGCCCGGTGGTGACCATGCAGACCCACCCGCCGGGCCTGCCGGGACCCGGCGTGAGCCACTTCGGCGGGGTGCTCTTCACCCGCGCGGACAACGCCGCCATCGAGTCGCTGGACGACGTGCGCGGCAAGACGCTCGCGGCGGTGGATTCCGGCTCGCTGGGCGGCTGGCTGGCCGGCTGGCGCCGGCTGCGCGCCGAGGGCATCGAGCCCGAGGACGACCTGGCGGAGGTGCGCTTCGCCGGCACCCACGACGCGGTGGTGCGGGCCGTGGCCGAGGGTCGCGCCGAGGTGGGCATCGTGCGCACGGGCACGCTGGAGAGCATGGTGGCCGAGGGCAAGATCGAGCCGGGTACCTTCCACGTCCTGGGCCCGCGGGAGGCCGAGGGATTTCCCTACCTCTTGAGCACGGCGCTCTACCCCGAATGGCCGCTGGCACGGGTGCCCGGCGTGTCCGACGAGCTGGCGGTGTCGCTCGCGGTGCTGCTGATGCAGGGCGAACCCGAGGCGGTGGCCGGCTGGACCCTGCCCGTGAACTACCAGCCCGTGCGCGAGCTGCTGCGCGAACTCGAGGTGGGCCCCTACGAGCACCTGCGCCACGTCACCGTGGGCGAGCTGGTCCAGGAATACGGGCACTGGCTGGTCATCGGGTTGCTGTTGCTCCTGCTGGCCTGGGTGGTGGTGGCCTACGTGCTGCGCATCAACCGTCGGCTGCGGGCCAAGCAGGGGGAGCTGGGCGAGCTCAATGCCACGCTGGAGTCGCGGGTGGAGGAGCGCACCCGGCGGGTGGAGACCCTGCTCGAGCGCGAGAGCTACCTGCGTGCCATCGTCGAGACGGTGGCGGACGTGAACCAGATCATCATCACCTCCGACGGCGAGCAGCAGATGCTCAAGGCGGCCTGCGACCGGCTGATCGGGCACTCCGACTACCGCTTCGCCTGGGTGGCGACGCGTGACCCGGAGACCGGCCGGATCGAGGAGACCGCGCGCTCCTACGGCTCCGCCTCGCACATGCGCTCGCTGGTGGACCTGTCGGCCGGCTCGGTGGCCGCGCGCACGGTGGCCGGGGACGGGGTCCAGGTGCAGGAGCGGGTGCCGGGCAACGACTGGGCCCGCGTCGTGCTGGGCCTGCCACTGAGCCCGGATGCCTACAGCGCGCCCTTCGGCGCCCTGCTGGTGTTCACCGCCCGGCCGGAGGGGTTCGAGGCCGAGGAGGTGGCGATGCTCGAGCAGCTGGCCGGCGACCTCGGCTTCGCGGTGCATTCCTTCGAGCGCGAGGCCCGCTCGCAGGCCCTCCAGCAGGAGCGCATCGACAACTACCAGGAGACCATCCTGTCGATGGTGGACCTGATCGAGAAGCGCGACACCTACACGGCGGGCCACAGCCGGCGGGTGGCCGACTACTGCGCGCGCATCGCGCGCCGGATGGGCCTTGCCGACTCCCACGTCGAAACCCTCTACCGCGCGGCGATCCTCCACGACATCGGCAAGATCGTGATCCCCGACGCGGTGCTGCTCAAGCCGGCCCGCCTTACCGACCTGGAGTTCGAGCTGATCCAGCAGCACGTGATGGCGGGTTACGAGACGCTCTCGCGGATCGCCATGTACCGGGACCTCGCCGAGATGATGCTCCACCACCACGAGCGCCAGGACGGCTCCGGCTATCCCCAGGGCCTGGCCGGGGATGCCATCCCCGTCGAGGGCCGGATCATGGCCGTGGCCGACTCCTTCGACGCCATGACCTCGGACCGCATCTACAAGGGCCGCAAGACGGTCGAGGCGGCGCTGACGGAACTGCAGGCCATGGCCGGCCGGCAGTACGACGCCACGGTGGTCGAGGCAGCGGTCGAGGCCCTGGCCGAGGTGGAGCCACCGGCGAGCGAGGAGCAGCTGCCCTCCACCCCGGTGGAGCAGAAGCGCTTCGCCTATTTCTTCAGCGACCAGCTCACGGGCGTGAACAACGCCGATTACCTGGCGTTCGTCCTGCGCGGGCCGGATCCCTCGGCGGCCCATGCCACGGTGGTGTTCCTGGAAGGCTTCACGCGCTTCAATGCCGAGGCGGGCTGGGCCGCCGGCGACCGGGTGCTGCGCGACTGTGCCGCCTACCTGGAAGAGCGCTGCCCCGTCTCGCGGGTGTTTCGCGTGGGCGGAGACGACTTCGTGGTCCTCGGCCGGGAACCCTGTGCCATCGACGTGGAGGCGCTGCGCGAGCGTATCGGGGGCGATTCGGCTCCCGCGATCGAGGTGGCGGACTTTCCCGTGGATGACCGGGGCGTCGAGCGGCTGGAGCAGCTGCTGGCCCAGGCGCGCGAGGACGACAAGGTGGCTGGAGACGGTCACTGAACGACCGGAGGAGCCGCCGCGGAGAAACGGGCCCGCCCCGGGGGCGGGCCCGTCGGCGTGATGGGCGGCGCGGGTGCCGCCCGGGGCTCACCGGACGGCCTGCAGCGCCTCGTCGTAGTCCGGCTCGTCGGTGATCTCGGGGACCAGCTGCTCGTAGATCACCTGGCCGTTCTCGTCCACGGCGAAGATGGCACGGGCGTTGAGGCCGGCGAGCGGGCCATCGGCGATCAGGATCCCGTAGGCCCGGGCGAAGCCCTTGTCACGAAAGTCCGAGGCCACGGTGAGATCCGTGATGCCGGCGGTCGAGCAGAAGCGCTCGGCGGCAAACGGCAGGTCCTGGGAGATCACGGTCACGTCCACGCCAGCGATCTCGCTGGCACGCTGGTTGAACTTGCGTGCCTCTTCCGCGCAGACATCGGTGTCCAGCGAGGGCACGGCCACCAGCAGCTGCTTTCTGCCCTGGGCGCCGCCCACCTTCTTGTCCGCCAGGCCGTCGGCGTTGACCAGGGTCACCTCGGGGGCCGGATCGCCGACATGGATCTCGTTGCCATCGAGCCGGACGACGTTGCCATCGAGCTTGGTGGTCGCCATGTCCAGGGTCCTCCTTCGTTCCGGGATGCGTTGGGTGATGTCGGTAAGGGTAGGGGATCGAGGCGGCCGATGCCCGCGTCAAGCCCGCGTGCTGTACCGGGTTGGCCCGGTTCACGACCGGTTCACGGCGCCGGGGTAGCCTGTGCAGCGTAGTGCGGGATGGTTGCCTGTCGGAAGGCCTGCACTTGCGTTTGCGCATCTTTCCTGGCGGACCGATCCCGGTCCGCCCTTTTTCGTCTCGCCCGACCCGTCCGTCGGCCTCGATGTCCACCGCATTGCGCGATTCCACTGGTGTCGACTCGCTGGAATGCGTGTTCCACGTTCCACAGGGCACCCGCCCGGGGAGTGGCGTTGAGGGTCTTGCGACTGCTTGCGGCCGGTTGCGGCGTGTCGCTGCTGGTGATCGCGGGTTGCGTCGGCCAGCCGGTGCGCGAAGGGTCTTTTCACTCGGGGGGAGGGTCGCCTCGGCAAGCCATGTTCGGCCTGCAATGGCCCCTCTCCCCCCGGGAGAGGGGTTGGGGTGAGGGGGCCGAATGAGCCCCGGCCGGATCGTCCTGCCACATGGGGCCTGAGCGGTTTCCCGCACATCGTGCTTCCCGTGTTTCTCCGCGATCCGAGCGAGAGGCCGTTGCTTCCGGGCCCAGACGAAAAACGCCCCGCGGATGCGGGGCGTTCGGGGTGACGGCCTGGCGGGGCCGTCGGATGGGAGACGGGTCGTCGCCTAGTGCTCGGCCGCGCCCTCGGCGCCGATGCCGGTCTGGGAGCGAACGAACTGCGCCTCGAAGAGTTCGCGTTCCCTGGCGGCCTGGGTGCTCTTGTCCGTGATGGAGAAGAACCAGATGCCGATGAAGGCGATGGCCACGGTGAACAGGGCCGGGAACTTGTAGGGCACGATGGGATCGCCCAGGCCCAGGATCTGGCTCCAGACCACGGGGCCGAAAAACACCATGATCACGGCCGCGGCCAGGCCCAGCCAGCCGCCGATCACCGCGCCGCGGGTGGTCATGTCCTTCCAGTACATGGACATGATCAGCACCGGGAAGTTGGCGGATGCGGCGATGGTGAAGGCCAGGGCCACCACGAAGGCGATGTTCTGGTCCTTGAAGGCGATGCCGAAGATGATCGCCAGGATCCCCAGCACCACGGTGGCGATGCGCGAGATTCGGATCTCCTGGGACTCGGTGGCCTCCGGGTTGATGACGTTGGCGTAGATGTCGTGCGAGATCGCCGACGCCCCCGCCAGGGTCAGGCCCGAGACCACGGCCAGGATGGTGGCGAAGGCCACGGCGGAGATGAAGCCGAGGAACAGGTCGCCGCCCAGCGCGTGGGAGAGGTGGATGGCCGGCATGTTGGAGCCGCCCTGCATGCTGCCGTCGGCATTGAAATACAGCTCGTTGCCGAGGACCAGGGCGATGGCGCCGAAGCCGATGATGAAGGCCAGGATGTAGAAGTAGCCGATGAAGCCGGTGGCGTAGAAGACCGACTTGCGCGCTTCCTTGGCGTTGGGAACGGTGAAGAACCGCATCAGGATGTGCGGCAGGCCGGCGGTACCGAACATCAGGGCCAGGCCCAGGGAGATGGCGCTGATCGGGTCGGAGACCAGGCCACCGGAGTACATGATGTCGATCCCCTTCTCGTGCTGGTCGACCGCGGTCCTGAACAGCGTCTCGAAGGAGAAGTCCATGTAGTACATGGTGGCGACAGCCATGAACGTGGCACCGGAGAGCAGTAGCACGGCCTTGATCACCTGGACCCAGGTGGTGGCCAGCATGCCGCCGAAGGTCACGTAGGCGATCATCAGGCCGCCTACGAGGATCACGGCGTACTTGTAGTCCAGGCCGAACAGGGCCTCGATCAGAGAGCCCGCACCGACCATCTGGGCGATCAGGTAGAGGATGACCACCGAGATGCCGCCGAACGCCGCCAGAAAGCGCATGGGGCGCTGCTGGAAGCGGAAGGAGGTGACGTCGGCGAAGGTGTACTTGCCGAGGTTGCGCAGGCGCTCGGACATCAGGAACAGGATGATCGGCCAGCCCACCAGGAAGCCGATGGCGTAGATCAGGCCGTCATAGCCGTTGGCGTAGACCGCCGCGGTGATGCCCAGGAAGGAGGCCGCGGACATGTAGTCGCCGGCGATCGCCAGGCCGTTCTGCAGGCCGGTGATGCCGCCGCCGGCGGCATAGAAGTCCTTGGCGCTCTTGGTGCGGCTCGCCGCCCAGTAGGTGATGCCCAGGGTACCCGCCACGAAGATCAGGAACATGGTCACCGCGGGGACGTTGACGCCCTCGCGGGCCTCGGTCTCCATGGCGCCACCGGCGGCGAAGGCGACCGTGCCGACCATCAGGACGGCCAGACCGAAAAGCCAGGTCGTGATTCTCGTCATTTTACTTGACCTCCTCTTCGATCTCGCGGGTCAGCCGGTCGTACACGCTGTTGGCCCGGCGCACGTAGATGCCGGTGAGGATGAAGGCGACCAGGATGATGCCGATGCCGATGGGCAGACCGATCGTGGAGGTGCCATCACCCAGGTGCGTGCGGAAGAATTCCGGGTTGAAGGCGAGCAGAAGAATGAAGCCGTAGTAGACGGCGAGCATGATGAAGGACAGCGTCCAGCTCAGCCGCCGCCGCTGACTGACCAGCTCGTCGAACTTGGGGTTCGACTTGATGCGGTCGATGAGTTCCTGATCCATGATGTGGACCCCTCGCTATTGATTATCGTTTTGTGGTCTTCCTGATCGACGCTTGCGGGCGGACCCGCTTTCTCCCTATGCAGAAAAACGCCCCGTGGGGACGGGGCGTCGTGCGCTGCTCGTGGCCGTTCAGGCCTTGCCCTGCAGCTGCGGGATGATCTCCTCGTTTTCCAGCGTGGAGGTGTCGGAGGTGATCTCCTCGCCCTTGGCGATGGAGCGCAGCAGCCGGCGCATGATCTTGCCGGAACGGGTCTTGGGCAGGCCCTCGGTGAAGCGGATGTCGTCGGGCTTGGCGATGGGGCCGATCTCCTGGGTCACCCAGTCGCGCAGGGCCTTGGTCATCGCCTCGGCCTCGTCGCCGGTGGGCCGATCGCCCTTGCAGATGACGTAGGCGACCACGGCCTCGCCCTTGACGTCGTGGGGCCGGCCCACCACCGCGGCCTCGGCGACCTTCTCGTGGGAGACCAGCGCGGACTCGATCTCCATGGTGCCCAGCCGGTGGCCGGAGACGGAGAGCACGTCGTCGATCCGGCCCATGATCCAGAAGTAGCCGTCGCGGTCCCGGCGCGCGCTGTCCCCCGCCAGGTAGTACTTGTTGTCGAACTTCTCCCAGTAGGAGGAGCGGAAGCGGGCCTCGTTGTTCCACACGGTCCGCAGCATCGAGGGCCAGGGCTTCTTGATCACCAGGTAGCCGCCGTGGTCGGGGTCGACGGAGTTGCCGTCGTCGTCCACCACGTCGGCCATGATGCCGGGCAGGGCGGTGGTGCAGGAGCCCGGCTTGGTGGGCTCGGCGCCGGGGATGGGCGCGATCATGTGGGCGCCGGTCTCGGTCTGCCACCAGGTGTCGACGATGGGGCAGCGCCCGCCGCCGATCACCTCGTGGTACCACATCCAGGCCTCGGGGTTGATGGGCTCGCCCACCGTGCCCAGCAGGCGCAGCCGGGAGAGGTCGTAGTTCCTGGGGATGTCCTCGCCCAGCTTCATCAGGGCGCGGATGGCGGTGGGCGCGGTGTAGAAGACGGTGACGCCGTGATCCTGGCAGACCTTCCAGAACCGGCCGCCGTCGGGGTAGGTGGGCACGCCCTCGAACATCACCTGGGTGGCGCCGACGGCGAGCGGACCGTAGGCAATGTAGGTGTGGCCGGTGATCCAGCCGACGTCCGCGGTGCACCAGAAGACGTCGTCGTCGTGCAGGTCGAAGACCCACTTGTTGGTCAGCGCCGCGTTGAGCAGGTAGCCGGCGGAGGCGTGCTGGACGCCCTTGGGCTTGCCGGTGGAGCCGGAGGTATAGAGCAGAAAGAGCGGGTGCTCGGCGTCGACGATCTCCGGGGCGCACTCGGTGGACTGGCCGTCGATGGCGTCGTGCCACCAGACGTCGCGGCCGTCTTCCATGTGCACGTCGCCCTCGGCGCGCCGGTAGACCACCATTTTCTCGATGCTGGGGCAGCCGTGCTCCATGGCGGTGTCGGCCTGCTTCTTGAGCGGCACGGTGCGTCCGCCGCGCTTGCCGGCGTCGGCGGTGATCACCATCTTGGCGCCGGCGTCGTTGATCCGGTCACGCAGGGCCTCGGCGGAAAAGCCGCCGAAGACCACGGAGTGAATGGCACCGATGCGCGCGCAGGCCTGCATGGCCACCACCGCCTCGGGCACCATCGGCATGTAGATGACCACGCGGTCGCCCTTCTCGATGCTCTGGGCCTTGAGTGCGTTGGCGAACTGGGCGACCCGGTCGTGCAGGTCCTTGTAGGTGATGGTCAGGCTGTCGCCCTCGTCGGACTCCCAGATGATGGCCGCCTTGTCGCCCCGGGTCTCCAGGTGGCGGTCGATGCAGTTGTAGGAGACGTTGAGCTCGCCGTCGTTGAACCACTCGAAGTGGGGCGCGTTGCTGTCGTCGAGGATCCGGGTGAAGGGCTTGTGCCAGTCGATTTCCTCGCGGGCGAGATCGCCCCAGAAGCCCTCGTAGTCCTTCTCCGCCTTCTCGTGGAGCTCGGCGAGCCTGGCCTTGTCGATGCGGGCGTTGGCGGCGAATGCCTCGGGGGGATTGAACACGCGCTCTTCGTGCAGAACGGACTCGATGTTTTCGCTCATGCGTGACTCCTGCGCAACTGGCATTGTTCGATTCGGTGACGGGCGCGGTCCGGCCCTTTCCGGAACCCGGGGGTGGCCCCGGACGATGGTTGTCGCCGGAAAGGGGCCGGCGGATGATTCGTTCAAATATGGCACAAGAACGGGCCGCTTTGAACCGTTGACCGGGTTTCGGGACCTCGTGCCGGTCCCGGGCTGCAGCGCGGCCGGCGGGGCAGTACACTGGAGACCGCGGGGGCGGTCGAGCCCCGCGAACGATCCAACCGAGGGGGAAGCGAACGATGAAGGTGGCAGAACTCGTCGAGCAGTGGGACCGCGAGGCCGGGGAGGCGCGCACCGAGAAGGCCTACGATGTCCATCTCCCGCTGGATGACGCCGCCAAAGTGGCCGCACTCGCGGAGATGTATCCCGGCCGGACCCAGGAGCAGATCATCACCGACCTGCTCAGCGCGGCGCTCGACGAGCTGGAGTCCGGCTTCGGCTACGTGGCCGGTGAGCGGGTGATCTCCGAGGACGAACTCGGCGACCCGGTCTACGAGGACACCGGCCTGACGCCGCGCTTCGAGACGCTCACCCGCAAGCACCTGGAGCGGCTGCGGGGCGACTAGGGTGCGACCGTCCCGGGTACTGCGAATCCTGCGGCGCGAGTTCCAGGGCGCCACCGAGGGACTGCACACCCCGGTGATGCTCTGGGGGGCGCCGGGCGTGGGCAAGTCCGAGATCGTCGCCCAGGTGGCGGCGGGCGAGGCGGTGGCGCTGATCGACCTGCGCCTCTCCCAGCTCGAACCCTCCGACCTGCGCGGTATCCCGTTTCGCGAGGGCGATCACGTGGAATGGTCGGTGCCCTCGATGATGCCGGACACCGGCCGGCACGGCCCGGCCGGCATCCTGTTTCTCGACGAGATCAACGCCGCCGTGCCCAGCGTGGCCGCGGCGGCCTACCAGCTGATCCTCGACCGGCGGCTGGGCGACTACCGCGTGCCCGACGGCTGGGCCATCTTCGCCGCCGGCAACCGCCTGGGGGATCGCGGCATCACCTACGCCATGCCCGCGCCGCTGGCCAACCGCTTCACTCACCTGGAGGTGGAGCCCGATCCCGAGGACTGGCAGGCCTGGGCGCGCGGGCAGGGCGTCGATCCCCGGTTGCGGGCCTTTCTCGACACCCGCCGCGACCTGCTGCTCGACTTCCGTCCCGACGCCGAGGCCCATGCCTTCCCCACCCCCCGCAGCTGGGCCTTCGCCGACCGCGCACTGAAGAAATTCGCCGATGCCCCGGACCTGCTGGCCCCGGCGCTGGCCGGCTGCGTGGGCGAGTCGGCGGCGGCCGCGTTGCTGCGCTTTCTCGACACCGGCCTGCCCACCGTGGACGCCCTGCTGGCCGGCGAGACCAGCGCCATCCCCGACGACCCCGACGGCCAGCTGACGCTGGTGGAGGCCGTGCTCGACCGCCTCCGCGGCCTGCCGCCCGGCGAAGCGCGCCTGCGGGCCGCGGAGGGAGCGCTGACCGCGGCCCGGGGGTTTCCTGCACCCGAGATCGGGCTCAAGCTGGTGATCGGTCTGCGCGAGCTGCTCGACCGCGAGGTCTACCGCCTGCCGGCCTTCGGCGAGTGGGCCGACGCGGTGGCCGACGCCATCGCCGATGTCGAGCCCGCCGAGGCCGATGAGTGACGCGCGGGCCGAGGCCCTGCGCCGGCTCCAGCGGGCCCGGGCCAGCCTGGTTCTCGAGCACCCCCGCCTGGGCGAGGCCGCCGCCCGCCTGGCCCTGGCGGACGCCGAGGCGCCGCGCCCGGCGACCATCGCCCTCGCCGACGACACCATCCACTTCGACCCGGACTGGGTCCTCGCCCAGGCGGCCGACACCCTCGCCTTCGCCGTCGCCCACCTCGCCCTGCACGCCGAGCTCGGCCACGCCGAACCGGGGGCACACCGAGACCTGGCCCGCTGGGGCAGCGCCTGCGACCGCGTGATCGACGCCCTGCTGGCCGAGGCCGGCCTGCGGCCACCGCCGGGCGTGCCCATCGACCCCGCGGCGGCGGGCGTCAGCGTCGACCGGGTGTACGCCGGGCTCGCCCCCGGCCAGCGGGAGGCCGGTCTCGACGAGCACTGGTTCCTGGACCCGGCCCGCCGGGGTGAAAGCGAGGGCGAGACGGCGAGCGGGGGCGCACCCCGGCCGGAAGCGGGCGAGGAACGGGCCGAGGACAGCGAACCGGGCCGGGAAGCGCCGCCGGTGCTCCACGAGCGGGCCGCGCGCGAGGGGCGAGCCTCCGGTGCCGGCCACGGTTTCGGCAGCGGCGCCCCCTGGCGACGCCTCGATGCCCGGCCGCCCGGCGCCCCCCGCGACTGGCGACGGCGGCTGGATCGCCACCTGGTCCGCCTGGCGCGCACCGACTTCACCTACCTGCGCCCCTCGCGGCGCAGCACCGACGACTACCTCCTGCCCGCCCTGAGCCAGCACCGCCTCGACCTGGTGGTGGGCCTGGACATCTCCGCGTCGGTACCGGACGAGGATCTCGCCGCCTTCCTCCACGAGCTGGAGGCCATCAAGGGCCAGATCCACGCCCGCATCACCCTCCATGCCTGCGACAACCGCCTGGCCGCGGGCGGGCCGTGGATCAGCGAGCCCGGCCAGCCGCTGGAGTGGCCCTCCTTGCAGGGGCGCGGCGGCACCGACTTCCGCCCCGTGTTCGACTGGATCGAGCGTCGCGGCGGACGCCCCGACTGCCTGCTCTACTGTACCGACGGGGACGGCCGTTATCCCGGGCGTGCGCCGCCCTTTCCGGTGATCTGGCTGGTCACCGGCCGCCGCACCCCGCCCTGGGGCGAAGTGGTGCGCATGCACGACCCGACCCGGGCGGGCACCGCCCAAAAGGGACCCGCGGGCGTCGATCCCCGCCGTTGGTGAGGGCAGCTTTGCGATCCGGGCGCCTTCGCGCGATCCTTTCCCCATGACCCGAACCCGCCTGCCCCAACTGGACGACGGCCACCGCGCGCGGATCGACGGCTTTCTCGACGCCCTGTGGATGGAGCGGGGCCTGAGCGAGAACACCCTGGCCGCCTACGGCAGCGACCTGCGCGCCTTCGCCCGCTGGCTGCAGGGGCGCGGTGCGCGGCTGGAGAGCGCCGACCGTGCCGACATCCAGGATTACCTCGCCTACCGGCTGGAGCAGGGGAGCCGGACGCGCACCAGCGCCCGCCTGCTCTCCACCCTCAAGCGCTTCTACCAGCACCAGGTCCAGTCCGGCGGACGCCGGGACGACCCCGCCGCGGCCGTGGAAGGGCCGCGTCTCGGCCGGCCACTGCCGGACAGCCTGAGCGAGGCCGACGTGGACCGCCTGCTGGCTGCCCCCGACGTCGACGACCCCGTGGGCCTGCGGGATCGCGCCATGCTCGAACTGCTGTATGCCACCGGCCTGCGGGTCTCCGAGCTGGTGGCCCTGGCCATGGACCGCGTGGACATCCAGCGGGGCCTGGTACAGGTGGTGGGCAAGGGCGACAAGGAGCGCCTGGTCCCCATGGGCGAAGAGGCCCAGGACTGGCTGGCCGACTACCTCGCCATGGCGCGCCCCGAACTGCTGCGCGGGCGGCCCAGCGATGCCGTGTTCGTCACCCGGCGCGGCGGCCCGCTCACCCGCCAGGCCTTCTGGTACGCCGTCAAGCGCCACGCCGCCACCGCCGACATCCGCGCACACCTCTCGCCGCACACCCTGCGCCATGCCTTCGCCACCCACCTCCTCAACCACGGCGCCGACCTGCGCGTGCTGCAGATGCTCCTCGGTCACAGCGATCTCTCCACCACCCAGATCTACACCCACGTGGCCCGCGAACGCCTCCAGTCCCTCCACGCCCGACACCATCCGAGGGGGTGAGCCGAGACCGGAGCGACCCAATGTCGCTCCGCAGCTCGGCGAACGCGAGCCACGGATGGCGAGCTGAACCTCCGCACCAGGGAAGGTTCCCGTCCCCGCGGCTTGTTCCCGCACGGCCCCGCAGCTCGGCGAACGCGAGCCATGGATGGCGAGCTGAACCTCCGCACCAGGGAAGGTTTCCGTCCCCGCGGCCTGTTCCCGCACGGCCCCGCAGCTCGGCGAACGCGAGCCATGGATGGCGAGCTGAACCTCCGCACCAGGGAAGGTTCCCGCCCCGCGGCCTGTTCCCGCACGGCCCCGCAGCTCGGCGAACGCGAGCCA
>JAAZVP010000010.1 GCA_018623495.1 Halothiobacillus sp. | reverse complement strand
GGAGGCAGGGCTCGACAAGGTCCGCCAGGGCGTCCTGGGCCTCGAGGAACTCAACCGCGTAACCAAGGATTAAGACGTGGCACAAGCAGCGAGCACCGACAAGGTCGCCTTCGTCTGGGAAGGCAAGGACAGCAACGGCAAACGCGTCAAGGGCGAGCAATGGGCGGCCAACGAGGCCATGGTCCGTGCCCAGCTGCGCCGGGAAGGGACCGTTCCCCTCAAGGTTCGCAAGAAGCCCAAGCCCCTGTTCGGCGCCAGCAAGAAAAAGATCCGTCCCGCCGACATCGCGGGCTTTGCACGCCAGGCCGCGACGATGACGTCCTCCGGCGTGCCCCTGGTCCAGTCGCTGGAGATCATCGCCCAGGGGGCCGACAACCCGAGCATGCGGGATCTCGTCAACGGCATCCGGGCCGACGTGGAGGGCGGCACGCCCTTCGCCGACGCACTGGCCAAGCGCCGGGTCTATTTCGACGACCTGTTCGTCAACCTGGTCCGGGCCGGCGAGGAGTCGGGCAACCTCGAGGCGGTGCTCGACCGGATCGCCACCTACAAGGAAAAGACCGAGAGCCTCAAGGGCAAGATCAAGAAGGCGATGTTCTATCCCACCGCCGTGGTGGTCGTCGCCTTCATCGTGACGGCCATCCTGCTGATCTTCGTCATCCCCCAGTTCCAGGACCTCTTCCAGGGATTCGGCGCGGACCTGCCGGGCTTCACCCTCTTCGTGATTGCCATATCGGAGGCTTTCCAGAAGTACTGGTGGGCCATCTTCGGCGGCCTGGGGGCGGCCATCGCGGCATTCATCTATTTCAAGAAACGATCGAAGCGTTTCCAGGACTTCCTCGATCGGCTGGTACTCAAGCTGCCCATCTTCGGTGAACTGGCAGAAAAGGCGGCCCTCGCCCGCTTCGCCCGCACCCTCTCGACCATGTTCGCCGCCGGCGTACCCATGGTCGAGGCGCTCGACTCGGTGTCCGGCGCGACGGGCAACGTGGTCTTCGAGAACGCCATCGCCGACATGCGCGACCAGACCGCCACGGGCCAGCCACTCCAGGTGACCATGAAGAGCGCCGGGCTCTTCCCGGCCATGGTCATCCAGATGGTGGGCATCGGCGAAGAGACCGGCGAGGTGGATTCCATGCTCGCCAAGGTGGCCGACTTCTACGAGGAAGAGGTCGACAACATGGTCGACGGCCTCAGCAGCCTGCTCGAGCCGATGATCATGGCCTTTCTCGGTATCGTCGTCGGCGGCCTGGTCATCGCCATGTACCTGCCCATCTTCAAGCTGGGCTCCGTGGTCTGATGAACCCGCTGACGGCCGAGCGCACAGGCATCGGCGTCGAGGAATACCTCGAGGGCGAGTTGTACAGTGACGTTCGCCACGAGTACGCGGCAGGCGAAGTCTACGCCATGGTCGGTGCCAGTGATCGACACGGGTTGATCGCCGGAAACCTGTTTGCCCTCATCCGGCCACGAGCACGCAAGGCCGGCTGCCAGCTCTTCATTGCCGACATGAAGGTCCGCTTGCGGCTCAATGACCAGGATTACTTCTATTACCCCGACCTCGTCCTTTCCTGCGAGCCGGATGACCGGGCAACTTATTACCGGGAAAGCCCCTGCCTGATCATCGAGGTCCTCTCGCAGGCGACCGAGAGAATCGACCGGCGGGAAAAGCTTTTCGCCTACCAGGCCATCCCTTCGCTGCGCGAATACCTGCTCGTTTCCCAGGAGCGTCCCCGGGTGGAAGTATTCCGCCGGAGCAATCGCTGGCACCGCGAGGAACACACCTCGGGCAGCGTGCGCGTCGAATGCCTGGATACCCAGCTGCCCTTCGAGAACATCTACGAAGATATCGGCATGGCAACCTGAACCCGGGCAATCGGCAGTTCGGACCCAGCACTGCGCGACCCGGAATCCGGGATGGCGGATCGGCATCGACCGGGCAGGTTGGCCGTGGGAGCGGCGTCCCCGCCGCGAACTTCCCGAACCGTCGGGAGGCAACCGCCGTTCGCGACCGGGAGGTCGCTCCCACGGTGGATGGGGTCCGGGAGCCCCGCGTTCCCTGTGGGAGCGGCGTCCTCGCCGCGAAATCCCCGGGCGGAAGGAGCCCCCCGTTCGCGACCGGGAGGTCGCTCCCACGGTGGCCGGGGTCCGGGAGCCCCGCGTTCCCTGTGGGAGCGGCGTCCCCGCCGCGAACCTCCCGGGCGGCCAGGAGGCAACCCCCGTTCGCGACCGGGAGGTCGCTCCCACAACAGCCGGGGTCCGGGAGGGTGGAGCGCGGCACCCGGGCCGTGGGAGCGGCGTCCTCGCCGCGAAATCCCCGGGCGGAAGGAGCCCCCCCGTTCGCGACCGGGAGGTCGCTCCCACGGTGGCCGGGGCCGGGAGGGCGGAATGGAGCGCTCCAACGACACCCGACCGGAACCCACGCGCTATACTGCCGCCTGATCCACATCAACCCGCGAGGGCCCCTTGGAGTCTCTGAACGCAAACGCCTGGATGGCGCTCTTCGAGTCGATGCCGTGGCTCTGGTATCTCGTCACGCTGCTCGTGGGCCTGACGGTGGGCAGCTTCCTGAACGTGGTCATCCTGCGTCTGCCGCGGATGCTCGAGCAGCAGTGGCGATCGCAGTGCCGGGAGCTGCTGGAGATCGACGACGGGGAAGCCATGGACGAAACGGTCTCGCTCTCCCGGCCCCGTTCCCGCTGCCCCGAGTGCGGCCACGCGATTTCCGCGCTGGAGAACATCCCGCTGCTGAGCTACCTGTTCCTGCGCGGCCGCTGCCGCGAGTGCGGCACGCGCATCAGCATCCAGTACCCCCTGGTGGAGCTCGTCACCGGCATCCTGAGTGTCCTGGTCGCCTACCATTTCGGCCCCTCCTGGCAGGCAGTGGCGGCCCTGGTCCTGACCTGGGCGCTGGTCGCGCTGAGCGTGATCGACCTGCGCACCACCCTGCTCCCCGACGACATCACGCTGCCCCTGCTCTGGCTCGGCATCCTGCTGGCCATCCCCGCGCTCTTCGTCGACCTCCAGGCCAGCGTGCTCGGCGCGGTATTCGGCTACCTGGCCCTGTGGCTGGTCTACCACGCCTTTCGCCTGCTCACCGGCAAGGAGGGCATGGGCTACGGTGACTTCAAGCTGCTCGCCCTGCTGGGGGCCTGGCTGGGCTGGCAGTCGCTGCCGCTGGTGATCCTGCTCTCGTCGTTCGTCGGCGCGGTGGTCGGCGTGAGCATGATCCTGTTCCGCGGCCACGAACGGGGCGTGCCCATTCCCTTCGGCCCCTACCTCGCCGCCGCCGGCTGGATCACGCTGCTCTGGGGGGGTGCCCTCAACCAGGCCTACCTGCACTTCGCCGGGCTGGCCTGAGCCGTGCTCGTGGTGGCCCTCACCGGCGGCATCGGCAGCGGCAAGTCGCGCGTGGCCGCGTTGTTCGCGGAACGGGGGGTGCCGGTGCTGGACACGGACGTACTCGCCCGCGAACTGGTGGAACCCGGCCAGCCGGCCCTGGCCGCCATCGTCGAGCGCTTCGGCGAGGCGGTTCTGGACGCGGACGGGCGGCTCGACCGGCGCCGCCTGCGCGAGCGGGTCTTTGCCGACGAGTCGGCCCGTCGCGACCTGGAGGCCATCCTCCACCCGCGCATCCGCGAGACGGTCAGGCAACGCATCCGGACCCTGGATGCGCCCTACTGCCTCGTGGTGGTGCCGCTGCTGGTGGAGACCGGCGGCTACGACTGGGTGGACCGCGTGCTGCTGGTCGATGCACCGGCGACGGTGCGGGAACGGCGGGTGATCGAGCGCGACGCGGTCGACGCCGGGCAGGTCCGGCGCATCATGGCCGCCCAGGCCACCGACGAGGCACGCCGTGCCCGGGCGGATGACCGCATCGACAATACCGGCGACCTCTCCGCACTCGAGGAGCGGGTGAACGATCTCCACGACCGGTACCGGGCCCTGGCCGCGAGCGCCTGACCCGCCCTTGCACCCGGGCGAACCGGGCCGCGGCTTCACGGCCCTTCCCGGCGCCCGCGCCCCTCGATCCTGAGCCGCACCTTCAGCCGCCGGAACGCGTCGGCCGGCAGGGCGTCGGGTGGCAGGATGACGTCGATGCGGCGGCCCGTGTCCAGGCGCAGGTCGAGGCCGACGAGATAGGGCGTGAGAAGGGTCCCCGGTCCCAGCTCGGCCATCCAGGTGGTGCCGTCGGCCTGCCCCACCAGCCAGCTGTTGCCGCGGCGCCACTCCAGGCGAATCACCGAGTGATCGCAGTCCTGCCGGCGATGGCAGCGATCGATCCGCCAGAGGCTCCAGCCGACCAGCCCCTCGGCCAGCAGCCAGAGCCCGGTCGGCAGCGTGGTGAACGGCAGCAGGAGCATGATCGCGGCGTGCCCCGCGAACACCGGGCCCAGCAGCCAGCGCGAGGGCCGCGGCTCAAGAACCAGCGGCGTGGCGTATCCGCTCGACGATCGCGGCGACATCCCTGTCCTCCGGTTCTTCCCGGCCCAGCAGCCACCCCAGCAGGACCGCGTCCTCGGCCTCCAGCAGCTCGGCGAACGCGCCCCGCTCCCGCGCGTCCAGCCCGTCCAGGGCCCGCTCCGCGAAGGGCACCAGCATCAGGTCGAGCTCGCGCATTCCGCGTCGACAGCGGAAACGCAGGCGGGCAGGGTCGATGCGGGCGTCACGGGCCATGGTCAATCGATTGTCCAGTATTCAGTGTTGCTCCGATCGGCGCTCACCCCTCCCACCCCGTAGGATGCGGTGAGCGAAGCGAACCGCATCGATGATGGGGTGAAGAAAACCAACCGCATCGATGCCGGGGTGCACCAAACGAGCCCATTCGCTGAAGCGGTGCGCGAAACGAACCGCATCATCGATGCGGCCCGCCCTCGCCCACGCACACCCGCTACGTCGAGTTGCGCAGCATCCGCTTGCGGATGCGCTCGATGGCCTCGGTGGGGTTGAGGCCCTTGGGGCAGACGTCGACGCAGTTCATGATGCTGTGGCACCGGAAGAGCTTGTAGGCGTCGTCGAGCTGGTCGAGGCGCTTGTCGCAGGCCTCGTCGCGGCTGTCCTCGATGAAACGAGCGGCCTGCAGCAGCGCCGCCGGCCCGAGGAAGCGGTCGGGGTTCCACCAGTAGGAGGGACAGGCCGCCGAGCAGCAGCCGCAGAGGATGCACTCGTAGAGCCCGTCCAGCCGCTCGCGTTCCTCGGGGAGCTGGAAGCGCTCCACCTCGGGCTGGGCCTCGCGGGCCTGCAGCCAGGGCTCCACCTCGCGGTACTGGCGGTAGAAGTTGTCCATGTCCACGATCAGGTCGCGGATCACCGGGATGCCGGGCAGCGGTCGCAGCTTCACCGGCTCCACCAGCTCGCCCAGGCGGGTGATGCAGGCCAGGCCGTTGCGGCCGTTGATGTTCATGGCATCCGAACCGCAGACCCCCTCGCCGCAGGAGCGGCGAAAGCCCAGGGTCTCGTCCTGCTCCTTGATCCGCAGCAGGGCATCGAGGAGCATCATGTCGGGAGTGAGATCGTCGAGCACGTACTCCTGCGTGCCCGGGCCGGCGTCCCCCTCGGGGTCGAAACGGTAGACGGAGAAGCGCATCCGGCCCGCCTTCGGGCCCGGCGCCTGCATGAATCTGAGCGGCTGCCAGTCGGCCATGCTCGGCTCCTCAGTAGGTCCGTTCCTTGGGCGGGAAACTGTCCACGGTCAGCGGCTTGATGCGCACCGGCTTGTAGTCCATGCCCTCGGCGAGCGAGAACAGGCTGTGCTTGAGCCAGCGGGCATCGTCGCGGTCGGGATGGTCCACCCGGGAATGCGCCCCGCGACTCTCGCGGCGGGCGGCCGCCGAGGTGACCACCGCCAGTGCCACGTCGGCGAGGTTGACCAGCTCCAGGGCCTCCACCCGGGCGGTGTTGAACACCCGGCTGTGGTCCCCGATCGCCGCCAGCTCCAGCTGCTCGCGGATGGCCCGGACCCGGGCCACGCCCTCGTCCAGGCTCTCCTGCTCGCGGAACACGCCGGCGTACTCTTCCATGGTGCGCTGCAGTTCCCGGCGCAGTTCCGGCACCGAGGCCTCGCCCCGGGCCTCGTCCCAGCGATCCAGCCGGGCCCTGGGCCCCTCGACGGCCGCCTCGGGCAGGGGACGGTGGTAACGGTGCTCGGCGAGGTAGTCGATCATGTGGTTGGCCGCCGCCCGGCCGAAGACCACGATGTCGAGCAGCGAGTTGCCGCCCAGCCGGTTGGCACCATGCACCGACACGCAGGCACACTCGCCCACCGCGTAGAGCCCCTCCACCGGCTCCTCGGGAGCGTCCGCGGTGGGGGCCACCACCTGGCCGTGGCGGTTGGTGGGGATGCCGCCCATGGTGTAGTGCGCGGTGGGAAACACCGGGATGGGATCGCGCACCGGGTCGGCGTTGACGAAGGTGCGGGCCGTCTCCCGGATCGCCGGCAGCCGGCGGTTGATGAGCGCCTCGCCCAGGTGGTCGAGCTTGAGCAGGACGTGGTCCCTGCGCGGGCCGCAACCCCGCCCCTCGCGGATCTCGGTGACGATGGCCCGGCTGACCACGTCGCGGCTGGCCAGGTCCCGGGCGTTGGGCGCGTAGCGCTCCATGAAGCGCTCGCCCTCGCCGTTGACCAGGTAGCCGCCCTCGCCGCGCACGCCCTCGGTAATCAGCATCCCCTTGCCGGCAATGCCGGTGGGATGGAACTGGACGAACTCCATGTCCTGCAGCGGCACGCCGGCGCGCAGCGCCATGGCCATGCCGTCGCCGGTGTTGATCAGGGCGTTGGTGTTGGTGCGATAGACCTGTGCCGCACCGCCGGTGGCCAGCAGCGTCACCTTGGCCTCGATGACCACCGACTCGCCGGTGGCGATGTCGAAGACCAGCGCGCCCAGCACCCGCCCGGACTCGTCGCGCAGCAGGTCGAGGGCAAAGTGCTCGTCGAAGAAGTGGGTGCGGGCGCGGATGTTCTGCTGGTAGAGCGAGTGGAGGATCGCATGCCCCGTGCGGTCGGCGGCGGCACAGGTGCGCGCGGCCTGCTCGCCGCCGAAATGCTGGCTCTGGCCGCCGAAGGCCCGCTGGTAGATGCGCCCGTTCTCCAGCCGGGAGAACGGCACGCCGAAGTGCTCCAGCTCGTAGACCGCCTTGGGCGCGGCCCGGCACATGTACTCGATGGCGTCCTGGTCGCCCAGGTAGTCGCTGCCCTTGATGGTGTCGAACATGTGCCAGTGCCAGTTGTCCGGCAGCACGTTGGCCAGCGAGGCGTTCACCCCGCCCTGGGCCGCGACCGTGTGCGAGCGGGTGGGAAACACCTTGGACACCACCGCCACCGTGGCCTCGGCGTTGGCCAGCTGCAGGGCCGCGCGCAGCCCGCCCCCGCCGGCGCCGATCACCAGGGCGTCGAAACGTCGCCTCTCGGGTCTCATGCCGATACCACCAATGCCGTGAACACCAGGCCCGAACCCAGCAGCCAGCCGGCCAGCAGGCTCAGCAGCGCCAGGCGCAGCCCCAGCGGGTGAATGTAGTCGATGAGCACGTCGCGCCCGCCCACCCAGGCGTGGGCCAGCAGGCTCACCCCGAACAGCCAGGCCAGCGCCGCGTTGACCGGCTCGCCCAGCCAGCCCGACCAGGCGGCGTAACTCCACGGATCGGCCAGGGCCAGGCGGATACCGGCCCAGACCGTGAACACCACCAGGTAGACCGCCGTCAGCCGCTGGAGCAGCCAGGCCCCCATGCCGGAAAACCCGCTCATGCCAGCCACCACCCGATCGCGATGGCCCCCGCCACCCCGAGCACCAGCGTGGCCAGCGCGCTCCGGCGTGCCGTCTCACGCTCCATGCCGCGGCCGATGTCCATCAGCAGATAGCGCAGGCCGGCAAAGAAGTGGTGGGCGAAACCCCAGCCGATCACCACCAGCACCAACCACGCCGGCCCGCTGTCCAGCGCGGCCTGCACCCGCTGGAAGCCCGCGGGCCCGGAGAGGCTCAACGACAGGGCGTAGACCGCCGGACCGATCGCCAGGATCATCAGCACGCCGCTGATGCGGTGGGCGATGGAGGTGATCGCCATCAACGGGAAACGGATCTGGAACAGGTCGAGATAGACCGGGCGTCGGCGGGGCTGGCTCGGGGGTTGCGGGCGCATTCCTGGCAAGGCTCCTCCCGGGGAAACGGTGGCCGGACGATCGACACAGCCCCAGTATAGCCCGTCCGGGCCATCCCCGCTGCCCCCGGGAAGGCGGCCCCGCCCCGCCGTGAATCCCGCGTTTCCCCGGCGGGCGTGGCCCTCGCGGGGCGCCCGGCCCTCCATGCTATATTGGGACTCGATTTCCCCGGCGCGCCGGGGCGCAACCATCGGAGGCCGATCATGAAACCGGAATGGCGAGCGTTTCTCACCGACGCCGGAGCCGAATTCGTGGACGAGCGGGTGCAGAGCTTCGGCAACCCCAACCGTGAACGCCAGATCAGCACCACCGGCACCGTGATCTGCGATCTCAGCCACACCGGGCTGATCAGCGCCTACGGCAACGACACCCGGGACTTCCTCCACAACCAGCTGACCAGCGACGTCAACGCCGTCGGCCCCGACCTCAGCCAGCTGAGCGCCTACTGCTCGCCCAAGGGCCGGATGATCGCCTTCATGCGCCTGTTCATGCGCCAGGAGGCCTTCTACCTGCGCCTGCCCCGCGAGATCCTGGAAAGCACGCTCAAGCGCCTGCGGATGTTCGTCCTGCGCAGCCAGGTCACGCTCGAAGACGCCGACGACTCCCTGGTGCGCTTCGGCCTGGCGGGCCCGGACGCCGAGGCGGAGCTGGAGGCGGCCCTGGGCCGGATGCCCGGCGACGTCGACGAGGCCGTGGAACTCGCCGACGTTTCCGCGGTGCGCGTGCCCGGGGCCCCGCACCCGCGCTTCGAGCTCTACGGCGAGCTGGAGACCATGCAGCAGCTCTGGGAGCGCTTCAACGTCCGCGGGGCACCGGTGGGCGCCGACAACTGGCGCCTGCTCGACATCCTGGCCGGCCTGCCGAACGTCTTCGCGGCCACGCAGGAGGCCTTCGTCCCGCAGATGGCCAACCTCGACCTGATCAATGCCGTGAGCTTCAAGAAGGGCTGCTACCCGGGCCAGGAGGTCATCGCCCGGATGCACTACCTGGGCAAGCCCAACCGGCGCATGTTCCTCGCCGTCGCCGACACCGAGGAGACCCCGGCACCGGACACCGCCGTGGTGGGCGAGGACGGCAAGCCGGCCGGGGAAGTGGTCTCCGCCGCGCCCCACCCCGACAGCGGCCAGGCCGTGCTGGCGGTGATGAAGCTCAAGCCCTTCGACGCGGGCGGCCCCTTCCACCTGGGCGAAGACGGCCCGGCGCTGGAATTCCGCGAGCTGCCCTACCCGGTTCCGAGATAGCCCTCACCCCCGACCCCTCTCCCGGAGGGAGAGGGGAGCCGGGTGCATCGCCCAGCCCCCGGGGCCGAGGCCGGGCCCGTTCGCCTCGGGAGAGGGAGCCCGGGGCACCGGCAAGCCCTGGCGGCCAGGCCGTGCTGGCGGTGATGAAGCTCAAGCCCTTCGACGCGGGCGGCCCCTTCCACCTGGACGAAGACGGCCCGGCACTGGAATTCCGCGAGCTGCCCTACCCGGTTCCGAGATCGCCCTCACCCCCGACCCCTCTCCCGGAGGGAGAGGGGAGCCGGGTGCAGCGCCCAGTCCCTGGGAGTGACGCCCGGCCCCTTTCCCGGGGGGAGAGGGGAGCCGGGTGCATCGCCCAGCCCCCGGGAGTGACGCCCGGCCCCTTTCCCCGGGGGAGCGAGGGCATCGCCGTGCCGCCGGGGCCGAGGCCGGCCCCTTTCCGGGGGGAGAGGGGAGCCGGGTGCATCATCAAGCCCCCGGGAGTGACGCCCGGCCGCTCTCCTCGGGAGAGGCAGCGCGTCCCCTCGTCAAAAGGACGGCACAAGCGCATCGGCATGCCGTGCAGACCGGCCGCGCCCGGCCCCTCTCCCCCCGGGAGAGGGGATGGGGTGAGGGGTGGATGAACCGCTCAGCCCGCCTCGCCGTCCAGCAGGGCCAGCAGGTCGTCCTCGTCCAGCACCTCGATCCCGAGCTTGTGCGCCTTGTCGACCTTGGAGCCCGGGTCGGCGCCGGCGATCACCGCCGTGGTCCGGCCCGAGACGCTGCCCGTGACCCTGGCCCCCAGCGCCTCCAGCCGCTCCCTGGCCTCCGGGCGGGTGAAGCGCTCCAGGCTGCCGGTGAGCACGTAGGTTTTCCCGGCCAGGCGATCCGAGGCCGCCGTCTCGCTTGCCTCGGCTTGTGGCTCCACCGCCTCGAGCAGCTGCTCGAGGACCTCCTGGTTGTGGTCCTGGGCGAAGAAGCGAACGATGTTGTCCGCCAGCACCTCGCCGATGCCGGCGACCTTCACCTCGCGGCGGTTCTCCAGTGCCTCCCGGCCGGCCGCGGCGAGGGCCCCGATGCCGTCGAAGCGCTCGGCGAGGGCCTCGGCCACCCGGCCGGTGACGTTGGGGATGCCCAGGGATTCCAGGCATTCGGCGAGTTCCGCGTCGCCGCAGTCGGGCAGGCCGTGCTCGTCGAAGTAGCCGACGATGCTCTCGGCGGTCTTCGGGCCCACGTGGCGCACCCCGCGGTCCTTTACGAAATCGTCCCGCGTCGCCCGGGCCAGGGCCCGGATGTCGCCGAAATGCTCGGCCAGGGCCTGGGCGTTCTCCTCGCCCACGCCGGGAATGCCGAGGGCGAAGATGAAGCGCCCCAGCGTCGGCCGGCGGCTGGCGTCGATGGCGTCGACGAGGTTGTGGGCCGATTTCTCCCCCATGCGCGGCAGCTCGGCCACCGCCTCGGCCTCGAGCCGGTAGAGGTCGGCGAGGTTTTCCACCAGCCCGGCATCCACCAGCTGCTCCACCAGCTTGTCGCCCAGGCCGTCGATGTCCATGGCCCGGCGCGAGGCGAAGTGCTTGATGGCCTCGCGGCGCTGGGCCGGGCAGTACAGCCCGCCACTACAGCGGGCCACCGCCTCGCCCTCGGGGCGGATCACCTCGGAACCGCAGACCGGGCAGCGCTCGGGCAGCTCCACCTTGCGGGCATCGGCCGGCCGTCGCTCCCGAACCACGGAAACCACCTCGGGGATCACGTCCCCGGCCCGGCGCACGCTCACGGTGTCGCCGATGCGCACGTCCTTGCGCTCGATCTCGTCCATGTTGTGCAGGGTGGCGTTGCTCACCGTCACCCCGCCGACGAAGACCGGCTCCAGGCGGGCCACCGGGGTCAGCGCGCCGGTGCGCCCCACCTGGAACTCCACGTCCTCCACCCGGGTGAGCTCCTCCTCGGCGGGGAACTTGTAGGCGATGGCCCAGCGCGGGGCGCGGGCCACGAAGCCCAGCTCGTCGCGCAGGGCCTGGGAGTCGACCTTGAACACCACGCCGTCGATGTCGTAGTCCAGCGAGTCGCGCTTGCCGGCCAGCTCCGCGTGGTAGTCCAGGCAGCCGTTCACGCCCTCGACCGGGCGCCGCTCGGGACAGACCCGCAGGCCCCAGTCGCGCAGGCGGGCGAGCACCTCCAGGTGGCTGTCGGGCAGGTCGACGCCCTCGGCCCGGCCCACGCCGTAGAAGAAGATCGACAGCGGCCGGCGGTCGGTCACCTGCGGGTCGAGCTGGCGCAGGCTGCCGGCGGCGGCGTTGCGCGGGTTGACGAAGGTCTTCTCGCCCCGCTCGCGGGCCCGTTCGTTGAGCGCCTCGAAGCCCGCCAGGGGCATGTAGACCTCCCCGCGCACGTCCAGCACCGCGGGCCACCCCTCCCCGCGCAGGCGCAGGGGCACGGCGTCGATGGTGCGCACGTTGGCGGTCACGTCCTCGCCGGTGCGCCCGTCCCCGCGGGTCCCGGCCCGGACCAGGTGGCCGTCTTCGTAGCGCAGGCTCACCGCCAGGCCATCGAGCTTGGGCTCGGCGGCGTAGGTCACCGGCCCCGCCTGCCCCAGCCGCTCGCGCACCCGGCGGTCGAAATCGCGCATCTCGCCCTCGTCGAAGCAATTCTCCAGCGAGAGCATGGGGACGTCGTGGCGCACCTCGCCGAAGGCTGCCGAGGGCTCGGCCCCCACCCGCCGCGTGGGGGAGTCCTCGGTGACCAGCTCGGGGTGCTCCGATTCCAGTCGCTCCAGCTCGCGCATGCACCGGTCGTACTCGGCATCCGGCACGGAGGGCTGGTCGAGCACGTAGTACTCGTGGTTGTAGCGCTCGATCAGGCGGCGCAGCTCGGCGATGCGCTCGCGGGCGTCGTCCTCGGTCATGGGAATCCCGGTGTTTCTCGGCGGCGGGGGATCAGCAGGCAAAGGCCACCTGCTCGCGCAGGCGCTGCTCGATGCTGGCGTCCAGCGGGCGCTTGTGCTCGTCGACCAGGCGCGCGTCCAGGCGCTCGGCCAGGGCGCGGGCCCGTTCGAGCAGGATGTCGAGCGCCATGGCCGAGTCCACCGGCTTGGGCAGCTGCATGAACAGGCTCAGGGCCGGGGTCCGCAGGGAATCCATCGACTCGATGTCGAAATGCCCCGGGGCCACGGCGTTGACCAGGCTGAACAGGGCGTGGCCGTCCGCCCGGTAGTGGAAGATGTCCATGTCGCCGAAGACCAGGCCCTCGGCCTCGGCGGCGCGGCGGATGGCCTCGCCCGGCATGCCGACCTCGACGTCCCGGGCCACGAGGTGGAGGACCACCAGGATCTCCTCGCTGCCGCCCTGCTCGGTCGACTCGCCGCTGCCGACCGTGGCCGGCTCGGCGGACTCGCCCGGTGCATCGGGCGCCTCCGGCTCCGCCGGGGGCTGCGCGGGGTTTCCGCGATCGCGGGTACGCAGCTCGGGCATCTCGGGCTGGAAGCCGGCCTCCGGGGCCGATTCGGGCGCGGAGTCGGCGCCGGGCCGGCGCACCGGTCCCACGCCCTCGTCGCCCACGGTGGGTTCGAAACGGTCGGGCTCGTCGGCGACGTCGTCGGTGTTAATGTCCAGCGCGGGATCGGCCTCGCTCTCGCGGGCTGCGTTCTCGCCCACGTACCAGTCGATGGGATCCTCGCCCGGCTCGTCCTGCAGCGGCACGCGCACGCGCCCGTCACGCCGCTGACGGCTGTAGAGATAGATCCCGGCGATGACCAGCACGCCCAGGCCCAGGAGAATCCAGCGAAAACCTTCCATACCGATATTCGACCCGATAACTGCGTTCGCACCCGGACGGGCGGCCCGCCGCTCAGCTGCCGGCGATACGGACCGCCTCCTCGACATCCACGGCCACCACCCGCGAGACCCCCGGTTCGCGCATGGTGACCCCGGTCAGATGGGAGGAGAGCTCCATCGTGACCTTGTTGTGGGTAATGAAGATGAATTGTACCTGCTCGGACATCTCGCGAACCATCTCCGAGAAGCGGCCGACGTTGGCATCGTCGAGCGGCGCGTCCACCTCGTCGAGCAGGCAGAACGGCGCCGGGTTGAGGCGGAAGATGGAGAAGACCATGGCCACCGCGGTGAGCGCCTTCTCGCCGCCCGACATCAGGTGGATGTGGGTGATGCGCTTGCCCGGTGGACGGGCCATGATGGCCACACCGGTGTCCAGCAGGTCCTCGCCGGTCATCTCGAGAAAGCCCTCGCCGCCGCCGAAGAGCTTGGGGAAGATCTCGCGCAGGTTGGTGTTGATCCGCTCGAAGGTCTCGCGAAAGCGCGAGCGGGTCTCGCGGTCGATGCGGGCGATGGCCGATTCCAGCGTCGCCAGGGCCTGTTCGAGATCGGCGTGCTGCTCGTCGAGGTAGGTCTTGCGTTCGCTCTGCTCGCGGAACTCGTCGATGGCGGCGAGGTTGATGTTGCCCAGGCGCCTGATCCGGCCTTCCAGGCGCTCCACCTCCGCGCCCAGCGCCTCGGCGGAGGCATCAATGTCCATGCCGGCGAGCACCTCGGCAGGTTCGGCCTCGGCCTCCTCGACCAGCTGCTCGCGCACCGTCTGGGCCCGCACCCGCAGTTCCTGCTCGGCGAGCTTGGCGGCCTCGATCTCGTCGCGCAGCGCGGCCACCGCCTGTTCCTCGGCCGAACGGGAGGACTCGCGCTCACGCTGCGCGGTCTCGGTCTCCGCCTGCTCCCGGCGCGCGGCCTCCAGGGTCTTCTCGGCCGCCAGCCGGCCCTCGAGCAGGGCCTCCAGCTCGGCTTCGAGTTCGGCCACCGGCGTGTCGTCGGCGCTCTCGGCGGCCGCCAGCCGCTCGAGGCGCTCGGCCTGGCGGGCGCGCTGCGCCTCCAGCCGGCGCAGACCCTCGACCGCGGCCTGGCGGTCGCGGCGCAGGCCCTCCACGGCCACGGTGAGGTCATGGCTGCGGCCACGCACCTCGCGCACCCGGCCGCGGGTCTCCTCGAGGGTGATGCGCAACCGCTCGCGCCGCTGCTCCAGGGCCTCGCGTTCCTCGGCCAGGGTCTCCAGGCGCTCCTCGGCCGCCTCCACCCGCTCCCGGCTCTCCTCCAGGGCGGCCTCGTCCTCGGCGATGCGCTCGGCCAGCTCCGCCGCGCGCCGCCGGCGCTCCTCTTCGCGCAGGCGGGCCTGCTCGGCCTCCACCCGGGCCGCGTGCAGCTCGGAGCGGGCCGTGCTCTCCTCGCCGTGGGCACGGTTGACCCGCGCCTGCGCCGCCCGCTCGCCGGCCTCGGCCGCCTCCACGGCCTCGGCCGCCGCGTCCACCTCGGCCTCGGCGGCCGCCAGCGCCGCCTCGCCGGACTCGATACGCGACTCGAGCTCGGTGATGGCCCGTTCGCGGGCCAGCACGCCGGCATCCGAGTCACCGGCCTCGGCGGTGCGCAGCCAGTCCGGCCCCAGCCACAGGCCGTCCGGGGTGATCACCGACTCGCCCGGCCCCAGGGTCTCGCGCCGGGCCCAGGCGGTCTCGGCATCCGCCACCGCCTGCACGCCGGCCAGCCACTGCGCGAGGCGCGCCGGGGCGCGCACGCGGGCGGCCAGCATGCCGGCCCCGGCCGCCTCCGCCTCGCCCCGCCGGATCAGCGCCAGGCCGGCCGCCGGCGACGGTTCCGGTGCCAGGGCATCCACCAGCGGTGCGTCCAGCCAGTGCCCCAGCACCAGCTCCACCGCGCGCTCCCAGCCATCCTCCACCGTCAGCACCTGGGCCAGGCGCCGGTTGCCGTCGATGCCCGCCTCGGCCAGCCAATCGGCCAGGGCCTCGTCCTCCGGTGCCAGCGCGGCCTCCTGCAGGGTGTTGAGCGAGGCCAGCCGGGCGCGGTCCTGCTGCACGGCCTCGGCGCGGGCCTCGCGCTCGCGCCGGGCGGTTTCGAGGCGCTGACGGGCTTCCGCCAGCCGGGCCTGGCGACTCTCGCGCTCGGCCTCGAGCTCGGCGCGCCGCTCGCCCGCCTCCTCCAGGGCTGCCTCCAGGTCGGCGAGCTCGCCGGCCGCGGGCCCGTCCTCGACGACGTCCTCGAGCTCGGCGAGCTGCTGGCGGTGGCGCTCCACCTGGGCGGCCAGGGTGCTCACCTGGCGGCGCTCCACCTCCTGGACCCGCACCGGCTCGGCCTGGGCCTCGCGGAAGGCCTCCCAGTCGGCCGACCAGGCCTCCATCCCGGCCTCGGCCTGCTCCAGCGAGGCCTCGGCGGTCTCCAGGGTCTCGGCGGCGATCTCCCGGGCCTCCTCGCGCTCCTCGAGGGTCTCGGCCAGTTCCTCGCTCCGTTCGCGCTCGGCCTCGAGCGCCTCCCGGGTCTCTTCCAGCGCCGCGCGGGCCTCGTCGCGGTCGGCCGCCTGGCGACGGTCGAGCTCGCGGCGGTGCTCGATGCGCGCCTCCAGCCGGGAGACCTCGGCACCGGCCTGGTAGAAGGCGGCCTGGGCCCGGTCCACGGCCTCGTTGCGCGCCTCCAGCGCCTCGCGGCCGGCTTCCAGTTCGGCCTCCAGGCGACGCTGCTCGGTGAGGTGGCGCTCGTGCTCGCGGGCGGTCTCGCGGATGCCGGCGATGCGGCTTTCCCGCTCGGCCTCGATGTCGCGCCAGCGCGTCGCCAGCAGCCGGGCCCGCAGCGTGGCCAGCTCGCGCTTGAGTTCGCGGTAGCGCTCGGCGGTGCGGGCCTGCTGTTCCAGGCGCTGGAGGCGCTCGGCCAGCTCGCCGCGGATGTCCTCCAGGCGCTCGAGGTTCTCGCGGGTGTGGCGGATGCGGTTCTCGGTCTCGCGCCGGCGGGCCTTGTACTTGGAGATGCCCGCGGCCTCCTCGACGTAGACGCGGATGTCCTCGGGACGGGCCTCCACCAGCCGGGAGATCATGCCCTGCTCGATGATGGCGTAGCTGCGCGGCCCGAGGCCGGTCCCCAGGAAGATGTCGGCGATGTCGCGCCGGCGGCAGCGGGTGTTGTTGAGAAAGTACCTGGACTGGCCCTCGCGGGTGGCCACCCGCTTGACCGAGATCTCGTTGAAGCGGGCGTATTCCCCGCCGCAGCGTCCCTCGCTGTTGTCGAAGACCAGCTCCACCGAGGCCTGCCCCACGGGCTGGCGGGTGGCGGCGCCGGAAAAGATCACGTCCTCGAGGTTCTGGCCGCGCAGGTGGCGGGCCGAGGACTCGCCCATCACCCAGCGCACGGCGTCGATGGTATTGGACTTGCCGCAGCCGTTGGGCCCCACGATCCCCACCCGGTTGGAGGGGAAGTGGATCTGCGTGGGGTCGACGAACGACTTGAACCCGGCGAGCTTGATGGTCTTAAGGCGCATCCCGGCGGTTTGGTTATAATGCGGCGCCGCCCGCGACGGGGAACTCGCCGCGCCCCGGGACAACCAAGGGGCCGCGAACCCACCGCCGGCGGCCGGCGCAAAATGAAGAGGTCATCCCATGTCCACCCGTCCCAGCAAGACACTGGAAACCTTCGACAACCCCCATCCGGAGCGCGATTATACCATCCGCATCCGGGTGCCCGAGTTCACCTGCCTGTGCCCCAAGACCGGCCAGCCGGACTTCGCCACCATCCACATCGACTACGTGCCCGACGAGAAGTGCGTCGAGCTCAAGGCACTCAAGCTCTACATGTGGTCGTTTCGCGAGGAAGGCGGCTTCCATGAGGCCATGACCAACGGCATCCTCGCCGACCTGGTGGCCGCCACCGCGCCCCGCTTCATGCGCGTGACCGGCGAGTGGAACGTGCGCGGCGGGATCTACACCAACGTGGTGGTGGAACACCGCGCCCCGGACTGGCAGCCGCCCACCCCCGTCCAGCTGCCGTGACTCGCTGATGTTCTTGGGCATCGACGTCGGCACCTCGGGCGTCCGCCTGTGCCTGATCGACGAAGGGGCGGCGATCCGCGGCTGGGGCCGCGCCCCCCTGCCCCCGCCCCGCGGCGAGGGCCCCTGCCGCGAGCAGGACCCGGCGACCTGGGCGACCGCCCTGGAGCGCGCCTTCGCCGACCTGCGCGCCCACCACCCGCTGGCCGACGTGCGCCGGGTGGCGGTGGACGCCACCTCCGGCAGCGTGCTGCTGGCCGATGCCGCCGGCAGGGCGCTGACCCCGGCGCTGATGTACGCCGACGCCCGCGCCACCGACGAGGCCCGGCGCATCGCCGGGGCTGCCCCCACCGACTCCGGCGCCCACGGGGCGACCGGCGGCCTGGCCAAGCTGCTCTGGCTGCAGTCGAGACCGCTGGACGGCGACTGGCGGCTGCTCCACCAGGCCGACTGGGTGGTCGGCCAGCTCACCGGCACCTTCGACGTGACCGACACCAACAATGCCCTGAAGACGGGCTTCGACCCCGTCGCCGACCGCTGGCCGGACTGGCTGGAGGGGCTTGGCGTCGACCGGGCACGGCTGCCGGCGGTGATCGACCCGGGCGAGCCCATCGGCCCGGTCGGCGCGGCCGCCACGGCCCGCTACGGCCTGCCGGCCTCGGCCGCGGTGGTCGCCGGCACCACCGACAGCATCGCCGCCACGCTGGCCACCGGGGCCCGCTGCCCCGGCGAGGCGGTGACCTCGCTGGGCAGCACGCTGGCGATCAAGCTGATCAGCAGCGAGCCGGTCTTCTCGCCGGCCCACGGCGCCTACTCCCACCGCCTGGGCCGGCTCTGGCTCGCCGGCGGCGCCTCCAACACCGGCGGCGCGGTCCTGCGGCGCTTCTTCGACGATCGGCAGCTGGCCGCGCTCAGCCGGCGCATCGACCCCACCCGGCGCAGCTGCCTGGAATACGACCCTCTCGACGGCATCGGCGAGCGTTTCCCCGTGGCCGACCCCGACCGCCGGCCGAAGCTCACCCCTCGCCCCCGCGACGATGCCCGCTTTCTCCACGGCCTGCTGGAGGGCATCGCCCGCATCGAGCGCGACGGCTACCGCAGGCTCCGGGCCCTGGGCGCCCCCTGGCCGGAGAGCGTGCGCAGCGTCGGCGGCGGGGCGAGCAATCCGCAGTGGACGATCATCCGCGGACGCCTGCTGGGCACGGCCCTGCGGCCCGCCGAACAGACCGAGGCGGCCTATGGCGCCGCCCTGCTGGCCCGGGGCGGTGCCGATCGATGAGCGGGTGAGGCCACGAGCCGCCGCACCCGCCCCTTCTCCACTCGACCACTCACCGGCCTCACTCCGCCGGCGCCAGCTCGCGGCTCCAGACCAGCGTGGCCGCCACCACGCCGGCGGGCATGGCGAAGAAGTTGAGCACGGGCACCAGCGTGAGCACCATGATCCCGGCGCCCATGCCGAGCGAGAGCATGCGTCGCTGCCGGAGCCGCTCGCGTTGCTGGCGAAACCCGATGCCGTGATTGCCCATGGGCGCGTCGGCGTATTCCACGGCCAGCAACCAGGCACCGAAGACCACCGCCAGCAGGTTGACCACCGGGATCAGCGACAACAGCAGCAGTCCCACCATCCAGGCCAGGCCGAAGCCCAGCCGGCGCAACTCGCCGCCGAGCCCCGCGACCAGCTCGCGCAGCAGTCCCGCCTCGCCCTGCGGCGGGCGCCGACCGGTCTCGCGCGCCTCCACCCGGGCGGCCAGCAGGCCGTTGAAGGGCCCGGCGATGAACTGGGCGACGAAGGTGAAGCTGAAAAACACCACGATCAGCAGCACCAGGGCCAGCAGCGGCAGCAGCACGAACGCCGCCCATTCCAGCCACTGGGGCAGGAGGGTGTCCAGCCAGGCATCCAGGCCCTGCCAGGCGAAGACGATGGCGCCCGTGAAGAGCAGGATGTTCACCAGCAGGGGGACGAGCACGAAACGTCGCAGCCCCGGGGCACGCAAGAGCCCCAGCGCCTCCAACACCGTTCGCAGTCCCAGCAGGAAATCCGCCATGGCCTCCTCCCTGTCGCGTTACCGGTCGGGTCGCGGCCGCCGGGGACACGGCCCGCAACGGGATGCCGGCATCCCCGACGCCCGCGGCCTCCCGCCCCATCCACACCGCGCCCCGTGAATCGCACCACGCGCGGGGCCCGGCAAGCGGCAGGCACGGCGCGCGCCCCGAATCCATGCGAGGTTAGCACGAGCAGCGCCCCCGGCTGGCCCGCCGGCCCGGGGGATGCTAGTTTGAGGACTGCGCCGCCCGGCCGGGCGGACCGATCGATCACCACGGGGAAAAAGACCATGCTCCGCCTCCTCCTGCTGCTGTCGCTGATGCTGAGCCTGCCGGCCTGGGGCCTGCCCCAGAACCGGCCGGTGCCCGGCGGCATCGCCGTCGTCACCCTGCCCGACCTCGGCGGTGCCCCGGCCGAGGTGAGCTATGCCGGCAACCCCGTGACCGTGCAACGCGACGGCGGGCACTGGCAGGCGGTGGTGGGCATCGCCCTGGACGCCGAGCCGGGCGAGCACCACGTCGAGGTCCGCAGCCACAACGGCGCGCTGGCCAAACGCTTTTTCGAGGTCGAACCCCACGAGTACGGGGCCGAGTACATCACCATCAAGAACCGCCGCAAGGTCACGCCCAACGCCAGCGACCTCGAGCGCATCGCCCGCGAGCACCGCCAGAAGGCAGCGGTCCTGGAAACGTTCCGCGAGGACCGGGCGCACCTGGCCTTCCAATGGCCGGTGAAGGGCCGGATCAGCGGCGAGTTCGGCACCCGTCGTTTCTTCAACGACAAGCCCCGCAGCCCGCACTCCGGCGTGGACATCGCCGCCCCCCGGGGTACCCCGATCCGTGCGCCGGCCCCCGGCCGGGTGGCCCTGGTGGGCGACTTCTTCTTTTCCGGCAACTGCGTCTACGTCGACCACGGCCAGGGCGTGGTCAGTTTCTACGCCCATCTCGACCAACCCCGCGTGAGCGAGGGCGACACCCTGGCCCGGGGCGAGGTGCTGGGCACGGTGGGGGCCACCGGGCGGGTCACCGGGGCGCACCTGCACTGGGGCCTGGCGCTCAACCGCCAGTGGGTGGACCCGCGCCTGCTGCTGGCCGCCGGCGAGTGATGCGCGAGCGCCGGTCGCCCGGGCAGCAGGTCGCCCCCGTGCATCCCTCGGACAGGGCGGCCGATGTACGCAGGGGTTGCCGCGGACCACTCCAAAACCTTATGTTTGTCATGGTGACCGGCCGACGCTCACCCGCGCCGACGGTCGACCGCACGATCCGGGAGATGCAGGATGCATGACGGAAAACGCCTGATACGGGCCACCGGTACTCCCCCTGCCATCCGCGGGATCGGCAGGGTGGATCCCCATTTCGCCCTTGCCGTGGCCCGTTCGATGCCGGCCACGGGCGACCACCCCGTGGACCCCATGGCGACCATCCGCTCGCTGGGCCAGCGCATCCACGACCGCCCCGGCGACCTGCATGCGCATCTCCATCGAATCCGGTTGCTCGAGGAGCACGGCACCAAGTCGATGGTCTCCGGCGCCATGGCGGATCTGTTCATCGCCCTGGGTCGTTACGGTCGCCCGTTGCGCGAGCGCCTGCTGGCCGAGGCCGAACCGTTCCTGCCGAAAACGGCCGCCATCTTCCTTCGCCGGCGGCTCGACGACGGCCTGGGCAGCGACGACCCGGGCCTGGCGCGGATCCGCCACACCATGCTCACCCAGGGCGTCACCGGCCGGCTGGAGATCCTCCGGCGAGACGCACGGACGCCCACGGCCTTCGCCGACCCGGACCGCCGGGAGGCCGCGCGACTGGCCCGTGTCGGCCAGATCGAGGCGGCCCGCAAGCGGCTGGAGGCCGCCCTCAGGGAGAGCCCGGCCGATGCCGCCATCGCCGCCGAGCTGCTGGCGATCTACGGGCGCTCGACGGGCAACGTCGCCCGTGATCGAATGACCGCGTGGTTCGAGCGCCAGGGACTGCCCCTGCCGGACGGCTGGCCTGCCTCGTCACAGCAACCGAACGCCGAGCGGTGATTGCCGATGCCCCAACGTGACCCCGTCAAGATTTCCATTCACGGCTTCACCGAGCGCGGTGAGCGCATGTTCCGCATGTTCCTCGACGGTCCGGCACGCGGCTGCTGCGAGATCGTCTCCAGCGACGCGGCCGAGATCGGGGCGGTCGACCTCGACGCCCCCGAGGGCCGGGACGTCTGGGCCGACTACTGCCTCAACGTGCGCAAGCCGGCGCTGGTGATGTCGGTGCGCGAGAAGTCCATCGACCGCGGGATCTGGCTGCAAAAGCCCTTCAACAAGGAACAGTTCCTGGCCGCGCTCGACGAGCTCCGGCCCCTGGTGGAAGAGCAACGACAGGCACGGGCCGAGGAGAAACCCGCCCCGTCACGACCCCGGCCCGAACAGGCCCCCGCGCCTACCCCACCGGAGCCGAAGCCCGGGCCCGAGCCCGAACCCGAGCCCGAACCCGAGCCCGAACCGGCCTCGGCGGAAACCGGGACCCCGACCGCGGCCGAGGCACCCGCCGAACCCGCGCCGGCCGAGACCCCGGCTGCGAAAGCCCCGGAGGCCGAGGCGCCGGCCGCCGCGGCCGAACCCGAACTGGCCGAGAACCGCAAGGCCGGGGCAACCGCCAGCATGGGCCTGGAACTCCCCGGCGCCCAGGGGCTGCGCCCGGCATCCGCCGGCCACGCCCCGGAGCCGTCGCCGGCACCCCGGCGCAACGGCGGCAACGGCGGCAACGGCACGGACTGCTGCGGGGAACTGGAAGACGCGGCCTACACCGACCCGGCGCGCAAGACCGACATCCACTACGCCCCGGAACGCTATCTCCAGGGGGTGCTCGCCGCCACCCTGGCCACCGCCCGGCGCAACCGGCGCCCGCAGCGCCTCACCGGCACCAACCGGCTGCTGGTGGTGGGGCCGGGCAACGGGGAGGTCATCAACGACATGCCCGATGCCCTGCTGCGGCCGCTGTGTCGTGCGCCGCTCTCCTCCGGCCAGGTGCGTGGCCGGGAGATCACCATGGAAGAATGGGAGCGCCTGCAGGAGGAAGGCCATCGCCGGGAACAGGCGGATGCCCTCCTGTGGCGGGTCACGCTCTGGAGTGCCCGCGGCCGCGTGCCCTACGGCATCGACCCCCGCCAGCCGGTCCGGCTGCGCCACTGGCCCGACCTCGAGCGGTTCCACCCGGTACCCGACGGGCCGCGGGTGGCGCAATTCTGGCGCGACAGTCACGCCTCGCTGATCGAGACCGGGAGCGTGCTCGGCGTGCCGCTGCGGCATGTCTTCGGCCTGTTCAGCGCCCTGCTGGTGCTGGACATGGTGGCCCTCGATGCGGGCTCGGAGGCCGCGGCCGGCGGCGAGCGCGGCGGCCTGATCCGGCGCTGGCTGGGGCGCTGACACCACGACGGACAGACACGGGATCCATCACGCTTCGCACACCGCCAACAGGGACGAGAGACCATGAGCGACTTCGAGCTGCTCGGAGAATACCACCTGCTGCCCACGCCCGCCGGCGCCTACCACGCCGTGTCCAGGCCCGAGGCCGACCCCGCGCGCGAGACACTGCTGCGCATGCTCTCCGCCGATGCCACCCCGCGGCTCACCGAGACGAGCGTGGGCCAGATCACCGGCCGTGAAGGCGAGGAGGGCATGGAGCTGCTCCACCACCTGCAGAGCCTGGAATTCATCCAGGGCCTGGAGGAGTCGCGACGGGTGCCCGAGGGGACCCTGGACACGGTACTGACCAAGCTGGTGCGCGAACTCGCCGGCGACCAGCAGGCCCTGCTCGCCGACACCCACGGCCTGCAGCTGGCCAACCAGGGCTTCGAGCACGACATCGCCGAGGCCCTGTCGGCCCTCTCGGCCGACATCGGCACCCTGCAGAGCCGGCACCACCGCCTGCTGGCCGAGCACATGGGCGTGGACAGCCACAACTGGGCGCTGGTCAACGCCGGCGGCAACAGCGAACTGGGCTTCTGGCCGCTGTTCATCGGTGCACACCGTTTCGTGCTGATCCTGAGCGGCCTGCCCAACCTCAACCAGCCGGCGCTGGTCGACCTGGCCTGGGTCCTGACCCAGCGTTACGGCGAAAGCCCCGCCTGATTCGAAGGAGTCCCCCCATGGAGAAATGGTCCCTGCGCGTCTGCCCGCACGACACCGCCAAGCGACCCGAGCGCTGGTTCGCGCTGGCCCAGTACCTCGGCCAGCAACTCGACGCCGCGATCCGTTTCGACCAGGCCATGGACTTCGCCGAGTTCCACCAGGGCATGCACGAGGCGGACCTGATCTACGCCAACCCGCAGGATGCATTGCGGCTGCTGGAGGGACACGGCTTCATCCCCCTGTGCCGGGCCACCAACCTGTTCGACGAGACCGTCTTCATCGCCTCGCCCTCGGCCCGCCACGAGGGGGGACTGAAGGCCCTGGAGGGCCAGCCCGTGGCCTCGGTCACCAGCATGCTGCCGACCAACATCGCCCGCCACGTCCTCGAGCGCGAGGGCATCCGGCCGGGCGAGATCGTCGACAAGCCCAGCTGGCTGGCCGTGCTCAACAGCGTCTACCGCGAGGAGGTGCCCTACGGCTTTCTCTACCGCGACTTCTTCAACGACCTCAACGGTCTGAACCGCAAGTCCATCGAGGTCCTGCACGAATCCGGCGAGCAAACCGCCTTCCACATGTTCATGCTGCATCCGCAGCAGGCCATCCATGCCGACGCGCTCGCCGGGATCCTCTCGGGAATGGCCGACTCGGAACGCGGCCGCGCCGTGCTCGAGGACCTGGGGATGGACGCCTTCCGCCTGGTCGAGGAAGAACACTGGGATATCATCCAGACGATCCGTGAGCGCTACGCCTGACGCCTGAGGCACCACGCACCACCAACAAGAAAACGAGGAGCGACGCCATGCGCGAAGAAACCATGAATTCCATCCTGAGCGAGCTCAACGGCACCTCCGCCGATATCGAGGCCTCCGCCGTGATCTCCACCGACGGCCTGATGATGGCCGCCCTGCTGCCTTCCGGCATGGACGAGGACCGCGTCGGCGCCATGAGCGCGGCCATGCTCTCGCTGGGTGACCGCACGGCCAGCGAACTCGCCCGGGGCGAGCTCGACCAGGTCCTGATCAAGGGCGACCAGGGCTACGTGCTGATGACCCACGCCGGCGAGGAGGCCGTGGTCACGGTCATGGCCAAGCCCACCGCCAAGCTCGGCCTGATCTTCCTCGACGTCAAGCGGGCGGCCGAGGAAATCACCAAACTGCTCTGATCGACTCTCGAGGAGAAGCCCATGGAGGACATGCGCCCCGAAGACGTGAGCGGCGACTACCGCGAGGCCGAACTCACGTTCTACGACGGCACCCGGCGCAAGGTGCTGGTGACCGACGAAGAAGTCCCCTACCCGGACGGCAAGCTGATCGTCTCGCGCACCGACACCAAGGGGGTCATCACCCACGCCAACCAGGCCTTCGTGGACATGTCCGGCTACACCGAGGACGAGTTGGTGGGCCAGCCCCACTACATCCTGCGCCACCCGGACATGCCGCGCGAGGCCTTCGCCGACCTCTGGAACGTGGTCGAGAACCGCCAGCAATGGCACGGCTACGTCAAGAACCTGCGCAAGGACGGCTGCCACTACTGGGTCTATGCCACCGTGATCCCCAACGTTCGCGACGGCGAGATCGTGGGTTACACTTCCGTGCGCCGCAAACCCTCGCGACGCAAGGTGGAGGAGAGCGAGGCGCTCTACGCCAGCATGCGGGGAGAGGAGGATTAAATGTCCCTGACCATGACGGTGAGCCCGGACTTCTCGCCGGACCACATCTCCGACTGGTACATCTTCAACACCTGTCTCCAGCGACGCCTGGACACGGGCATCCACCTGGAGCTGTACTCGGGGTTCGACGAGCAGCGCAAGGCGATCGCCAACGACGAGATCGACCTGATCTACGCCAATCCCTTCGACGCCGCCATGCTGGTCCGGGAGAAGGGCTTTTCCGCCGTGGCACGCCCCGGTGGCAAGGCCGACGAAGCCATCGTCGCCGTCAGTGAAGACAGCGACATCAACGACGTCGAAGAGCTGTCCCCGGGCATCACCGTGGTCTCCGCCGAGGACCCCGAGGTGCACCTGATGGGCATGATCATGCTCGAGCCCGCCGATCTCACCCGGGACAACATCGAGCTCAAGCAGGTACAGAACTACGTACTGGTGGCCAAGGAGCTCTTCCGCGGCCAGGCCGACGTGGGATTCTTCCTCGCCGAGGCCTACCAGGACCTCTCCAGGATGGTCCGCTCCAGGCTGCGGCCGCTGATCGAGAGCCAGATCAGCGTCATCCACCACAGCCTGTTGGTGGGGCCCCGCCTGGCCGGGCGGCGCGAGGAGATCCAGCAACGGCTGGTGGAGATGAGCGAGGACGAGAAGGGGCGCGGCGTGCTCGACACCCTGGGCTTCGATGCCTGGGAACCCATCGAGCAGGAAGACACCGAGTTCATGATCGACCTCATGGACACCCTCGGGGCCTAGGAACCTTTCACGGCTGCGGCTGCCCCACTTCGGTTCCTTTGCGCAGGGCGAACGCCTGGACGGACATTCGCGGCGGGGACGCCGCTCCCACGGACAGGGTACCGCGTTCCGCCCTCCCGGACCCCGGCTACCGTGGGAGCGACCTCCCGGTCGCGAACGGGAGGGCCCCCGGCCACCCGGGGAGATTCGCGGCGGGGACGCCGCTCCCACGGCCCGGGTGCCGCTCCGCCCTCCCGGAGCCCCATCCACCGTGGGAGCGACCTCCCGGTCGCGAACGGGGGTTGCCTCCGGGCCGTTCGGGAAGTTCGCGGCGACGCCGCCGCTCCCACGACCAACCGGCCGGGGGCCGAGCCGGCTATCGCTTTCCCGCGTAGGGGTTCTCGTCGGTGCGGAATTCCAGCCGCACGGGCGTGCCCTGGAGGTCGAAGGTCCGGCGGAAGTGGTTTTCCAGGTAGCGCCGGTAGGCGCCGGGCAGGCGCCCGGTCTGCTTGCCGTGGACCACGATCCGTGGCGGATTGGAGCCTCCCTGGTGGGCGTAGCGCAACTTGATCCGCCGGCCGCGAACCAGCGGCGGCTGGTGGGCCTCTACCGCCTCCACCAGTGCCCGGGTGAGCACGCCGGTGGAGATCTTGCGGGTGGCCGCCGCGTGGGCCCGGTCCACGGCCTCCATCAGGAGCCCCACGCCGGTGCCGTGCAGGGCGGAAATGAAGTGGGTCTCGGCAAAGCGGGCGAAGGCCATGCGACGGTCCAGGCCCCGGCGGGTGGCATCGCGCTGGTCGGCGTCCATGTGGTCCCACTTGTTGACCGCGACCACCAGCGCCCGGCCGGACTCGATCACGTGGCCCAGCAGGTGCAGGTCCTGCTCGGTGACGCCTTCGCGGGCATCGATCACCATCACCACCACGTGGGCCCGTTCGATGGCCTGCAGCGTCTTGACCACCGAGAACTTTTCCACGCCCTGGCGCACCCGGGCCCGGCGGCGCACCCCGGCGGTGTCCACCAGGGTGTAGGGGCGGCCGTCCCGCTCGAAGGGGATCTCCACGGCGTCCCGGGTGGTGCCGGCCTCGTCGAAGGCGACCATGCGCTCCTCGCCCAGCAGCCGGTTCACCAGCGTGGACTTGCCCACGTTGGGCCGGCCGACCACGGCCACCCGCGTGCCGAGGGCCATCTCGTCCTCGGGTCCCTGCCCCGCCGCACTCGGCAGGACCCCCTCGAGCCCGTCCAGGAGCGCGGCCACGCCCCGCCCCTGGGCGGCAGCGATGGGTGCGGGCTCGCCCAGGCCCAGGCCGTAGAAGTCGGCGATCACGGCATCGGGGTCGAGACCGTCGATCTTGTTGACCACCAGCCGCACGGGCTTGCCCAGGCGCCGAAGCTGCCCGGCGATCTGCTCGTCGGCGGGCAGCACGCCGTCGCGGCCGTCGACCATGAACAGCACCACGTCGGCCTCCTCCACGGCCTGGCGGGTCTGCTCGGCCATCAGGCTGTCCAGGCCGGCCTCGTCGCCGCTCAGCCCACCGGTGTCGACCACGATGAACGCCCGGCCGTCGATCTCGGCGGTGCCGTACTGCCGGTCGCGGGTGACGCCGGGCAGGTCGGCGACCAGCGCGTCGCGGGTGCGCGTGAGCCGGTTGAACAGGGTGGACTTGCCCACGTTGGGCCGGCCCACCAGGGCGACGACGGGCTTGACGCTCATGGTCACCCGCCGCTATCGGCGGCCAGGGCCGTCAGGCGGCCGCCGTCGTCCAGCACGAACAGGCGACCGCCGGCCGCCACCGGGCGGCCGCCCACCGCCTCGGAACCGACGCGGTGGCGCCCCACCAGCTGGCCACTGACCGGGTCGATCCAGTGGACATAGCCCTCCAGGTCGCCCACCACCAGGTGGCCGTCGTGGAAGGCCGGGGCGGAGGGCTGGCGCCCGCGCAGGCCGTTCTGGCGCCAGATGGCCGCGCCGTTGGACTTGTCGATGGTCCAGACGAGGCCGTCGGCGTCAATGACGTAGATGCGGCGGGCATCCCCGACCAGGCCGTGGTAGCCGGACAGTTCGCGGGCCCACAGCAGCTGGCCGCGGGCGGCGTCCACGGCCACCAGGCGGCCCTGGTAGGCCAGCGCGTAGATCACGCCGTCGCCCACCCAGGGCTCGCCGTCCACGTCCACCATCCGCTCCAGCGCGGAACGTCCACTGGGCTGGGCGACGTTGACCTCCCACTTCAGGCGCCCGTCCTCCAGGTCGAACAGCGCCAGCTTGCCGTTGTCGAACCCGACGAGCAGGCCCTCGGCAAGGATCCTTGGCGTGGCGCTGCCCTGCAGGGAGAGCGACGGGACCTTGCGCGAGTCGGCCCAGATCTCGCTGCCGTCGGCGGCGTCGAGCACGTTGATGCGCCCGTCCTGGGTGCGCACCGCCACCCGCCCGCGATCGGCGGTGGCCGGGGCATAGGCCGGGCTGGTGAGCCGGTGGCGCCAGCGCGTCTCGCCGGTCCCGGCATCCAGCGCCACCAGCTCTCGCTCGCCGCCGGCCACCAGCACCAGCCCGGCCCCGCCGCCGACCCCGGCGGTGACGGGCATCTCCAGGTCCCGTTCCCAGAGCCGCTTGCCGCTGGCGACGGCAAAGGCGGTCACCCGGCCGTCGCGACCCGCGGCGAAGACCCGCTCGCCGGCGACGAACGGCTCGAGTCGCAGCAGGCGCCCCGGCGCGCCCGAGCCCACCGAGCGCCGCCAGAGCACCTCGGGTTCGACCTGGACGGTCTCCAGTTTCTCCAGCGGCGTGGGCGGCTCGGTGGTGTCCTCGACCCCGCTGCAGCCGGCCAGGGCGAACAGGCCGAGCAGCGCCAACAGCCAGCGCTCGAGGATCCGGTCAACCATCGGCGGAGGCCTCCTTGCCGGCCCCGGCGTCGGCCAGGTCGTCGCGCTTGAGGCGCAACCAACGGGTGTCGCGCCCTTCCGCGAGGCTAGCGGCCAGCGCCATGTCGTAGGCATCGCGGGCGGCGACCCGGTTACCGCGGGCCAGCTCGATGTCGCCACGCAGTTCGGCGGCGGCAGCACCGAAGGCCTCGTCGTCGACGCGGTCGAGCGCGGTCAGCGCGGCCTCGGGGCGCTCCATCTGCAGCAGCAGCCGGGCCCGGCGCAGGTGAGCCAGCTCTCGGATGGCCTCGAGGTCGGCGCCCTCGGCCACCGCCGACAGCCGGGCCTCGGCGGCCTCGAATTCGCCCCCGTCGACGGCCATCCGGGCCAGCGCCAGGCGCCCGAGATCGGCATAGGGGGTGCCGGCGTAGTCGGCCTGGAGCTGCTCGGCCAGGCCGCGGGCCTCGGCGGGCGCGTCCAGGCGGTCGAGCATCTGGGCGTAGACCACCGAGGCCTGCATGGCCCGGTTCTCCTGGCTGGTCTGCCAGTACTTCCAGCCGCTCACGGCGACCACGGCGACCACCAGGCCGGCGAGCACGGACTTGCCGTTCTCCTGCCACCAGCGCTTGATCGCCTCGACCTTTTCCTCTTCGGTCATGGTATTCATGCCTTGCTCTCCAGCTGCAGGCGGGTCGCCAGTTCATTCGCCACGGCGTCCCGCGCCAGGTTGACTTGTTCGCCGCCCCGCAGCGGCTTGAGGGTGACGCGCCCCTCGCGGACCTCGTCGGCGCCGAGGATCAGGGCGAACTCGGCGCCGCTCTTGTCGGCGCGCTTCATCTGCGCCTTCATGCCGCCTCCGCCGCAGTTCACCTGCAGGCGCAGGCCGGGCAGCGCGTCGCGCAGGCCCTCGGCCAGGCGGTGGCCGCTGGCCACCGCCTCCTCGCCGAGCAGCCCGAGGTAGCAGTGAGGTTCGCCGGCGGGGGTGTCGAAGCCATGCTCGGCCACCAGGCTGATCAGTCGCTCGAGGCCGATGGCGAATCCCGCGGCCGGCGTGGCCCGGCCGCCGAGCTGCCGGACCAGGCCGTCGTAGCGGCCGCCGGCGCAGACCGTGCCCTGGGCCCCGAGGTGGTCCGTGACCCACTCGAAGACGGTGCGGTTGTAGTAGTCCAGCCCGCGCACCAGGCGGTGGTTCACGCGGTAGTCCACGCCCAGGGCGTCGAGCAGCGCGAGCAGGCCGTCGAAGTGCTCGCGTGACTCGGTGTCGAGGTGGTCGGCCAGCCGCGGCGCCCCCTCGACCAGGTCCTGCATGTCGGGGTTCTTGCTGTCGAGGATCCGCATGGGGTTGCGGTGCAGGCGCTCGCGACTCTCGTCGTCCAGCTGCGACTCGTGGTAGGCAAAGTAGTCCACCAGGTGGCGGCGGTACACGGCCCGGGCCTCGGCGCTCCCCAGGGTGTTGATCTCCAGGCGGACCTCGTCGGCCAGCCCCAGGCGCTGCCAGAGGCGCGCGGCCATGAGGATGATCTCGGCGTCCACGTCCGGCCCGGTCATGCCGAAGGCCTCCACGCCGATCTGGTGGAACTGCCGGTAGCGACCCTTCTGCGGGCGCTCGTGGCGGAACATGGGGCCCATGTACCAGAGCCGCTGCTGCTGGTTGTGCAGGATGCCGTGCTCGACGCCGGCACGCACGCAGGAGGCGGTCCCCTCGGGCCGCAGGCTGAGGCTGTCGCCGTTGCGGTCCTCGAAGGTGTACATCTCCTTTTCCACGATGTCGGTCACCTCGCCGATGGAGCGGGCGAACAGGCCGGTCTGCTCCACCAGGGGCATGCGGATCTCGTGGTAGGCGTAGGCCTCCATGAGCTCGCGCAGGCGGCCCTCCACGAACTGCCAGGCGGCGGTCTCGGGGGGCAGGATGTCGTGCATCCCGCGGATGCTTTGCACGGTCTTTGCCATCGGCTCCCTTTGCGTCGCTGGGAATGGGTTGCGGCCGGGCTCAGGACCGGCCCGCGGCCTCGATCTCGCGGGCCTTGTCGCGGATCGCGCGTTCGAGCTCGTCGACCAGGGTCTCGTTGCCCACCTTGTGGTCCGGGCGACCGTCGACGTAGAGCAGGTTGGGCGTCCCGCCGGTCAGGCCCACCCGCGCCTCGCGGGCCTCGCCGGGCCCGTTGACGACGCAGCCGATCACGGCCACGTCCATGTTGGTGTTGATGTCGTCCAGGCGCGCCTCGAGCTCGTTGACGGTCTTGATCACGTCGAACTCCTGGCGCGAGCAGGAGGGGCAGGCGATCAGGTTGATGCCGCGCGAGCGGATGCCCAAGCTCTTGAGGATATCGAAACCCACCTTGACCTCCTCCACCGGGTCGGCGGCCAGCGATACCCGCAGCGTGTCGCCGATGCCCTCGGCCAGCAGCATGCCCAGGCCGATGGCCGACTTCACCGAGCCGCTGCGCATCCCGCCGGCCTCGGTGATCCCCAGGTGCAGGGGCTGCTCGATCTGCCCGGCCAGTTCGCGGTAGGCGTCCACGGTCATGAATACGTCCGAGGCCTTCAGGCTGACCTTGAAGTCGGGGTAGTCCAGGCGGTCGAGGATGTCGATGTGGCGCAGGGCGGACTCCACCAGCGCCGCGGGCGTGGGCTCGCCGTACTTCTTCTGCAGGTCCTTCTCCAGCGAACCGGCATTGACGCCGATCCGGATGGGGATGCCCCGGTCCCGGGCGCTGTCGACCACCGCGCGCACACGGTCCTCCCGGCCGATGTTGCCGGGGTTGATCCGCAGGCAGTCCACGCCCAGCTCGGCCACCCGCAGGGCGATGCGGTGATCGAAGTGGATGTCGGCCACCAGCGGCACGTCCACCGCCGCGCGGATGCGGCCGAAGGCCTCGGCGGCGTCCAGCGTGGGCACCGAGACGCGCACGATGTCGGCACCGGCATCGGCCAGTGCCCGCACCTGGCCCACGGTGGCCTCGACGTCCAGGGTGTCGGTGTTGGTCATGCTCTGGACGGCGATGGGCGCTCCCCCACCCACGGGGACGTCACCCAGCTGGATGCGCCGCGACTTGCGCCGGCGAATGGTGTGCAGGTACTGCATCGGGGATCAGCCCTCGTCGTCGCCCACGGTGAAACGCGCGGTGCGATTTTCCTTGGTGAACGCGCCGTGGTCGAAGGGTTCGCCCTCGTGCTCGATGACGACCGCCGGCGCGTTGCCGAGAAAGACCTCGAAGGGTGGCACGCCCTCGAGCGCACGCTCCTCGCCGGCCTTGAGAATGTCGAACATCAGCCGCTCACCCTCGGCGTCCTCGATCTCCACCCAGGAGTCGGCCCCGGTGGCGGCCACGCTCAGCCGGCTGGGCCCCGGGGGTGCCGCCTCCGGGGTCGGCTCGGCCGCCGGCGCCGCCCCGTTGCCGGGGGTCTCGGCCGGCGGCGCGGCCGCGGTGGATGACGCCTGCGGCCCTTCCCCGGCCGTGCCCGGCGCCGTCTCGGTGGTCTCCGGCTGTCCCACCTCGGCCAGCGCCTCGGGCTCCTCGACCACCGGCGCTTCCCGCTCGGGGGCGGCCGGGGTGGGCCGGGCGGCGGCGCCGGGCTCGGTGGCCGCCGCGGACTCGGGGGCGCCCGCCGAGCCGTCACCCGGGCCCTGCTCGTCTGCCTGGCCAACCGCCGAAGCCGATTCCGGCGGCGCCGAGGGCGACTCGCCGGCCAGTTGCTGCCAGGCATACCAGCCGCCTGCCCCGGCCAGGACCACGACCAGGCCGAGGGCGACGGCCGGCCCCTTGCGCCGGCGCGTGGTGCCCGACCCGGACACGCTGCCCGAGCCCACCGGGCGATGCCGCGCGGGCGCCTCGACGCCCGCCATCTGGTTGTAGGCCGCCAGCAACGGCCGTTCGTCCTCGCCCAGCTGGCGTGCCCAGGCGCGCAGGTAGCCGCGCACGTAGGTGGCCCCGGGCAGCTGGTCGAAATCCTCTTCCTCCAGCGCCCGCACCCGCTCGACGTTGAGATTGAGATACTGGGCCAGCGCCGCCTGGCTGAGGCCGTGACGCTCGCGGGCGGCCCGCAGCATCCGACCCGGGCCCGAGGACGGCGCCACCGGGGCGTGTTCCTCGTCGTCGTCGGCGTCGATGTCGGTCAGCAGGCCGGCGGTGGACAGGGCCGGCTCCTCGGCCTCGGCGGCGGTGTCGCCGAGCTGGCTGTAGTGCCCCTGCTCGTGGGCGGCCCGGAGCACGTCCCCCGCCGCCTCGGCGCTGGCGGCGCGGGTTTCCTCCGGCTTGCGCTCGTCGCTGCTCATGGCTCGTCTCGGACCGCTCCGGCGGTCTCCTTGAATTGCTCGGCCTGCGGGGAACCCGGGAATTTGCCCCGCAGGAGGAGGATGAGGCTCTCGACGGCGGACGTGTTGCCCATGGCGCGCTCGGCGCGGATCGCCATCGCGAGGCTCTCGGGGGTATGCCCCCGCACCTCGTGGAAGCGTCTCAAGAGCGCCCGCGTACGCTCGTGCTCGCCGGCCTCGGCGGTCAGCCGGGCCAGCCGGAAGAGCGCGCCCGGATGGCGCGGGTCGGCCTCGAGCGCACGCTCGAAGTATTCGCGCGCGTCGGCCTTGCGTCCGTCCTCCAGCACGCAGATCCCGGCGTTGACCAGGGCGTTCTGCGGGGTCTTGTAGAGCGGGTTCCCGGCCGCGGCGAGAAACTGCTTTTCGGCGGCATCCCGCTTGCCCTGGCGGCAGAGGAAACCACCGTAGTTGTTGTGCAACTTGGGGGCGTCGGGGTCGAGTTCCAGCGCCCGGCGAAAGGCCTCGCCCGCCTTGCCCGGCTCGCCCAGGCGTTCCAGCAGCAGGGCATAGGCATGGTGGGCCGCGGCCAGCCGGGGGTCCTGGCCGAGGGCCCGCTCGAGCTTGCGCTTGGCCACTTCCAGGTCGCCCCGCTGCATGTAGCCGGTGCCCAGCTGGACGTTGAGCATGGCGGCCTCGGTGTTGCGCCCCGACTCCGGCACCGGGGTACTCGCGCATCCCGCGAGCCAGAGCACCACCACCGCCAGAACCGCTATGCGCATCATCAGGCCCCGATATTCATCCGCTGCAGGCGTTGTTCCCGGCGACTGCGGTCCTCGACCTCGCCCACCAGCTGACCGCAGGCCGCGCTGATGTCCTCGCCACGCGTCTTGCGGATGGTGGTGCACAGGCCGTTGGCCAGCAGGATCCGGCCGAAGGCGTGCATCCGGTTGTTGCTGGAGCAGGCGTAGCCGGAACCCGGGAACGGGTTGAAGGGGATTAGGTTGACCTTTACCGGCCGATCACGCAAGAGGTCGGCGAGCTCGCGGGCGTGGTCATCGCTGTCGTTGACCCCCTCGAGCATGACGTACTCGTAGGTGATGGTCTCGATCGACGAGCGCGGCGAGAAGCGGTCCAGTGCCGGCATCAGCACCTCGAGCGGGTACTTGCGGTTGAGCGGCACCAGCTCGTCGCGAACGGCGTTGTTGGGGGCGTGCAGCGAGACCGCGAGGCTCACGTCGACGGCCTCGGCCAACCGGTCGATGGCCGGCACCACCCCGGCAGTGGAGATGGTCACGCGGCGCTTGGAGAGCCCGTAGGCGAGATCGTCCACCAGCACGCGGGCGGCCTCGACCACCGCGTCGAAGTTGAGCAGGGGCTCGCCCATGCCCATGAACACCACGTTGGTGATCTTGCGCCCGGGCACCACCTCGTGCTCGAGGAGCCGGTTGGCGAGAAACACCTGGGCGACGATTTCCTCGGCCCGCAGGTTGCGGTTGAAGCCCTGGCGGGCCGTGGAGCAGAAACGGCAGGTGAGCGAGCAGCCCACCTGGGAGGAGACGCACAGCGTGGCACGCTTCTCCTCGGGGATGTAGACCGTCTCGACGCTGTTGCCCGAGTCCAGGCGGAAGACCCACTTGCGGGTGCCGTCGGCGGACGCCTGGTCGAATTCCACCGTGGGCAGGCGCACCTCGGCCACTGCCTCCAGCCGTTCCCGCAGCGACTTGCTGAGGTCGGTCATGGCGGCGAAATCGGTGACGCCCCGGTGATGGATCCACTTCATCACCTGGGTGGCACGAAAGGCCTTCTCGCCCTGCTCGGCGAAGAAGGCCTCGAGGGACTCCCGGGACAGCCCGAGAAGGTTGACCTTGGACATGGCGAATCAGCTGCGCGAGAAGATCTCGTCGGGCTTGAAGAAGAAGGCCACCTCGGTCGCCGCGGTCTCGGGGCTGTCGGAGCCGTGTACCGCGTTGGCGTCGATGGTCTCGGCGAAATCGCCGCGGATGGTGCCCTTCTCGGCTTCTTCGGGGTTGGTGGCGCCCATCAGCTCGCGGTTCTTGGCGATGGCGTTGTCGCCTTCGAGGACCTGGACCATCACCGGGCCGGAGATCATGAAGTCCACCAGCGCGTTGAAGAAGGGGCGCTCCTTGTGCACGGCGTAGAAGCCCTCGGCCTGCTCGCGGGTCAGGTGGGTCATGCGCGCGGCGACGATCTCCAGGCCCGCCTTCTCGAAGCGGGAATAGATCTCGCCGATCACGTTCTTGGCGACGGCATCGGGCTTGATGATGGACAGGGTGCGTTCCACGGCCATGGTTGTCAGTCTCCAGATCGCTGAAAAAACCCGGACCGCCTCCCGGCGGCCCGATTCAATGAGGTGGGCAATTCTATAGCCCCGGCAGGACGGATGAAACCCGCCGCCGTCCGCGGGCCCTCGCCCGTGATCCCGGCCGGGTGGTCCCCGGGTACCCGAATCAATCTTCGACCTTGATGCAGTCCGGAAGTTCGTTCTTTCCGGAGCCCGGGCAGGCCCGCCAGCCGCCGCCGTTGTCCTGGCGACGGGCGACCTCGCGCACGCCCTTGCGGTCCATGAGGTCCTGCAGGCTGATGCCCGAGAGGAAACGATAGATCTGCTCGGTAAGATCCATCCACAGGTCGTGGGTCAGGCACTGCAGGTTGCGCTGGCAATCGAGATTGCCTCCGCAACGGGTGGTGTCCATGGACTCGTCCACGGAGGCCACCACCGAGGCGACGTCGATCTGGTCGGCCCGCCGACTGAGCGTGTAGCCGCCCCCGGGCCCTCGCGTGCTCGTCACCAGGCCGTTGCGCCGCAGGCGGGCGAAGAGCTGCTCGAGATAGGACAGCGAGATGCCCTGGCGGCGGGAGATGTCGGCCAGGGCGATCGGCCCCTCGCCCTCGTGCAGGGCGAGATCGAGGATGGCCGTCACCGCGTAGCGGCCCTTGGTGGTCAGCTTCATCGTTATTATCCGCGCGAATCAGTTGCTTGGAGTATAGGCAAGGCCCCGGCGACCGGACAACATCAGTCCCGCCGCTCGCCGCTCGCCGGATCGGCTTGCGTGCCCGACCGGGCCGGCTCGTCGTCGGCGCCGTCCCCCAGCTCGCAGGCATCCAGGGTGGGCAGTTCGGACTCGTCCACCGTACCGCCCAGCTCGCGGATGGTGGAGGACATGCGCATCACCTTGTCGTCCAGCGCGTGGATGTGGTCGAGCATGCAGTTGATGGCGTGGGCCACGGGGTCGGGCATGTCGCGGCTGATGCCGTAGGCATCGAAACCCATCTTGCGGGCCAGCGCCTCGCGGCGCTCGTCGCGCGTGCGCTTCTTCACCAGCCGGCCGGGGATGCCCACCACCGTGGTGCCCTCCGGCACGTCCTTGAGCACCACCGCGTTGGACCCCACCCGCGCCCCGCTGCCCAGCTCGATGGGACCGAGGATCTTGGCGCCGGCGCCCACCACCACGTCGTCGCCCAGGGTCGGGTGGCGCTTGCCCCGGCTCCAGGAGGTCCCGCCCAGGGTCACGCCGTGGTAGAGGGTGCAGTCGTCGCCGATCTCGGCGGTCTCCCCGATCACCACGCCCATGCCGTGGTCGATGAAGAACCGCCGGCCGATGCGCGCCCCGGGATGGATCTCGATGCCGGTGAACAGCCGCGCGACGTTGGCGATCACCCGCGCCAGCCAGCGCAGGCGCCGGGACCACAACCCGTGGGCCAGGCGGTGGGCGAGGACCGCGTGGATCCCCGGGTAGGTGGTGAGCACCTCGAAGACGCTACGCGCCGCCGGGTCGCGCTCGAACACCACGCCGATGTCTTCCTTCAGCCGCTCGAACATTCGCTCAGTCCTCGTGCTTGCCGGCCAGCCGCGCCATGCGATCGGCGGCGCTGAGCACCCCGCGCAGCATGGCCAGCTCGTTGCGATTGACGCGCACCCGGTTGAACAGCCGGCGGAACTTGCGCAGCACCGGCCCCGGGTTGTCGCGGTCGAGGAACTCGATGCGCGCCAGGGTGGCCTCGAGATGGGCATAGAAACCCGCCATCTGCTCGGCGGTGGCCGCCTGGGCATCGATCCGCGGCGACGCCGGTCGATCGCCGGCCAGCGCCGCCATGCGCAGCTCGTAGGCCACCACCTGGACCGCCGCGCCGAGATTGAGCGAGCCGAAGCCGGCCACCGTGGGGATGTTGAGCAGGTAGTGGCAGCGATCCAGCTCGTCGTTGGCGAGCCCCGAATCCTCCCGCCCGAAGACCAGCGCCACCGGCGTGGCGGCAGCCGCTTCCAGCGCCCGGCCCGCCGCGGCCCGGGGGTCGAGCAGCGGCAGCGGCAGGCTGCGCAGCCGGGCGCTGGCGCCGAACACCAGGCCGCAGCCGGCGAGTGCCTCGTCCAGCGTCGCCACCACCTCGGCCCGCCCCAGCAGGTCGTCGGCCCCCGAGGCCCGGGCGGTCGCCTCGGCGTCGGGAAAGCGCTCCGGCGCCACCAGCACCAGCCGCTCCAGGCCCATGGTCTTCATCGCCCGCGCCGCGGCACCGATGTTGCCCGGGTGGGAGGTCCCCACCAGGACCACGCGGATGTCGCCCAGGGCGTCGGTTCGGGGCAGTTCGCGGGTATCACGGGTCATGGAGATGGGCGCTATGGCCTTGCAGGTGGCAACGGCGGTATAATCCGGCGTCCCGCAAAAACGCAACCAGGCGCAATCCATGGCCATCCACCCGATGCTTAACACCGCCGTGCGGGCCGCACGCGACGCCGGCCGGATCATTCTTCGCTCGGTGGAGCGGGGCGACACGCTGTCGGTGGAGACCAAGCGGCGCAACGACTTCGTCACCGAGGTGGACCGCAAGGCCGAAGCCGCCGTCGTCGAGCGCATTGCCCGGGCCTATCCCGAGCACGCGATCCTCGCCGAGGAGTCCGGCCACCATGGCTCGCCTGAGGCGGAATACCAGTGGGTCATCGACCCGCTCGATGGTACCACAAACTTCCTCCACGGCTTCCCGCAGTTCGCCGTCTCCATCGCCCTGCGCAAGAACGGCCGGCTCGACCAGGCGGTAGTCTACGACCCGCTCACCGAGGAGATGTTCACCGCCTCCAGGGGCGGCGGCGCCTTCCTCAACAACCGCCGCCTGCGGGTCTCCACCCGGCGCACGCTGGAAGCCGCCCTGCTGGGCACCGGCTTCACCTTCCGCGACGACCAGGATCTCGACCGCTACCTGCGCACCTTCCGCGCGCTCTACCCGGGCACGGCGGGCATCCGCCGGGCCGGCTCCGCGGCACTGGACCTGGCCTATGTCGCCGCCGGTCGCCTGGACGGCTTCTGGGAGTTCGGTCTCAAGCCCTGGGACCTGGCCGCCGGGGTACTGCTGATCCGCGAGGCCGGCGGGCTGGTGGCCGACTTCACCGGCGAGGCCGGCTACTTCGATTCCGGCAACGTCCTCTGCGCCAACCCCAAGCTCTTCCACCAGATGCTCCAGACCCTCCAGGACGAGCTCGCCCCCGAAGAACGCGGCTGATCCCCCTTCCCCGCCGGGGTCTTCAGGGCGGACCGGATCGCCCACCGCTCGCCCGGCAACCCCCGGCAGCAAGCGCAGAGGAAGAACATCGGCCCCGAAGGTGCGCGAACGCCCGATCACGTCGCTCACAGACCGCCTGCTTCACGGCAAAATGCAAGCACCACAAGAAAGGGGGCCGATGCGGCCCCCTCTCCCGGCGTCCGGCGGTCGTCGTGCCGCTGCTCAGGGCCCTTGCTCGGCCTCCGCGCCCTCCTTCTCGGGGGGCATCAGGTCGGCCTTGCTCACGCCCAGCATGAGCGCCGAGCTCGAGGCCACGAAGATCGAGGAGTAGGTCCCCACCAGCACGCCGATGATCAGCGTCAAGGCGAAGGCGTTGATCACCTCGCCGCCGAGCACGAACAGCGCCAGCAGCACCAGCAGGGTGGTCACGGAGGTCATCAGCGTGCGCGCCAGGGTGTGGTTGAGGGAAACGTTGATGATCCCCTCGCTGTCGGTCTTGCGCAGCTTGCGGAAGTTCTCACGGATGCGGTCGAAGACCACGATCGTGTCGTTGAGCGAGTAGCCGATCACCGCCAGCAGGGCGGCCACCACCGACAGGTCGAACTTCACCTGCAGCGCCGAGAGGATGCCCAGGGTGATGATCACGTCGTGCACCAGGGCCATCACCGAGCCGATGGCGAAGCGGAACTCGAAACGGAAGGCGACATAGATCAGGATGCCGATCAGGGCGTAGAGCACTGCCAGCCCGCCGTCGTTGGTGAGCTCGTCGCCCACCGCCGGGCCGACGAACTCCACCCGGCGCATCTCGGCCCCGGCCGGCCCGTGGGCCTGGAGGGTGTCGAGGACCTCGTTGGAGAGCTGGGCGCGGGCCTCGGCCTCGGGCTGCGGGGGCATGCGCACCAGCACCTCGTGGGAGGTACCGAAGTGCTGTACCGTGGCATCCTCGATGCCCCCCGTCTCCAGGGCCCCGCGCACGCCGGCCAGGTCCACCGCCTCAGGGTAGCCCACCTCGATCAGCGTGCCGCCGGTGAAGTCGATCCCCAGGTCGAGGCCGCGCGTGGCCAGGCTGACCAGCGAGAGCAGGATCAGCGCCAGCGAAAGGCCCACGGCCAGCTTGCGCCGGCCCATGAAGTCCAGGTTGGACTGTCCCTTGAGCGCTTTGATCATTTGACCCCTCCGATGGAAAGCGAGTGGATGCGCGGCTTGCGCCCGTAGCTCAGGTTGACCAGCGCCCGGGTGAGCATGATCGCGGTGAACATCGACGTCAGGATGCCGATGGAGAGCGTCACCGCGAAGCCCTTGATCGGGCCGGTGCCGAAGGAGAACAGCACCACCGCCGCGATCAGGGTGGTGATGTTGGCGTCGGCGATGGTGGCCACCGCCTTGCCGTAGCCCGAGGCGATGGAGGCGTGCGGGCTGTTGCCGTTACGCAATTCCTCGCGGATGCGCTCGAAGATCAGCACGTTGGCGTCCACCGCCATGCCCACCGTGAGCACGATACCGGCGATGCCCGGCAGGGTGAGCGTGGCCTGGATCATCGACAGCACGGCCACGATCATCACCAGGTTGAGCGCCAGCGCGGCGTTGGCGAACAGGCCGAAGACCCGGTAGTAGGCGGCCATGAACACCAGCACCAGCAAGAAACCGATGATCACGGACATGAAGCCCTGGTTGATGTTCTGCTGCCCCAGGCTCGGGCCCACGGTACGCTCCTCGACGATCTGCACCGGGGCACGCAGGGCACCGGCACGCAGCAGCAGCGCCAGGTCGCGGGCCTCCCGGGTGTTGTCCAGCCCCGAGATCTGGAAGCGCTTGGAGAGCTGGTCGCGGATGGTGGCGATGTTGATCACCTCCTCCACGGTGCGCCGCACCTGCTCTTCCTTGCCGTCCCGCTCGACGGTCTTTACCTTGTTCTCGATGAAGACCACGGCCATGGGCTTGCCGATGTTCTCGGAGGTCACGTCGCTCATGCGCCGCGCCCCCTCACCGTTGAGCGTGACGAACACCGCCGGCGTGCCGCTCTGCTGCTCGATGCCCGAGGAGGCGTCGGTGATCTGGTCGCCGGTGACGATCACGCGGCGCTTGAGCAACACCGGCTCACCGTTGCGCTGCGAGTAGAGGCGCGTGCCCACGGGCGCATGGCCGGTGCGCTCGGCCTCCTGCCAGTCCGCCCGGGAGCCGTGCACCAGGCGGAACTCCAGGGTGGCGGTGGCGCCGAGGATCTCCTTGGCACGGGCGGTATCCTGCACCCCGGGAAGCTGGACGACGATGCGCGAGTCCCCCTGGCGCTGGATCACCGGCTCGGCCACGCCCAGCTCGTTGACCCGGTTGCGCAGGGTGGTGATGTTCTGCTTGACCGCCGCCTTGCGCTCGGCCAGCAGGGCGTCCTCGGTCAGCCGGGCCCGCAGGTAGGCCTTGCCGTCGGCATCCAGCGACTCGAACTCGAGCTCCTCGTACTGGCGGGAGAGCATCGTCTCGGCCTTGTCGCGTGTCTCGGCATCGCGGAAGCGGACCTCCAGGCCGTCGGCGTCATGGGTCACGCCCACGTAGCGGATCTTCTCGCCGCGCATGAAGGTGCGCAGCTCGTCGACGAAGCGCTCGTAGGCCTGGTCCACGGCGGCCTCCATGTCCACCTGCAGCAGGAAATGCACCCCGCCGCGCAGGTCGAGCCCCAGGTACATGGGCTTGGCGTTGAGCGAACGCAGCCAGCCCGGGGTGGCCGGGGCCAGCGAGAGCGCGGTCACGTAGGTGTTGTCCAGGGCATCCTTGACCACGTCGGCGGCCTCGAGCTGGGCCTCGGTGTCGCCGAAGCGCACCAGCAGCCGCCCCTCCTCGATGGCGATGGAGCGGTACTCGATGCCGGCCTCCTCCAGCGTCGACTTGACGGTGGCCAGGTCGGCGGCGTCCACCTGGTCCACGCGATTGGAGACCTGCAGGGCCGGGTCCTGGCCGTAGAGGTTGGGCAAGGCGTAGACCACCCCGACCAGCACCACGGCGAGGATCAGGAGGTATTTCCATAGCGGGTAGCGATTGATCATTGCGCCAGCACTCGTTGATTCCTTCGTTTCCTGGCCGAAAGCGGAACGCGGGCCGGCGGCCCGCGTCTAGGGAGCCTCTGCACGAATCAATGGCGCCTCTGGCTTGCGGGTTTGTTCGCAATCGAGGCGCCGGTCCGAAGGCGGGCTGGCTGCCCGTCGAGGACCGGCAACAAAGAGTGCGGGCAAACCCGCAAACCCCGCCAGGGCGGGCCGCCAAGGGCCCATCTGCTGCGTTGCAGCTCTTGTAAAGGGCGACGGCCATTCACTGCGAGCTGCGCCTTGCACCTGGACCCTTGGCGGTCCCGCAGAGACATTATTGATTCGTGCAGAGACTCCCTAGCGAATTCGGGGATCAGGCTTCCTTGAGGGTCCCCTTGGGCATGACGCTGGCGACGGCCTGGCGCTGCACCTTGATCTCGGTGCCCTCGGCGATCTCCACGGTGAGGAAGGTCTCCCCCAGGTGGGTGATGCGACCCAGCACGCCGCCGTTGGTGACCACCTCGTCGCCCTTGGAGAGATTCTCCACCATCTCGCGGTGCTGCTTGGCGCGCTTGGTCTGCGGCCGGATCAGCAGGAAGTACATCAACGCGAAAATCAGGATCAGCGGCAGGAAGCTCGCCAGCAGGCTGGGTTCCTGGCCCGCCTGGGGCGCGGCCTGGGCCATCGCATCGGAAATGAAGAAGCTCATCGGTCGCGTCATCCTCTGGAAGGTTGAAAGCAGCCCCGCATTATCGCGGAAACCGGGACAAGTTTTAACCCGTCGGAGGGATTCGCGGCCACCGGCGGGGTCGCGCTCGCCCGAGGGGTCAGTCGCCTGCCGGCATCGGCGGCATCTCCAGGCCGCGACGGGCGTAGAAGTCGGTGGCGAACTCGGCCAGCCGGCCGGCGCCGATGGCCGTCCGCAGGCCGGCCATCAGGCCCTGGTAATAGTGCAGGTTGTGGATGGTATTGAGCCGCGACCCGAGGATCTCGTTGCACTTGTCGAGGTGGCGCAGGTAGGCCCGGGAAAAGTGGCGGCAGGTGTAGCAGTCGCATTCCGGGTCCACCGGCCCGGTGTCGTGGGCAAAGCGGGCGTTGCGGATCCGCAGCGTGCCCTCGGGGGTGAAGAGAAAGCCGTTGCGGGCGTTGCGGGTGGGGATCACGCAGTCGAACATGTCGATGCCGTGGAGGACGGCCTCGACGATGTCCTCGGGCTTGCCCACGCCCATCAGGTAACGTGGCTTCGCGGCGGGCAGCTCGGGGACGGTGGCATCCAGCACGGCCCGGCGCTCCTCGGCCGGCTCGCCCACCGACAGGCCGCCCACCGCGTAGCCATCGAAACCGATTCCGCGCAGGCCGCGGGCGGACTCCGCCCGCAGGTCGGCGTACATCCCGCCCTGGACGATGCCGAACAGGGCCGCCGGGTTCCCGCCGTGGGCGGTCTTGCTGCGCTCGGCCCAGCGCAGGGAGAGCTCCATGGAATCGCGGGCCTGTTCGCGGGTGGCCGGATAGGGCGTGCACTCGTCGAAGATCATCACCACGTCCGAGCCCAGGGCCCGCTGGACGGCCATGGAACGTTCCGGGGTCAGCTCCACGGGGCTGCCGTCCACCGGCGAACGGAAACTCACGCCGGCCTCGGTGATCTTGCGCATCTCGGCCAGCGAGAAGACCTGGAAGCCGCCGGAGTCGGTGAGGATCGGCCCCTCCCAGTGCATGAAATCATGCAGATCGCCGTGCTCGGCGATGATCTCGATCCCCGGCCGCAGCATCAGGTGGAAGGTGTTGCCGAGGAGGATCTGGGCGCCACCCTCGGCGACCTCCTCGGGGGTCATGGCCTTGACCGTGCCGTAGGTCCCCACCGGCATGAAGGCCGGGGTATCCACCGTGCCCCGCTCGAAATGCAGGCGGCCCCGGCGGGCCCGACCGGCCCGGGCCATCAGCTCGAACTGCATGCATCCCCCTCTTCGGCGGCGAGAACGCCGGCAGCGGGCGTGACGAACATCGCGTCACCGTAACTGAAGAAGCGATAACCCTCGGCCACCGCGTGGCGGTAGGCCGCCATCACCGGATCGAAGCCGCCGAAGGCCGAGACCAGCATCAGCAGGGTGGACTCGGGCAGGTGGAAGTTGGTGACCAGGGCGTCGATGGCCCGGAAACGGTAGCCGGGCCGGATGAAGATCTCGGTCTCGCCGGTGAACGGCTCGGGCTGGCCGCCGGCCGCGGACGCCTCCAGCGCCCGCACCACCGTGGTGCCCACCGCCACCACCCGCCCGCCGCGGGCACGGGTCTCGGCGATCGCCCGGCAGGTCGCCTCGGGCACCTCGAGGTACTCGGCGTGCATGCGGTGCTCGTCGAGCGACTCCACGCGCACCGGCTGGAAGGTGCCGGCGCCCACGTGCAGGGTGACGAAGGCCCGCTCCACCCCGCGGGCCTCGAGCTCGGCGAGCAGCGCGTCATCGAAGTGCAGGCCCGCCGTGGGTGCGGCCACGGCCCCGGGGCGGCGGGCGTAGACGGTCTGGTAGCGCTCGCGGTCGGCGGCCTCGTCCGCGCGCTCGATGTAGGGCGGCAGGGGCATGTGGCCGTGGGCCTCGAGGGTCGTCAGCACGGGCTCGCCGGGGAACTCCAGGACGAAGAGATCGCCCTCGCGCCCGGTGACCCGCACCGTCGCCCCGCCCTCCAGGGTGAGCTCGGCACCCGCCCTGAGGGCGCGGCTGGCGCGGATGTGGGCCAGGGCGCCGCGGGGGCCGGTGACGCGCTCCACCAGCACCTCGACACGCCCCCCGGTGGCCTTGCGGCCGAAGATCCGGGCGGGGATCACGCGGGTGTCGTTGAACACCAGCAGGTCGCCGGGACGCAGCAGCGCGAGGATGTCGGCGAAGCGCCGGTCGGCGAGCTCGCCGGTGGCCCCGTCGAGCACCAGCAGCCGGCTGGCCCGGCGCTCGGCGAGCGGGTGCTGGGCGACCCGGGACTCGGGGAGATCGAACTGGAAGTCGCTGCGCTTCATGCGGGGTGCGTTTGTGCGCGGGGGTGAAGTGGATTAAACTTCTGGTCCCCTGCCGGGGTGGTGAAACTGGTAGACACGAGGGATTCAAAATCCCTTGCCCGCGAGGGCGTGCGGGTTCGAGTCCCGCCCCCGGTACCATCTCCTCTCCCTGCCGATCGCCCGGACCGCTCCCGGACCCACCGCAACAGCCGCCATCCAGCAGCGCCGCAGTCGCTCACTGCGCGACCTTGCCCGGCCGCGGGCGCGACGTCCCCGCCGCGAATCGCCAGGACCGAACAGGCCGACCCGCCGCCAATCGCGACCGGCAGGTCGCTTCCACGAACCGCCGGACCCAACGATTCGTGCCTAGGCATCGAAGGGATGGCGCAGGACGATGGTCTCCTCGCGCTCGGGCCCCGTGGAGATGAGGTCCACCGGCGTGCCGGTGACCGCCTCGATGCGCCGGATGTAGTCGCGGGCCGCCTGCGGCAGGCCCTCCAGCGTACGCACGCCCAGGGTGGATTCCTGCCAGCCGGGCAGGGTCTCGTAGACGGGCTCGCAGGCATCGAGGGCCTCGGCGCCCAGTGGCGGCGACTGGCGCTCCGCGCCGTCCACCCGGTAGCCCACGCAGAGATTGATCTCGTCCATGCCGTCGAGCACGTCGAGCTTGGTCAGGCACAACCCGGTGATGGAGTTGATGGTCACCGCGCGGCGCAGGGCGACGGCATCGAACCAGCCGCAACGCCGGGCCCGGCCGGTGGTGGAACCGAACTCGTGGCCGCGTTCGGCGAGACGCTCGCCCACGGCGTCGGAGAGCTCGGTGGGAAAGGGCCCGGCACCCACGCGGGTGGTGTAGGCCTTGGTGATGCCGCAGACGTAATCCAGCGCGCAGGGGCCGGTGCCGCTGCCGGTGCTGGCCGCGCCGGCGGTGGTGTTCGACGAGGTGACGAACGGGTAGGTCCCGTGGTCGATGTCGAGCAGGGTGCCCTGGGCGCCCTCGAACATGAGGTCGCGGCCGGCGGCCCGGTGTTCCTCGATCAGGCCGGGGATGTCGGCCACCAGCGGGGCGATCTCCTCGGCCATGGCCAGGCTCTCGTCGAGCACCTGCTGGAAGTCCACCGGCTCGGCCTGGAAGTAGTGGCGCAGGGCGAAGTTGTGGTAATCGAGCACCTCGCCGAGCTTGGCGGCGAAACGCTTGCGGTGGAACAGGTCCCCCACCCGCAGGCCGCGCCGTGCCACCTTGTCCTCGTAGGCCGGGCCGATGCCGCGGCCGGTGGTGCCGATGGCGTTCTTGCCGCGGGCCTTCTCGCGGGCATGGTCGATGGCGACGTGGTAGGGCAGGATCAGCGGGCAGGCCTCGGACAGGCGCAGGCGTTCGCGCACCGGCACGTCGCGGGCCTCGAGCATGCGGATCTCCTCGAGCAGCGCGCTGGGGGAGACCACCACGCCGTTGCCGATCAGGCACTGCACGTCCGGCCGGAGGATGCCCGAGGGGATCAGGTGGAGGACGGTCTTCTCCTCGCCGATCACCAGGGTGTGGCCGGCGTTGTGCCCGCCCTGGAAACGCACCACCGCCCCGGCCCGGTCGGTGAGCAGGTCGACGATCTTGCCCTTGCCCTCGTCTCCCCACTGGGAGCCCAGTACCACTACGCTCTGCGACATCACTCGATTCCGCTGACTGTCCAATCCTGCGCGTCCCGGACCAGTTGCCGGTCGCAGCCCATCTCCCGCGGCCCGCCGGTCTGCCCCGGCAGCTCGCGGATCACCCGCTCGCCCGCGGCCCGCAGTGCGCGGATCTTCGCCGCCTGGCCGGCATCGCCCTCGGCCCAGGGCGCCCAGATCGCGCCTTGCCCGGCCGCGGGCAGCTCGGCGTAGTCCACCAGCGTCTTGAGATCGGCGGAGAAGCCGGTAGCCGGCCGCGGGCGGCCGAAGGCGCGGCCGATCTCGTCGTAGCGCCCGCCGCGGGCGATCTCCTCGCCACGCCCGGGAACGAAGGCCGCGAACACCACCCCCGTGTGGTAGTAGTAGCCGCGCAGCTCCCCGAGGTCGAACTGCAGCCGGCTGCCCGGGCGGATGCGCTCGAGCTCCGCGGCCACCCGCGCGAGGTGGTCGAGGGCCTCGTTCACCACGCGACCGCCGACGGCCAGGCGTTCGCGCGCGGCGTCGAGGACCCCCGGTCCGCCGTAGAGGTCGGTCAGCGACTCGAGGGCGGCGGCCATGGCCTCGCCCACGTCCAGCTCGCCGAGCAGGGCGTGCATCTCCGGGCGCGCCTTGCGCTGGAGGATGTCGAACAGCCGCGCTTCGGCGGCACCGTCCAGCCCCGCCTCGGCGGCCAGCGCGCGGAAGATGCCCACGTGGCCCACGTCGAGGATCGGGGCCTCGATACCGGCCAGCTCGAGCACGTCGAGCATCAGGCCGATCACCTCGACGTCGCTCTCCACCCCGGCATGGCCGAAGATCTCGGCACCGATCTGCATCGGCGTGCGCGAGGCCGCGAACTCGGAACCACGGGCCTGCAGGGCCGACCCCAGGTAGCACAACCGCGTGGGCACGTCCCGGCGCAGGCCGTGGGCGTCGATGCGCGCCACCTGCGGCGTCATGTCCGCCCGGATGCCCAGGGTCCGACCGCTGGCCGGATCGGTGACCTTGAAGGTCTGCAGGTCGAGCTCGTGGCCGGTGCCGGTGAGCAGGGACTCGACGAAGTCCAGCATCGGCGGGACCACCAGCTCGAAGCCGCAGGCGTGGAAATGGTCGACGATCCGCCGTCGCAGGCGCTCCAGGCGCTCGGCCCGCTCGGGGCGCAGTTCCTCGATGCCGTCGGGCAGCAGCCAGTGTTTTTCCTGCATGATTGTCAATTCCCGTTGGGAGGGTCAGCGGGACAGGTAGAGCACCAGCACCCCGGCCAGCATGCTCACCAGGCCGATGATGCGCAGCGTCCTGTCCGGCATGTTGGCCATCTGGGTCATGGCCGAGCGATAGCCGCGCGGAGACAGGAAGGGCATGATGCCCTCGAACACCATCATCAGCGCGGCCGCGGTCAGGAGATCACCCCACATGGCGAACCATCGCCCTTGCCGGGATCAGGGACTCCGCCCCGCCGACCCACCGTGCGCTCACGGTTGCTCGGCTTGCCCGCGGCTGTCCCCGAAGTAGCGGAAGAAGTCGCTGTCCGGTTCGAGCACGAGCAGGTCGTTCTTGTTGGAGAAGGCCTGCCGGTAGGCGTCCAGGCTGCGATAGAAGGCGTAGAACTCCTCGTCGCGGGTGAACGCATCATTGTAGATCGCGGTGGCCCGGGCATCGCCCTCACCGCGGATCTTCTGCCCCTCGGCGTAGGCCTTGGAGAGGATCTCGGAACGCTGGCGCTCGGCATCCGCACGGATGCCCTTGGCCTTTTCCTGGCCCTCGGAGCGGAACTGCTTGGCCACAGCGGCCCGCTCCTTCTCCATGCGCTGGAACACCGAGGTGCTCACCTGCGGGGGCAGGTCCGCCCGCTTGATGCGCACGTCGACGATCTCGACACCCAGGTCCTTGGCCTCGGCATTCGCCCGCTTGCGCACGATGTCCATGATCTGGCGGCGCTCGCCGGAGATCGCTTCCTGGATGGTGCGGTTGCCGAACTGGTTGCGCAGGGCGTTCTTGATGATCTGGCTCAGGCGCGTGCCCGCGCGGCGCTCGTCGCCGGTCGTGGTGCGATAGTAGTCGGCCGCGTCGATGATGCGCCACTTGATGAAGGCATCCACCACCAGGTTCTTCTTCTCGCTGGTGAGGTAGCGCTCGGGCGGCGCATCCAGCGTGAGGATGCGGCTGTCGAAGAAGCGCACGTTGTTCACGAACGGCAGCTTGAAGTGCAGCCCGGGCTCGAACTCGGTATCGACGATCTCACCGAGGCGGAACTTGATGGCCAGCTCGCGCTCGTCGACGATGAAGGTGGAGGCCCAGACCAGCAGCCCGAGAATGACCAGTGGGATGAGGATCAGGCTCGAACGGGGCATTTAGCGCACCTCCCGGGAGCGGAAATCGATACGTGAGCGGCTGGTCGGCGTGCGGCTGCTCGCGCCGGAGGCGGAACGGTCGGCCGTGGTGTCGGACCCGCCCCGGCTGCCGCCGCTGTCCCGGTTGCTCTGGGGCGGGTTGGCGCCAACCGTACCCTGGCCGATGATCCGGTCGAGGGGCAGGTAGGTCAGGTTGTTGCCACCCTCGACGCCCATCAGCACCTTGGAGCTGTTGGAAAGGACCTCCTGGACGGTGTCGATGTAGAGGCGCTCACGGGTCACCTCGGGGGCCTTCCGGTACTCGGCGAGCAGGTCGATGAAGCGCTGTGCCTCACCCTGGGCGGAATTGATCACCCGCGCCTTGTAACCGCGCGCCTCCTCGACGATCTTGAGCGCCTCGCCCCGGGCCCGCGGGATGATGTCGTTGGCGTAGGCCTCGGCCTCGTTGATGTAGCGCTGCTTGTCCTCGCGGGCCTTGATCGCGTCCTCGAAGGCGCCCTGCACCTCTTCCGGCGGCTGGGTGTCCTGGAGGTTGACCGAGCGGATCACCAGGCCGGTGTCGTAGGAATCGAGAATCTCCTGCATCAGCTTCTCGACCCGGGCGGCGATCTCGGCGCGGCCCTGGGTGAGCACGTACTCCATCTCGCTCTTGCCCACCACCTCGCGCAGGGCACTCTCGCTCACCTGGTTCATGGTGAGATCGGGCTCGCGCACGTTGAACAGGTACTTGGCCGGGTCCCGGACGGTGTACTGCACGGCCATGTCCACCTGGACGATGTTCTCGTCGCCGGTGAGCATCTGCGCCTTGTGCTGCGTGGAGCGGAACTGGGCCACGTCCACCACCTCGACCGTGGCGATGGGTGCCGGGAAGTGCCAGTGCGGACCGGGCATGGTGGTCTCGGCGTATTTGCCGAACTCGAGAACCACGCCGCGTTCGCCGTCGTTGACGATGTAGATACCCGAGAGCAGCCAGACTACCACCGCGGCGGCCAGCACCATGCCGAAGGCAACCCCGCCGGCCTTGCCGGAGCCGCCGCCACCGCCCTTGAAACCGCCGAAACGACGGCTCAGCTTCTTGAGCAGCTCGTCCAGATCGGGTGGCCCCTTCTGGCCCTGGGGCCGGTTCCAGGGATCCTGATTGTTTCCGCCCGGCTCGTTCCAAGCCATTGTGTGCTCCGACGCGTTGTGTCGCCGCCGCATGGACGCACGACATCTGTGGACTAGGGAAGGCGAATTCTATTGACAGTCCGGGATGATGGCAACCGAGCAGCCCTTGCGGGAGTTCGGCTCAGCGCACGTATTCGGCCAGCGCCGGCTCGCGCGAGCAGAGCTGGCGGTAGCGCACCTCGGGCATGTCGATCTCGAGCAGAAAGCGCCCCTGCTCGTCGATATCCTCGTTGATCACCGCGCCCTCGGCAAACAGCAGCGATCGCAGCCGACCGCCACTGGGGGGCAGGCGCAGGCGGGCATGCACCGTCTGCTGGCGGAAGAACTCGGCGAGGGTGTCGTCGAAGAGCTCGAGGCCCTCGCCGGTGGCCGCCGACAGCCATACCCGGCGGATCTCGCCCTCGTCGTCACGGTCCACGCGGGGGCCGACATCGAGGCGATCGATCTTGTTGAAGAGCTCGATGCGCGGGGTCTCCTGCGCACCGATCTCGCCGAGGACGGACTCCACCTCGCGGATCCGCTCATCGCGGTCCTCGCTGCTGGCATCCACCACGTGCACCACCAGGTCGGCCTCGCGGGCCTCCTCCAGGGTGGCGTGGAAGGCCGCCACCAGGTCGTGGGGCAGGTGGCGGATGAATCCCACGGTATCGGCCAGCACCAGCCGGCGGCCGTCGGGCAGCTCGGCCCGGCGCATGGTGGGATCGAGGGTGGCGAACAGCTGGTCGGCGGCGTAGACACCGGAGGCCGTGCGGCGGTTGAAGAGCGTGGACTTGCCGGCGTTGGTATACCCCACCAGGGCGACGGTGGGCACCTCGGCCCGCGAGCGGCTCTTGCGGCTCTCGAAGCGCTGGCGCTGGACCTTCTCCAGCCGCCGGTTGAGCTGCTTGATCCGCTGGCCGATCAGGCGCCGGTCGGTCTCCAGCTGGGTCTCCCCGGGACCGCGCAGGCCGATCCCGCCCTTCTGGCGCTCCAGGTGGGTCCAGCCGCGAACCAGCCGCGAGGCGAGGTGGCGCAGCTGGGCGAGCTCCACCTGCAGCTGGCCCTCGAAGGAGCGGGCACGCTGGGCGAAGATGTCGAGGATCAGGCCGGTGCGGTCGAGCACCCGGCACTTGAGCAGCGCCTCCAGGTTGCGCTCCTGGCTGGGGGAGAGATCGTGGTTGAACAGCACCAGCTCGACGCCCTCGGCGAGCACGCGGTCGGCGATCTCCTGCGCCTTGCCGCTGCCGACGAAGAAACGCGGCTCGGGGGTGTGGCGACTGCTGACCACCGCGCCGCAGACGTCGGCGCCGGCGGAATCGGCCAGGTCGCGGAATTCGTCGAGGTCCTCCCGGTCGCGCTCGCGCGGCAGGTCCAGGTGGACCAGCAGGGCCTTCTCGCCGCCCGTCGGGCGTTCGAACAACTCCATCTAGGCGGAGCTGTCCTCGCCCACCGGCAGCGAGACCTCCCGGGCGGGGACGATGGTGGAAATGGCATGCTTGTAGACCATCTGGCTCACCGCGTTGCGCAACACGATGACGAACTGGTCGAAGGAGTCGATCTGGCCCTGCAGCTTGATGCCGTTGACCAGGTAGATGGAGACGGGGACGCGCTCCTTGCGCAGGGTGTTGAGGAAGGGTTCTTGTAGGGTCTGCCCTTTTGGCATGATCGGACTCCGGAATCGGTGACAAGGCCGGCCGCGCCGGCATGGTTATCAGTTTACAACGTGCGGGCCCGGCTGGGCGGTTTCAACCCGCGGCCACGAAGCGCTCCACCTCGGAGACAGCACGATCCACGATGGGTTCACTTGCGTCCCACCATTCGGCACCGGCCTCCTTGCGCAGCCAGGTGACCTGTCGCTTGGCCAGCTGGCGCGTGGCCACGATGCCGCGTTCGCGCAGCCCCTCGCGGTCCAGCCGGCCCTCGAGGTAGTCCCAGCACTGACGATAGCCCACCGAGCGGATCGAGGGGAGCCGCGGCGAGAGGTCGCCGCGGGCATGCAGGGCCTCGACCTCCTCGACCAGTCCCTGCGCCAGCATGGCGTCGAAGCGCCGGGCAATGCGCCGGTGCAACTCGGAACGCGCCGGCGGCGCCAGCACCCGCCGCAAAAACCGCCACCCCGAGCCGGCCCGCCGGGCCTCGCGCTGGAGGGCGGAGAGCGGGCGGCCGGTGAGCCGGTAGACCTCGATGGCCCGCTGGATGCGCTGGAGGTCGTTGGGGTGGATACGCGCGGCCGCCTCGGCATCGAAACGGGCGAGCTCGGCATGCAGGGCCGGCCAGCCCGCGCGCCGGGCCCGCCCGGCGAGCTCGTCGCGCAGCGCCGCGTCGGCCTCGGGCAGCCGGGCCAGGCCGCGGGTCAGGGCATGGAAATAGAGCATCGTCCCGCCCACCAGCAGGGGCACCCGCCCGGCGGCGCGGATCGCCTCCATGGCCGCCAGGGCATCCTCGCGGAAACGGGCGGCGGAATAGGGATCGGCGGGGTCGCAGATGTCGATCAGCCGGTGGGGCGCCTCGGCCAGCACGTCGGCTCCGGGCTTGGCGGTGCCGACGTCCATGCCGCGGTAGACCATCGCCGAGTCCACGCTGACGATCTCCACCGGCAGCCGGCGCACCAGCTCGACGGCCAGGTCGGTCTTGCCCGAGGCCGTCGGGCCCATCAGGCAGATGGCGCGGAGGTCTTCCATCAGCGCCCCCGCTGGAACAGGCGGTCGAGCTCGGCCATGGAGAGCTGGGTCCAGGTGGGCCGACCGTGGTTGCACTGCCCGCTGCGCTCGGTGCGTTCCATGTCGCGCAGCAGGGCGTTCATCTCCGGCACGCTCAGCTGGCGGTTGGCCCGCACCGAGCCGTGACAGGCCATGGTGGAGAGCACGGCATTGACCGCCTCGCGCAGCCGCGAGGCGTCGTCGGCCACCACCAGGTCGGCGAGCACGTCGCGCACCAGCGCCTCGCTGTCGGCATCGGCGAGGATCGCCGGCACCTGGCGGATGCTCAGGCTCTCCGGCCCCTGGCGGGTGACCTCGAAGCCCAGCCCGGCGAAGGTCTCGGCGTGGGCCTCGGCGGCCTCGGCCTCGCGCGGGCCGACCGCCATGGCCACCGGCATCAGCAGGGGCTGGCCGCGCACGCCGCCTTCATCGAAGCCCGCCTTCAGGCGTTCGTAGGTGATCCGCTCGGCGGCGGCATGCATGTCCACGATCACCAGGCCCTCGGCGTTCTGGGCCAGCACGTAGACACCGTGGAGCTGGGCCACGGCAAAGCCCAGCGGCGGCACCTCGTCGACCGCCTCCCGCGCCGTGGCCGGGTCGCCGGAGGCGGCCGGCCGGGGCGGGCGCGGGTCGGACGGGCGGGCGAGCTCGGCATAGGCCGCCATCTGCTCGCCCACCCCCAGCCCCATGGCATGCTGGCGCTGCGGCGCGGCCGGGGCACTGTCCGTGACGCGGCCCGCCGGCTGCAGCAGCCGTTCGGCGGCCGCCGGGCGCAGGTCCTCGGCCTCGCCGGGGCGGGCGCTTTCCAGCACCTGGTGCAGGGTGCGGTAGATGAAGTCGTGCACCAGGCGCGACTCGCGGAAGCGCACCTCGTGCTTGGCGGGATGGACGTTGACGTCCACGCCGGCGGGATCGAGGGAGAGAAACAGCACGAAGGCCGGGTGACGGCCGTGGTGGAGGACATCCTGGAAGCCACGGCGGACCGCGTGGGTCACCAGCCGGTCGCGCACGCCGCGGCCGTTGACGAAGAAATGCTGCATGTCGGCCTGGCTGCGCGAGAAGGTCGGCTGGGCCACCCAGCCGTGCAGGTGCAGCCCGGCCCGCTCGTGGTCCACGTGGAAGGCATTGTCGAGAAAGGCCTGGCCCAGCAGCTTCGCCAACCGCCGCTCCTGGCCGCAGCGGTCGTCGGCGGCGGCCAGCGAGAACACCTCGCGACCGTTGTGCACCAGGCGAAACGCCACCTGCGGCCGGGCCAGCGCGATGCGACGCACCACGCCCTCGAGGTGACCGAACTCGGTGCGCTCGGTGCGCAGGAACTTGCGCCGCGCCGGCACCTGGTGGAACAGGTCGCGGACCTCGATGGTGGTACCGGCCGGCTGGCGGGCCGGTTCCGGCTCCGCCGCGACCCGCCCGTGGTCGGCCTCCAGGGCCCAGCCCCGCTCCGCCCCGGTGGCCCGGCTGGCGATGCGCACCCGGGCCACCGAGGCGATGCTCGCCAGGGCCTCGCCACGAAAGCCCATGCTGGCGACGCGCTCGAGGTCGTCGAGGGTCTCGATCTTGCTGGTGGCATGGCTGGCGAGCGCCAGGGCGAGCTCGTCACGGCCGATCCCGCCGCCGTCGTCACGCACGCGGATCAGGCGCACCCCGCCCTGCTCCACTTCCACCTCGATGCGCCCGGCCCCGGCATCGAGGCTGTTTTCCACCAGTTCCTTGACCACCGAGGCCGGGCGCTCGACGACCTCGCCGGCGGCGATCTGGTTGACGAGATGAGCGGGAAGGGGACGAATCGAGCCCATGGATGCACGCTTGCGGGAGTGAGGGTGGCCCCGGCCCGGAAGGACCGGCACTGGCGCGCATTCTACCGCATGGGCCAACGACATGCGTCAACGCCGCCGATGCATGACCCACGCAACGACGAGCCACCCCGCCCGGCGACTGCCACCCTCAGCTGTCGAGCCGGGGGATCACCAGCTCTCTGCCCGGCAGGATGCGGTCGCCCTGCAGGCCGTTGGCGCCCTTGATGTCCGAGACCCGGACGCTGTAGCGCTGGGCGATCTCGGAGAGCGTCTCGCCCGGGCGCACCCGGTGGCTGCCCCCGCGGCGGGCGAAGATGGTGCCCTCGGGGGCCTTGGCGACGAAGTACTGGCGCATGCCGTCACGGATGGAGGCGGCCACCGCCCGCTGGTAGCGGGCCGTGCGCAGCTTGCGTTCCTCGGTGGGGTTGGTGATGAAGGCCCCTTCCACCAGGATCGAGGGGATGTCGGGCGACTTGAGCACGCGAAAACCGGCCTGCTGGACGGTCTTCTTGTGCAGGCGATTGTGGCGGCCGAGGTTGTCGAGCACGTGGTCCCCCACCTCCAGGCTGTGCTGGATGGTGGCCGTCTGCGACAGGTCCAGCAGCACCGACGCCACCAGGTCGTCCTTGTCGGAGAGCTTGACCCCGCCCTTGAGGTCGGCGGCGTTCTCCCGCTGGGCCAGCCAGCGCGCGGCCTCGGAACTGGCCCCGCGCAGCGACAGGGCATAGACCGAGGCGCCGCGGGCCCGCGGATCGTGGAAACCGTCGGCGTGGATGGAAACGAACAGGTCGGCCTTGTTGCGCCGGGCGATGCGGGTGCGCTCTCTCAGCGAGATGAACCGGTCGCGGCTGCGCACCAGCACCGGCCGCACGCCGGGCTCGTCCTCGAGCATGGCGTAGAGCTTGCGGGCGATGGCCAGGGTAACGTCCTTTTCCAGCGTGCCGCGGTTGCCCACCGCACCGGGATCCTTGCCGCCGTGGCCCGCGTCGATGGCGACCACCAGCTCGCGCATGCCTTCGCCGTGGTGGTCGGCGGCCCGCTTGACCGTGCGAGGCCCGGCATCGCGGGCGGCCTGGCTCTCCAGGTCCACCACCAGGCGGTGGCCGTAGGGGCCGCGCGGCCCGAGCTGGAAGCTGTCGGGAGTGGCCGTTCCCCGGAGATCGAGCACCAGGCGCAGGTCATTGCCGTCACGCACGCCGGAGCGGATCGCCGACACCAGGGCATCGCGGGGGATGACGGGATCGAGGCGGTCGGCCAGCCGGGCGTCGTCGAGGTCGATGACCACCCGCTCGGGATCGTCGAGGGTGAACAGCTTGTAGCGCGCCGGGCGGTCGAGGTCGAAGACCAGCCGCGTCCGGCCACCGTGGGCCGACAGGCGCAGGCCGGTGACGCGGGTACCCGCTGCCCGGGCCCCGCCCGCGGCACCCAGGCCGATCGTGGCCAGGCCGCACTGGCCCAGCAGACGCAAGAAGCGCCGGCGCCCGGACGGGCCGTCGGAATCTGCGCTGCTCATCGGCTCACCCTCCCCTGTCCATCCAGGCCGGACCCGGCGAGGAACCGACCGTTTCAGCAAGAACAGGAACGAACTTAAAGTTGATTCTAGTTATAGCCCAGCGCGCCCGCCCACGCAACAGCCGTCAACCCGGCCGCTGGACGTGGTCGATCTCGGGAAGCCGCCCGATCAGCGCCCGGCCTCGCGGGGTGTGGCCGAGCAGGTCGACCTCCCGCCAGCCATCGCCGTGCCCGATGCGGACCTCGACGTCGGGCGGGGGCAGCCGGTCGCCGCCCCGCTCGGGCCACTCCACCAGGCACAGGGCATCGGGCGCGAAGTAATCGCGGGCGCCGATGAGCTCCAGCTCCTCGGGGTCGCCCAGGCGGTAGAGATCGAAGTGGTAGCACGGCCCGGCAGGCAGGGCGTAGGGCTCGACCAGGGTGTAGGTGGGGCTCTTGACCGCGCCCGGGTGTCCGCGCCCGCGGAGAAACCCGCGGCTGAGCGTGGTCTTGCCGGCGCCCAGGTCGCCGTGCAGGAAGATCACCGTGCCCGGCCGGGCGGCCCGGCCCAGGGCGCGGCCCAGGGCCTCCATGGCCGCTTCGCCGGCAACGCGCAGCCTCACGGGTTGAGTACCGCCCGCAGGTGGGGCAGCAGGTCGGTGGCCGCCATGCCGCGCTCGCCGTCGGCGGCGGCCCGGTCCCCGGCGGTGGCGTGGGCCCAGACCCCGGCCCGCGCGGCCCTGCCGGGGGGCAGCCCCTGGGCCATCAGGGCGGCGATCACGCCGGTGAGCAGATCGCCGGTACCGCCGGTGCTCATGCCGGCGTTGCCGGCCTCGCAGAGTGCCGTGCCGCCCTCGGCGTCGGCCACCAGGCTGCCGCAGCCCTTGAGCACCACCGTGCCGCCGTACAGGGCGTGGAGCCGCTCGATTTCCTCGAATCGGTGGGCGGGCGCCGGCTCGCCCTCGAGCATCCGGCGCGACTCGCCGGGGTGCGGGGTGAGCACCAGCGCGTCGCGTCCCGAGCGCCGTGGCAGCAGGCCCAGGGCATCGGCGTCCACCACCAACGGCAGCTCCGAGCCCCAGCAGGCCCGCCAGACGGTGCGCGTCCAGCCATCCAGCCCCAGCCCCGGGCCCACCGCCACCACCGAGGCCCGGGCCAGCAGCCGGATCAGGGCCCGCTCGTTGTCGATACCGTGGACCATCAGCTCGGGCCGGCCGATCCCCAGGGTGGCAGCATGGTCGGGATGGGTGGCCACGGAGACCCGCCCGGCGCCCGCGCGCAGCGCGGCCTCGGCGGCCATGCGCGCGGCCCCGCCCATGCCGACGTTGCCGCCCACCACCAGCACGTGGCCGAACAGCCCCTTGTGGCTGTTGCGCGGGCGCGGGGGAAGGGCGTCGAGCAGGCCCGCATCCAGGCGGTCGACGACCGGGTCGAGCCCCGGCCCCCGGTCGGCGGGCAGACCGAGGTCGCTGCACTCCACCGCTCCGGCGCAATCGGGGCCGTCACCGGTGAACAGGCCGCGCTTGGGGGCGATGAAGGTGACGGTGGCCGCGGCATGGACCGCGGCACCCAGGACCTCCCCGCCGTCGGCGTCCAGGCCGCTGGGCACGTCCAGGGCGAGCACCGGTGCCGGGGCGGCATCGAGGGCCTCGACACAGGCGGCGAACACCCCGCTCACCGGCCGGTCGAGGCCGATGCCGAACAAGGCGTCCACCAACACGTCCACCGCCGGCGGGGCCTCGCCCGACCACGCGCGGACGGGACCGCCGAGCCCCCGCCAGCGCTCCAGGTTGGTCGCGGCATCGCCCTGCAACCGGGCCGGGTCGCCGGCCAGCAACACCTCGGCCTCGAGCCCCGCCTCGCGGGCCAGCCGGGCGACCACGAAACCGTCCCCGGCGTTGTTGCCCACGCCGCAGGCCACGGCGATGGAGCGGGTATCCGGCCAGTGCCGGCGCAAGGAGGCGAAGGCCGCCGCGCCGGCACGCTCCATCAGGGTGTCGCCGGCCAGCCCCAGCGTTTCCATGGCCCAGTGCTCGCGACTGCGCACCTGGGCCACCGAGCAGAGCCCGTCGACCACCCGATCAGCTCCCCGGGGCCACCAGGCCGACCGCGTCGCGCACCCGCCGCATCACCGGCTGGGCACGCTCGCGGGCCCGGTCGGCCCCCTTCTTGAGGATGCGCGTCATCTCGGCGTCGTCGCCGCGGATCTCCTCGAAGCGGGCCTGGATGGGCTCGAGGAAGGCCACCATGGCCTCGCCCAGGTCCTTTTTCAGGGTGCCGTAGCCCTCGCCCTGGTAGTCGGCCTCCACCTCGGCCACGCTGCGGTCGGTGACCGCCGACATCAGGCTGATGAGGTTGGACACACCGGGCTTTTCCTCGGGATCGAAGCGGATCTCCATGTCCGAGTCGGTGACCGCCCGGCGGATCTTCTTGCGCACGCGGTTGGGCGGGTCGAGCAGGCCGATGACGTTGGATTCGTTGTCGTCCGACTTGGACATCTTGGCGGTGGGGTCCTGGAGGCTCATGATCCGCCCGCCGTGCTCGGGGATGAAGGGCTCGGGCACCTTGAAGACCTCGCCGTAGAGGTTGTTGAAGCGCTCGGCGAGGTCGCGGGTGAGCTCCAGGTGCTGCTTCTGGTCGTGGCCCACCGGCACCAGGTCGGTGCCGTAGAGCAGGATGTCGGCGGCCATCAGCACCGGGTAGTCGAACAGCCCCACGTTGATGTTGGCCGAGTGGCGCTGGGACTTGTCCTTGAACTGGGTCATCCGGTTGAGCTCGCCCATGTAGGTGTAGCAGTTGAGGACCCAGGCCAGCTCGGAGTGCTCGGGCAGGTGCGACTGGATGAAGATGTCGCTCTGGTCGGGGTCGATGCCGCAGGCGATGTAGAGGGCGACGAAGTCCTTGCAGCGCGCCCGCAGGGCCTCGGGGTCCTGGCGCACGGTGATGGCGTGCAGGTCCACCAGCATGAACAGGCTGTCGTATTCGTGCTGCAGGCGCACCCAGTTGCGCATGGCCCCCACGTAGTGGCCGATGAGCAGGTTGCCGGAGGGCTGGATTCCGCTGAGCAGGACCGGTCGGTTGTCGGACTGATGCATGGGGTCGCTTGTCGTTGGGATTGGTCGGTGGCGAGCGCCCGGCGCGGCCATCCTTGCGGCACGACACCGGGGAGCCGCATGATACCATTTGCAGGTTTACGTCGAAATTTGTCACCGCGACCGGGAACCTCTGTACGAATCGGGCAGGCCGCCAAGGGCCCATATGCAGATTACGGATGCCATCCGTGGCATCCACCCTTCGGGCCAGCCTGCCGGCTGTTCCAATCCGCTGTCTCGCCCCGTCCCCGGGGCTCGCCCTCCGGGCGTCCCGTGGACGACCCGATTCGCTCCCGGCGAATCGGTCCCGGCGGATTTGTGCAGCCCTGGTAAAGGGCGCAGGCAGACCGGAGCAACACCGGTTGCTCCGCACGCTGCCGGAGCGCGGAGCGCAGCGGAGCTGGAACGACGGCCATTCACTGCGAGCTGCGCGCCGCGAGCAGGACCCTTGGCGATCCCGCAGAGGCACGATCGATTCGTACAGAGGTTTCCTTGCGGGCCCGGGGGAGCACCATGCACCACGAAGCCGACATCCTCGGCAACAGCCTGATCCTGCTTGCCGCCTCGGTGGTCGGCGTGGCCCTCTTCCGTCGCCTCAACCTCACCCCGGTACTGGCCTACCTGCTGGTGGGGATGCTGGTGGGCCCGCATGCCCTGGGCTGGATCTCGGACACCGAGGACACCCGCTTTCTGGCCGAGTTCGGCGTGGTCTTCCTGCTGTTCACCCTGGGCCTGGAATTCTCGCTGGCCAAGCTGGTGGCCATGCGCCAGGCGGTGCTGGGCCTGGGCAGCACCCAGGTGCTGGCGAGCCTCGGCATCGCCGCCGTGGTCGCCTGGTCGCTGGGGCTTTCCGCCGAGGCCGCCTTCGTCGTCGGCGCGGTGCTGGCGCTGTCCTCCACGGCCATCGTGATCAAGCAGCTGCGCGAGCAGGTGGAGCTCAACTCCCGCCACGGCCGCTCGGCGGTGGGCGTGCTCCTGTTCCAGGACCTGGCGGTGAT
>JAAZVP010000083.1 GCA_018623495.1 Halothiobacillus sp. | reverse complement strand
TACCGGCTACAGGTAGCGCCGCCAGGCCTCGGGGCGGGGGTCGTGGGGCAGGCGGCGGTTCTGGCGGAAGTTGCGTGCCGCGACCTTGCGTACCCGTTCGCGGCATTCGTCGCCCAGCTGGAGGTTGGCGCGCTGGGTGTCCTCGGCGTAGTAGTGCAGGGCGCGCCTGAGCTTGGCCATCAGGCCGTTGTCCAGGTGGAAGCCTTCCGCGGCCAGCAGCGCCTCGAGGTATTCCAGGCAGGTCCGGCGCAGGTCGTAGGTGACCTCCACCAGTCCGTCGCCCTTGAAGCGACAACCCTCCACGCCGGCGATCTCGGCCAGGAAGTTGCGCGCGCCCTGGGCCTGTTCGCGGGTGGGTTGAGGGCCGATGAACCCGATCTCGCGGGTCTTGACCAGATCGTCTTCCGGGGTCTCCTGCATAACCCCTGAGCTTAAGTTAAACCCCGATTTTATCAAGGGCAATCGTCACCGCCGGGGGCCCGTCCGCGGGTGACGCGGTCGCGACCGGCGAGGTCGGCGAGGGTCTCCACGGCCTCGAGACCCGCCTCGACCAGCAGTGCGCGCACCGCCTTCCCCTGGTCGAAGCCATGTTCGAGCAGCAGCCAGCCGCCGGGGGCCAGGTGGGCCCGTGCCCCGGCGGCGATGACGCGGATCGCGTCCAGGCCGTCGGGGCCGGCGGCCAGGGCGGTTTGCGGCTCGAAGCGCAAGTCGCCCCGGTCGAGGTGGGCGTCGCCGGCGGGGATGTAGGGTGGATTGGACACGAGCAGGTCGAAGCGCTCGCCGGCCACCGGCTCGAACCAGTCGCCGGCGAGGAGGCGCACCCGCTCCAGGCGTCCCAGCCACTTCGCGTTGGCCCGGGCGACGGCCAGGGCCGCGGGGGAGCGATCGGTGGCGGTGATCGTGGCCCGCGGGCATTCCTCGGCGAGGGCCAGGGCCACCGCCCCGCTGCCGGTGCCCAGGTCGAGGATGCGGGCAGTGGGGCGGGGCAGGCATTCCAGGGCGGCCTCCACCAGGCGCTCGGTGTCGGGCCGGGGGATCAGGGTGGCCGGGGTGACGGCCAGGGGCAGCGACCAGAACTCGCGCTCGCCGAGGATGTGGGCGACCGGCTCGCCGCGTTCGCGGCGGGCGAGGAGGGCGTCGAAGGCGGCGGCCGTTTCCGGGTCGAGGGTCCGGTCGGGCCAGGCGAAGAGGTGGCTGCGGGGCTTGGCCAGCACGTGGGCCAGCAGCAGCTCGGCCTCCAGGCGAGGGTTTTCCTGTCCGGCGAGACGCTCGGCCCCCGTGGCGAGGGCCGCGGCGATGGTGGTCATGCGCTCTCGGCCAGGGCGGCGAGCTGGTCGGCCTGGTGCTCCTGGACGAGCGGGTCGATCACCTGTTCCAGGCCTCCCTGCATCACTTCCTCGAGCTTGTAGAGGGTGAGGTTGATGCGGTGGTCGGTGACCCGCCCCTGGGGAAAGTTGTAGGTGCGGATGCGCTCCGAGCGGTCGCCGCTGCCCACCAGGCTCTTGCGGGCCCGGGCCTGCTCGGTGGCGTGGCGCTGGCGCTCGGCGTCCACCAGGCGGGCCTTGAGCAGGGCCAGTGCCTGGGCGCGGTTCTTGTGCTGGGAGCGCTCGTCCTGGCATTCCACCACCACCCCGGTGGGCAGGTGGGTGATGCGCACTGCGGAATCGGTCTTGTTGACGTGCTGGCCGCCGGCACCGGAGGCGCGGAAGGTGTCCACCCGCAGGTCGGCGGGGTTGATGTCCACCTCGTCGTTGGTCTCGACCTCGGGCAGCACGGCCACGGTGGCCGCCGAGGTGTGGATGCGCCCCTGGGACTCGGTCTCGGGCACCCGCTGGACCCGGTGGGCGCCGGACTCGAACTTGAGCTGGGAGTAGGCGCCGCGGCCGATGATCCGGGCGACGACTTCCTTGTAGCCGCCGTGCTCGCCGGGGCTCTCGGAGAGCCGTTCCAGCTTCCAGCCCTTGTGCTCGGCAAAGCGGGTGTACATGCGCAGCAGGTCGCCGGCGAACAGGGCGGCCTCGTCGCCGCCGGTGCCCGCGCGGATCTCGAGGAAGATGTTGCTGTCGTCATGCGGGTCCCTGGGCAGCAGGAGCTTGTGCAGCTCGGCCTCGCGGGCCTCGATCTCGCCGCGCAGCGAGGCGGCCTCCTCGGTGCCCATCTCGCGCGCCTCGGGGTCGCTGTCGGCGGCCATCTCCTCGGCCGCCTCGAGGTCGTCCTCCAGCGCCCGGTAGCGCCGGAACTCGGCGACCACGGGCTCGAGCTGGGAATACTCGATGGACAGGTCGCGAAAGCGCTTCTGGTCGCCGACCACCTCGGGGTCGCCGAGCAGGGCGGCGAGTTCCTCGTGGCGGGCGACCAGCTGGTCGAGCTTGTCGGCGATGGATGCTTGCATCGGCGGCGGTTCAGTCCTCGTTTCCCAGGTCGAGCAGTTCGCAGGCGTGCTGGATCAGCGACTCGCGCCCCTGGCGCCCGGCGAGGCGCATCTGCGTGGTGGGCTGGTGCAGGAGCTTGTTGGTCAGGGTGTGCGCCAGCCATTCGAGCACCTCGTCGGCGGGCTGGCCGTTGGCGATCATCCGCCGGGCGCGCTCGGTGAGTTCTTCGCCGGTGCGGTGGGCGCGTTCGCGGTACTCGCGGATCAGGCGCACGGCGTCCTGGGAGCGCAGCCACTCGCGGTAGTGGACCACCTGGTTGTCGATGATCTCCTCGGCCTTGTTGGCCGCTTCCTTGCGCGAGCGCAGGTTCTCCTCGATGACCTCCTCGAGGTCGTCCACCGTGTACAGGTAGACGTCGTCGAGGCGAGCCACCTGCGGCTCGATGTCGCGCGGCACGGCGATGTCCACCATGAACATCGGTCGCCGCTTGCGGCGCCGGATGGCCTTCTCCACCGCGCCCTTGCCGAGGATCGGCAGCGGTGCGGCAGTGGAGGAGATGACGATGTCGGCCTCGTGCAGGTGGCTCGGGATCTCCTCGAGGGCGATGGCGTAGCCGTCGAACTGCGTGGCCAGGTCGTGGGCGCGCTCGGCGGTGCGGTTGGCGACGATCATCTGCTGGATGCCCGAGCCGGCGAGGTGGCGCGCGGCCAGCTCGATGGTCTCGCCCGCGCCGATCAGCAGCGCCTTGTGCGAGTCGAGCTCGCCGAAGATCTGCTTGGCCAGGCTGACCGCGGCGAACGCCACCGACACGGGGCTGGCGCCGATGGCGGTGTCGGTGCGCACGCGCTTGGCGGTGGTGAAGGCCTGCTGGAACACCTGGTTGAGGCGCCGTCCCAGCGTCTGCGCGCTGCGCGCGGTGTTGTAGGCGTCCTTGATCTGGCCGAGGATCTGCGGCTCGCCGAGCACCAGCGAGTCCAGGCCAGAGGCCACCCGCAGGATGTGGCGGACCGCGTCCTCGCCCTCGTGCACGTAGAGGTGGCGGGCCAGCTCTCGGGGATCGACGCCGTGGTATCCTCCCAGCCATTCCAGTACCGGCTGGAAGCCCGCCCCGTCCACGCGCGAGTAGATTTCCGTGCGGTTGCAGGTGGAGAGGATGGCGGCTTCCGCCACCGGGTCCACGCCCACGAGTTGCTGCACCGCCTCGGTCAGCTGTCCGGGGGCGAAGGCGAGTCGTTCACGGGTGTCGACCGGTGCGGTCTTGTGGTTGACTCCGAGTGCGATGAGCGACATCGAGACACTGTTGCGCGTCGGGGGCGGGTTTGCCGCGGTCCCGGGGCCTGACAATCTCTTCTCGGCCGGGGAGGGGAGGCCCGCCAGCGGCCGATCGAGTCGGGTTTGCGGTCCGTCCGGGGCAATCGGTCCGTGACCGGCACGGAAGGCGCAGGACTGCGGATTCTCGGCGATTGTCAGGTGGATTACAACCGCCTGCGCCCGGGGTGGCCGGCGTGGTACGGTGCAATGGCCCGCTCCGCAGGAACTTTGCCCGGGGCGGCCTGCCCCAAAAGAGAGCACAAGCGCCGGCCCCGTGCCGGGCTCAGCCGTCGGCGCGAGCGGTGCCGCGGCCATCCTCAGGAACTGGGTTGCAATTCATGATGATCAGACAATCTCTGTTGCGTTGGTTCCCGGTGCTCGCCGGCAGCCTGGTGCTGATGGGGTGTGCCTCCACCGCTTCGCCACCGCCAGCGGTTGACGAGGCGCGGGTCATCGACCGGTCGGCCACCGGGGGTGTCGCCGAGCGCCGTGGCGACGTGATTTATCAGCTCTTGCTGGGCGAGTTCGCCGGCCAGCGCGACCAGCTATCTACCGCCGTGGACGCTTATCTCGCCGCTGCGCGCAGCTCGGACGATCCCAGGGTGGCCGAGCGCGCCACGCGCATCGCCCTCTACGCCGGCGACACCGAGGCCACCCTGGCGGCGGCCGACCGCTGGCAGGCCCTGGAGCCCGGCAATACCGAGGTCATCCAGGTGCTTGCCTCGCTGCACCTGAAACAGGGGCGTGGCGAGCAGGCGGCGGCCGCCCTCGCGCAGCTGATCCGGGCCAGCGCCCCGGATACCGACGACGGCATCCGGCGGGCCGCCGGCCTGCTGGTGCACGAGGCCGGGGGTGAATTGGCCGTGGAGCTGATGCAGGACATCGTCGAGGCCCACCCCGACAGTGCCGTCGCCCACTTCGCCCTGTCGCGCATCGCCCAGCGGGAGGGGCGATCGGCGCTGGCGGTCCGGGCGGTGGAGAGGGCGCTGGCCCTCGACCCGAAGCTCGAGGAAGCGCGGCTCTACTACGTGGGTCTGCTCAACGACATCGGCGAGGTCGAGCGGGCCATCGACCAGCTGCGCCAGGCGGTGGCCAACAGTCCCGATAATCGCAAGCTGCGCCTGACACTGGCGCGGTTGCTGGTGGAGCGCGGCGAGCTCGAGGCGGCCAAGGGGCATTTCGAAAAGCTCCAAGAGATGGACGCCGAGAACGCCGAAATCCGTTTCGCGCTGGCCCTGCTGGCCTTCGATCTCGACCAGTTCGACGAGGCGGCCGAGCGGTTCCGCGCGCTACTCGACGACGAGGAGCAGCGGGACCAGGCGGCCTACTACCTGGGCCGGCTGGCGGAGGAACGCGGCGATCTCCAGCGCGCGCGCTCGTTCTACGAGGACGTCAACCGCGAACCCATGCGCCTGGAGGCGCAGATCCGCATTGCCGGCCTGATGCGCGACGCCGGCCGCGACCAGGCCGCGCACGACTACCTCGAACGCCTGCGGAAGGCCTATGCCGGCGAGGACGACGCGCTCAAGCAGGTCTTCCTGGTCGAGGCCGAGTGGCTGCGCGAGGACGGCGAATTCGCCGCGGCCCTGGGGCTTTACGATCAGGCGCTGGAGGCCTTCCCCGGGGACCAGGACATCCTTTACGCCCGGGCGCTCACGGCCGACAAGCTGGGCCGGATGGACCGGCTGGAGGCCGATCTGCGGGCGATCCTCGAAAACGACCCGGACAACGTCAACGCCCTCAACGCCCTGGGCTACACGCTGGCCAACCGCACCGATCGCCTGGACGAGGCCCGCGAGCTCATCGAGCGGGCCTTCGAGCAGCGGCCCGAGGATCCCGCCATCCTCGACAGCATGGGCTGGGTCCATTTCCGCCTGGGCGAGCCGCGCAAGGCCCGCGAGTATCTCGAAGCGGCCCATGCCCGGGTGAACGACCCCGAGATCGCCGCCCACCTGGGCGAGGTGCTCTGGGCGCTCGGCGAGCGCGACCGGGCGCGCGAGATCTGGTCCGAGGCCCGCGAGCAGTTCCCCGGCGCCGAGATCCTCGAGGACACCATCCGCCGGCTCACCCGATGAGAACGCAGCGACTGCGATTCCCGGCCCTGGCGCTGGTCCTGGCGCTGGTGGCCGGCTGCGCCACCGCACCCCCCGAGCGCATGACGCCGGAAGCGGCCGGGCCGGCCTGGGAGACCCACCGCGAGGCCGTGGCCGCGCTGCGCCACTGGCGGCTGGACGGGCGCGTGGGCATCCGCGAGGCCGGCGAGGGCGGCAGCCTGGGGTTGAGCTGGGTCCAGGAAGGCGCCGCCTACCGCATGGACTTTCGCCCGCCGGTGGGTGGCGGAGGCCTGCGCCTGGTGGGCGGGGAGCGCGGCGTGCTGCTGATGGACGAGGCGGGCAACCGCCGTTTCGCCCGTGACGTGGATGCCCTGCTCGAGCGGCGGCTGGGCTGGAGCGTGCCGGTCGACCGATTGCGGTTCTGGGTGCGCGGCCTGCCGGCGG
>JAAZVP010000009.1 GCA_018623495.1 Halothiobacillus sp. | reverse complement strand
GAACCAGCGCCACGACTTCCTGCACCAGACCACGGCGGCGTTGATTTCCGAGTTCGCCGTTCTGGGCCTGGAGGACCTGAATATCAAGAACATGACCGCATCCGGCGGTCAGCACAAGAAGGGCTTGAATCGCAGCATCCTTGATGCCGCCGGCGGCGCCTTCCATCAACTGCTCGGGTACAAAGCGGAAGAGGCTGGTGCCTGGGCGATGGAGGTTCCCACGCGGCAACTCAAGCCCTCGCAGACCTGCCACGCCTGCGGGCGGCGGCAGAAGAAACCGCTCCGCCAGCGCCAGCATATCTGCCCCTGCGGCGCGTCCTGCTCGCGGGACGAAAACGCCGCTCGGGTACTGCTGTCCTGGATTGAGCAACGGTTGTCCGGCCGGGAACCGGCCGAGGCGTGGAGGGAGGTAAGACCGGAGCATCCTTCGGGTGCTCCGGCACTTCCAGAGAAGCGCGAAACTCACGTCATAGCCTAAAAGGCTTGGCGGGAGTAGTTCATTTGCCGTGGATGTAGGTCTCGTCGTCGAAGGTGGCGACCCATTCCGGGCGCAGCATCACCAGCGCGGTGATCAACAGGCCGTTGATGAAGGCCTCGGGGAACATCATCAGCGGCAGATAGGGCAGCAGCTGGCGCGAGAGCTGGGCGGACTCGTAGAGCCCGCTCAACGACATCACCCCGTAGGAGAGCAGCACCATGCTCGCCATGGCCATGGCGCCGCCGAGGTAGGCCCCGAGAAAGAGATAGACGAAGAAGTTGTGCGGCAGGCGGTCGCGGACGAAGGCGTGCACGGCATAGCTCACCAGCACGGGCGCCACGCCCACCACCAGCACGTTCAGGGAGAAGGCCTCCCAGCCCGCGGGGCTGAAATGGGTGTGCCCGATCATGGCCAGCGTCACCGCGACGATCCCCAGTTCCCAGCCGAACAGCAGCGCCAGCGCGGTGGCCCCCAGGTAGTGGAGGCTGACGCCGGCGAGCAGCGAGACGTCCAGCTGCCAGAGCAGGGCCACGAAGACCACCGCCACCATGAACACGTTCTGCATCGAGCCCCGCTCCAGGCGTCGCCAGGGCGCACGGTAGAGGGTGTAGAGCAGGCAGGCCGCGTACAGCAGGTGGGCGAGCCAGAGATACGCCCCGGGTAACAGGCCTGTGGGAACATTCACGCCGGTGCCACCTCGACAATTGATAAAGGATAATAATTGAGCATAATGGTCTAGTATCCCGCCGGACAACTCTCATCCCAAGCTTAGGAGGCCGAGCGTTGAACCAACAAGAGCCGCGACTCAAGCACTTCCCGGTGCCCTTTTTCGCCACCATCATGGGGCTGGGCGGTTTCACCATCGCACTGGAGAAGGCCGAGACCACCCTCGACCTGCCCGTCACCGCGAGCCCCGTGCTGCTGGGCATCACCGGGCTGCTGTTCATCGTCATCCTGGCCGGCTACGTCGCCAAGTGGATGCGCTACCCCGAGGCGGTGAAAACGGAGTTCAACCACCCGATCCGGATGAGCTTCTTCCCCGCCGCCTCCATCGCCCTGCTGGTGCTGAGCATCGCCACGCTGCACAGCCAGCCGGGGCTGTCGAAGGCGCTCTGGTACGTGGGCACGGTGGTCCAGCTGGTGCTCACCCTCCACATCCTCTCGCAGTGGATCCACCAGACCCACTTCGAGGTCCAGCACTCCAACCCGGCCTGGTTCATCCCGGTGGTGGGCAACATCCTGGTGCCCATCGCGGGCGTCGAGCACGCCGCGCCGGAGACCTCCTGGTTCTTCTTCTCCTTCGGCCTGGTGTTCTGGATCCTGCTGCAGGCGATCGTGCTCAACCGGATCATCTTCCACCACCAGCCGCTGCCCGGGAAACTGCTGCCGACGCTGTTCATCATGATCGCGCCGCCGGCGGTGGGCTTCATCTCCTATACCAAGCTCAACGGCGGCGACCTCGACACCCTGGCGCGGGTGCTCTACTACACGGGGCTGTTCATCACCCTGCTGCTGTTCGCCCAGGTGCGCTACTTCAGCAAGCTCAAGTTCTTCCTCTCCTGGTGGGCCTACTCCTTCCCCATGGCCGCCATGACCATCGCCACCATGCTGATGTACCAGCTCACCGGCGAAGGCTGGTTCAAGACCCTGGCCTGGGTGCTGCTGACCCTGCTCACCGCCCTGATCGTGCTGCTGGTGGTGCTGACGGGCCGCGAGATCACCCGCAAGGGCATCTGCGTCCCCGAGTAACGGCGGCCCGCCCCCGCAACGAACCGACGAAAGCCGGCCTCGCGCCGGCTTTCTTGCGTCCCGGGGCGGGCCATTCGACACCCCGCCCGTCCCTCGCTCCCCCGGCTGCCCGCCTCACGCCGACAGCACCCCGGCCGGCAGGGCCACGTACCCTTCCGCCTCGGCGAGGACGAAGCGGCGGAAGGCCTGGGCCACCGGCGAGAGGCGCTTGCCCTCGCGGTGGACGATGTACCAGTTGCGCCGGATCGGGAAGTCGGCCACGTCCAGCAGGGCCAGCCGGCCCGTCTCCAGCTCCAGCTCGAGGGTGTGGATGGAGGCGATTCCCAACCCCAGGCCCGCGGCCACGGCCTGCTTGATCGCCTCGTTGGAACCGAGCTCCATGCCGGTGACCAGCTGCATGCCCCGGGCCTGGAAGAACCGTTCGATGGCCCCGCGCGTCCCCGACCCCTTCTCGCGGACCACGAAGCTCTCGTCGGCGAAGCGCTCCATGGGGATCTCGCGCTCCGCGGCCAGCGGGTGGTCCGGCGGCGCGATCATCACCAGCGGGTTCTCCATGAACGGCTCGGCCACCAGGTCGATGCCCCCGGGCGGCTCGCCCATGATCACCAGGTCACGCTCGTTGTTGTCGAGCTGGCGCAGCAGGGTCTCGCGGTTGGTGACGTCGAGACTGAAGGAGACATCGCTGAAGCGCCCGGCGAAACCGGCCAGGATTCGCGTGGCGAAGTAGTTGGCGGTGGTCGCCACCGACACCGACAGGGCACCGCTCTTGACCCCGCGCAGGGAATCGAGCACTTCCTCGGCCTCGTCGAGCAGGTGGGCGATGGAGCGGGCGTAGGTGAACATCTCCCGCCCCGCCTCGGTGAGATAGATCTTGCGCCCGAGCTTCTCGAACAGCGCCATCCCGGCGCTCTCCTCCAGGCTGCGCACCTGCATGGAGACCGCCGGCTGGGTGAGGTGCAACTCCTCGGCCGCAAGCGTGAAACTGCTGTGACGGGCCACCGCCTCGAAGACCTTGAGCTGGCGCAGCGTGACGTTCATGAAGCCCCCGTGTATGCATAAGTCTTATCTGATGTTATCAATCACTATTATTGAATTGTAATTATACCCCTGCCTGCTAGACTCGCTTGCCATTCCGGGTATCGCGCCGGGAGGCGGCCAGCCCAGGAATTCCATCCATCAACCAATCGGAGATGCACCATGGCGAAGAAATACTCCGCGGGTGTAAAAGAGTACCGTGAGACGTATTGGATGCCGGAGTACACGCCCAAGGACACCGACTTCCTGGCGTGCTTCAAGGTCACCCCTCAGCCCGGCGTACCGCGTGAAGAGGTGGCTGCCGCGGTAGCGGCCGAGTCCTCCACCGGCACCTGGACCACCGTCTGGACCGACCTGCTGACCGACCTGGACTACTACAAGGGCCGTGCCTACGCGATCGAGGACGTCCCGGGCTCCGACGAAGAGTTCTATGCCTTCATCGCCTATCCCATCGACCTGTTCGAGGAAGGCTCTGTCGTCAACATCCTGACCTCCCTGGTGGGCAACGTATTCGGCTTCAAGGCCCTGCGTGCCCTGCGCCTGGAAGACGTGCGCGTTCCGATCGCCTACGTCATGACCTGCGGTGGCCCGCCCCACGGCATCCAGGTCGAGCGCGACAAGATGAACAAGTACGGCCGTCCGATGCTGGGCTGCACCATCAAGCCCAAGCTGGGCCTGTCCGCCAAGAACTACGGCCGCGCCGTGTACGAAGTCCTGCGCGGTGGCCTGGACTTCGCCAAGGACGACGAGAACGTCAACTCCCAGCCCTTCATGCGCTGGCGTGACCGCTTCCTGTTCGTCATGGAAGGCATCAAGAAGGCCGAGGCCGAGACCGGTGAGCGCAAGGGTTCCTACCTGAACGTGACCGCGCCGACCCCGGAAGAGATGTTCAAGCGGGCCGAGTTCGCCAAGGAAATCGGCGCGCCGATCATCATGCACGACTACCTGACCGCCGGCTTCACCGCCAACACCGGTCTGGCCGAGTGGTGCCGCGACAACGGCATGCTGCTGCACATCCACCGTGCCATGCACGCCGTGATCGACCGTAACCCGCACCACGGCATCCACTTCCGTGTACTGGCCAAGATGCTGCGCCTGTCCGGCGGTGACCACCTGCACTCCGGCACCGTTGTCGGCAAGCTCGAAGGCGACCGCGAGGCGACCCTGGGCTGGATCGACATCATGCGCGACTCCTACATCGAGGAAGACCGCAACCGCGGCATCTTCTTCGACCAGGACTTCGGCGCCATGCCCGGTGTCTTCCCGGTGGCTTCCGGTGGCATCCACGTCTGGCACATGCCGGCACTGGTTTCCATCTTCGGCGACGACTCCGTCCTGCAGTTCGGCGGCGGCACCCTGGGCCACCCCTGGGGCAACGCAGCCGGCGCGGCGGCCAACCGCGTGGCGCTCGAGGCCTGTGTCGAGGCTCGCAACCAGGGCCGCGTACTGGAGAAGGAAGGCAAGGAAATCCTCCAGGCCGCTGCCAAGCACAGCCCCGAGCTGAAGGTCGCCATGGAGACCTGGAAGGAAATCAAGTTCGAGTTCGACACCGTCGACAAGATCGACAAGGCCCACAAGTAAGGCCGGGTTTCCGCGCGGTCCGCGAGGGCCGCGCCCAGATTCCAACCGAACTCTTGAATTAGGGGATTAGACCCATGAGCGAAATGCAAGACTACAAGTCCAGTCTCAGCGATCCGCGCAGCCGGAAGTTCGAGACCTTCTCCTACCTGCCGGAGATGACCGACGACCAGGTCCGCAAGCAGGTCCAGTACATCGTCGACCAGGGCTGGAACCCGGCCATCGAGCACACCGAGCCGGAAAACGCCATGAGCGACTACTGGTACATGTGGAAGCTGCCGATGTTCGGCGAAGACGACGTGGACGCCATCCTGAAGGAGGCCGAAGCGTGCCACAAGGCGCATCCCGACAACCACGTGCGCCTGATCGGCTACGACAACTATGCCCAGTCCCAGGGCACCTCGATGGTCATCTACCGCGGCAAGATGGACTGAGACCATCCCCCGGAGCGGGTCCGCGAGGACCCGCCTCCGGCTTTGCCGAAAGCGGATCGCGTGTCCGCTTTCCGCAGAGTCGAACGATCCGGGCCCCGCGTGCCCGGAACCATCAACGTTGACAGAGGTGGTCGGCGATGAGCGATATCGACGTATCCCAGTACCGCGTCACTGAAGAACCCTACTACCGCCCGGTAAGCGACGAGGTCGAGCTTTACGAGGCCGCCTTTGGTGCGCGCATGCCGGTGATGCTCAAGGGCCCCACGGGCTGCGGCAAGTCCCGCTTCGTCGAGCACATGGCCTGGAAGCTGGGCCGGCCGCTGATCACCGTGGCCTGCAACGAGGACATGACCGCCTCCGACCTGGTGGGCCGGTACCTCCTGGACGCCCAGGGCACCCGCTGGCAGGACGGCCCGCTGACCGTGGCCGCCCGCATCGGCGCCATCTGCTATCTCGACGAGATCGTCGAGGCGCGCCAGGACACCATGGTGGCCATCCACCCCCTGACCGACCATCGCCGCGCCCTGCCGCTGGAGAAGAAGAACGAGCTGGTCGAGGCCCACCCGGACTTCCACCTGGTGATCTCCTACAACCCGGGTTACCAGAACCTGATGAAGGACCTCAAGCAGTCCACCAAGCAGCGCTTCGGGGCCCTGGACTTCGACTACCCGGACGGCGACACCGAGAAGGAGATCGTCGCCCACGAGACCGGCGTGGACAGCGACGTGGCCGACAAGCTGATCTCGGTGGCCCACCGCGCGCGCAACCTCAAGGGCCACGGCCTGGACGAGGGCATCTCCACCCGCCTGCTGGTCTACGCGGGCAACCTGATCGCCAAGGGCATCGACGCCAAGGCGGCCTGCCGCATGGCCCTGGTGCGCCCGATCACCGACGATCCCGACATGCGTGATACACTGGATGCCGCCATCGACACCTACTTCTGAGGGCGCGTCCGGACACATGCAGATCGAGGGCCAGGACTTCATCGCCGGCTTCGTTCCCGAAGCCCTTCGGGACCGCGAGCCGGCGCCTGCCATCGTCGAGACCCAGGAACGCATCGCCGCGGAATTCGAGTTCCTCGGCGACTGGGCCGAGCGCTACAAGTACATCGTCGACCTGGGGCGCAAGCTTCCCCCCTTCCCCGAGGAACACCGCACCGAGGCCAACCGCCTGCACGGCTGCCAGTCCCAGGTCTGGTTGCACACCCGGATGCACGACGGCCGCCTGCAGATCCGCGCCACCTCGGATGCCGCCATCGTCTCCGGGCTCATTGCCCTGGTCCTGCGTGTCTACGACGACCACGCGCCCGAGGCGATCCTCGTCTCCCCGCCCGAGTTCATCGGCCGCATCGGCCTCGCCTCCCATCTCTCGCCGACCCGCAGCAACGGCCTGCACGCCATGATCCAGGCCATCCGCAACCACGCCCTGGAAGCCATCGCCCCCGGCTGACGCCCCCGACCGCGACCCGGTGGGCACCTTCCCCGCCCACGCATATCCAAGAACGCAGGGACCCTCGGGAGCGCGCGGCGTTTCCTATACTCGTTCTTGATTTCTGGTGAAGCATGTTTCACCATCGTAATCATGTCATAAGACCTTTTTATGGCATGTCGCGCAGCGCCCGAGGCCGAACCCGACCTCGCGCGTCAGGCACATTCCACTCAAAAGAACTCGGGAGTCGCCACTATGGAGCTGATCGGTCTCTACCCCACGTGGTACGAACCGGGAGTGGGCAGTGGCTGGGTCGTGGCCATCATCGCCACGATTCACGTCCTGGCCTCGCACACTTCCGTCGGTGCAGCCCTCTTCTTCACCTACCTTTCCACCAAGGCCTACCGCGAGGACCGGCCAGAGCTTCTCGACTACGTCAAGAAGTACGGCCTGTTCCTGCTGGTCTTTGCCTACGTGCTGGGCTCGATCACCGGGCCAGGGATCTGGTACTCCACCACCGTGGCGAGTCCACGCGGGATTTCCGCGCTGATCCACACCTTCGTCTGGAAGTGGGCCACCGAGTGGGTCTTCTTCGTGATCGAGGTGGTCGGCGTCTACATGATCGTCTACCTCGTGGGCAAGGTGGACAAGCGCACCCACATGATCATCTCCTGGGTATTCGGCCTGGCCTCCTACACCACGATGCTCATCATCCTCGGCATCCTGTCGTTCATGATGTGGCCCGGGCAGGAGGAGTTCTTCCAGACCGGCGGCTACCTCAACGGCTTCTACGGCGAGAACACCTTCGCCCACCTGGCCATGCGGACCGCCTTCATGTTCACCATGACCGCGGTGGTCGGCGGCATCGTCGCGGCCGGCATCAAGGACGCTGCCTTCAAGAAGGAAATGGCCCGCAAGCTGGCGATCCTCGGTATCGTCTCCACGCTGGTCGGCCTGGCGTTCTACCCGTGGTATCTCGGCACCATCCCCGAGACCGCCAAGCTGGTGATGGAGAACCGCCTGCCCGGCTACTTCGGCCCGGCCCTGGTGGGCGTGATGGGCGCCATCCTCGCCTACTTCATCGCCACCCTGATCCAGCCGCGGATCCTGGTCACCGGCCTGGCCGGCACCATGGCCGTGCTGATCCTGGTCTTCGGCCTCTGGCCCGAGGAGACGGCGCGCGAGTCCATCCGCAAGCCGTACGTCGCCGGCCAGTACGTCTACTCCAACCAGGTGATCGCGCGCGACGTGCCCGGCATGGGGGTCAAGTCCGAGATCCCGCTGCTGGAGAAGCACGGCATGCTCAAGACCATGCCCCTCCTGCCGGACAACCTGCGCGAGGTCTCCGAGACCAACCAGGTGCATGCGGGCGAGGCCGTGGCCCTGACCATGTGCTCGAACTGCCACAGCCTCTCCAACAGCGGTATCCGGCCGCTGAAGAACTACATCGGCACCACCGACGTGGCCCTCATCGAGACCTACCTCAAGGGTGCGTTGGCCACCGGCAATACGCTCTACATGCCGCGCATCCCGCTGCAGGACGACGAGGCCGGGGCACTGGCCGAGTACCTGGCGGTGCTCTCCGAGGGCGGACCGGCCGCGGTCGCCGAGGCCAAGGCGCAAGAGCGTGAAAAGCAACGCCAGCTGGCCCAGTCCGGGGACAAGCTGGTCTTCGCCGCCGACTCCGAACAGGAGGTGAAGTAATGGAAACGGAAATGATGACGTACGCCCTGCGCGATCCCGCGGGCGTGCCCACCCACCCGATCGTCTTCTTCATCGTGGGCATCGCCACCTGGGCCCTGCATATCGCCGCCGTGGCGATCATGCTGGGCGGTGCGACCCTCGCGATCCTGGGTTCCTACAAGAACGACACCAACTGGCACCGCCTGGCCCACGCCATGGTGGACGTCTCCAAGATCGCCGTCTCGGTGGCGATCGTGATCGGCGTGGCGCCACTGCTCACCACCCAGGTCATCTACGACCCGTTCTGGTACACGTCCAACGTGCTCTCGGCCTGGTGGGTGATCGCCTTCGTGGGCATCCTGATCGTGGGCTACTGGTTCATGTACTTCTTCTACTTCCGCAACTACAGCGGGGAGAAGACCGAGAAGCCCAAGTCCACCTGGTCGCTGATCGTCTCCGTGGCCCTGCTGCTGTTCGTCGGCTGGATCATGCACGTGCTCTCCGTGCAGACCCTCTACCCCGAGCAATGGCAGGAGTGGTACGCGCCCAACGGCCAGCTGGACACCTCCGGCACCGGCATGCACGCCTACAACTTCTGGCGCTATGCCTTCTTCATCAGCCTGGCCGCGCCGGTGATCGGTGCCTGGCTGGTGGCCTACCGCCGCTACTTCATGGCGCGCGAGGACAGTGACCAGGCCTACCTCGACTGGGCCGGCAACCTGGGCCTGAAGCTGATGAACGTCGGCGGCGTGGTGACCGTGCTCCTGGGCGTGGCATGGATGCTCACCCTGCCCGAGAAGACCGCCGGCTTCGCCACCTCCATCTGGGCGTTCATGGCCCTGGCGGCCCTGCTGGGCTTCGCCGCCATCGGCATCATGACCCGGAGCCGGATGGACAGCTGGGGTTACGTCCCCATGATCGCCGCCACCGTGGCCGGCATCGTCATCGCCCTGTCGCGCGAGATGCTGCGCTACGTCACGCTCAACGGCGTCCACGGCTACAACTTCATGGACTACACGATCAACATGGACTGGTACTCCACCATCATGTTCTTCGCCACCTTCATCATCGTCGGCGGCCTGGTCCTGGGGTATCTGCTCACCGTGGCCTGGAAGGCCGGCCAGACCAAGGGCGTCTACGTGCCCAGCGGCGGGGTCCAGACCCTCGGCAAGCTGGCCGTCTGGAGCATCGCCATCTGGATTCTCCAGTACTTCGTGGCCGGGTTCTGGGTCCTGGCCCAGTGACCGATCCCACGGGCCGCCCCCGGGCGGGCGGCCCCGAACCCAACCGGTTTCGAGGAATGTCTATGAACCGCAAACTACTGCTGCATTCCGTCGTCCTCGCGGGATCGCTGTGCGCCGTCGGCACGGCCACAGCCGAGTCCCGCATCAGCGGCGAGATGATGGCCAATGCCTGCGCTCCCTGCCACGGCACCTACGGCCACCTGGAAAACGAGTACATGCCCCCGCTGGCGGGCATGCCCGAGCAGGACTTCATCGAGGGCATGAAGGCCTTCCGCGAGGGCACGCGCCCCGCCACCATCATGGATCGCGTGGCCCGCGCCTTCTCCGACGAGGAGATCGAGGCGATGGCCGAGTTCTACGCCCAGCAGACCGACGGAGGCGACAATGAGTGAGATCAATCGTCGCGAATTCATCAAGCTGCTCGGCGCCGGTGCGGCCCTGGGCAGCGGCCTGTTCGGCAGCCGGGCCTTCGGCGCCGCCGCACCCCACGTGGTGGTCATCGGCGGCGGCACCGGCGGTGCCACCGCGGCCAAGTACCTCAAGCTGGCGGACCAGAACATCCGGGTCACCATCGTCGAGCGCAACAAGGAATACGTGCGTTGCTACGGCAGTAACGAGGTCCTGACCGACCACTGCACGATGGATGACCTGGTGATCGGCTACGATGCCCTCAAGGACAAGTACGGCATCGAGTTCGTCTTCGACGAGGTGGTCGGCGTGGACCCCGAGAAGCGCCGGGTGGACACCGCCGGCGGCACCCGCCTGGACTACGACCGGCTGATCGTCTCCCCGGGCATCGACTACCGCTGGGAGGCCATCGACGGTTTCACCCCCGAGGTAGCCGAGACCACCATTCCCCACGCCTGGAAGGCCGGCCCGCAGACCGAACTGCTGCGCCGCCAGATCCACGCCATGCCCGAAGACGGCACCGTGGTCATCGCCGCACCACCCAACCCCTACCGCTGCCCGCCGGCGCCCTACGAGCGGGCCTCGCTGCTGGCGGAATGGTTCAAGGCGCACAAGCCGCGGGCCAAGATCCTGATCCTCGATCCCAAGGAAGGCTTTACCAAGGACCAGCCCTTCATGCTGGCCTGGAACCGCCTCTACGGCTTCAACATCCCCGCTTCCCACATGGAGGGGATGCCCGACGACGTCCGCCAGCACGACTCCGGCTTCATCGAGTGGGTGCCGGGCACCGAGGGCGGCAAGGTCACCGGCGTGGACCCCAAGACCAACACCGTGCACACCGCCAACCTCGACAGCATCCAGGGCGACGTGGTCAACGTGATCCCGCCGCAGAAGGCCGGCAAGCTGGCCTTCAAGATGGGCCTGACCAACGCCCAGGGCTGGTGCGACGTGGACCGCAACACCTTCGAGTCCAGGGTCCACAAGCGCATCCACGTCATCGGCGACTCATGCATCGCCGACGCCATGCCCAAGTCCGGCTATGCCGCCAACAGCCAGGCCAAGGTCGCCGCCGCGCAGATCGTGCACATGCTGCGCGACGAACCGCTGGAAGAGCCGCTGTTCGCCAACACCTGCTTCTCCCGGGCCAACACCGAGTACGGCGTCTCCATCGCTGCCGTCTACCGTGTGCGCGACGGCCGCATCGTCAGCACCCCGGGCTCTGGCGGGGTCTCGCCGCTGGATGCGCCGCCCATGGCCAACCGCCTGGAAGCGCTCTACCAGGAATCCTGGATGCGCGCCTTCGTCGAAGACACCTTTGCGTGAGGTAAGCCCATGATGAAAAGAACACGGATCGCATCGATGGCCGTTGCCGGCCTGGGTGTCGCCGGCGTCACCACGGCCCTGGCCGCGGGCCACGGGAGCGCGGGCAGCCAGCCCGAGCCCTGGAACCCCGCCGAGCTGCGCACCACCCTCGCAGAGATGCCCGCCGGCGACGCCGGGCGCGGCGAAAGGCTCAACACCGAGATGATGTGCGCCTCCTGCCACGGCGGGACCGGCGAGTCCTGGTCCGGCAACTGGAGCGACCTGGGCGGCCAGCGGGCCGAGTACACCTACAAGGTGATGCTCGACTACAAGAGCGGGCTGCGCTCCGAGGGCACCCGCCGCTCGGGCCTGATGCAGTACATCGCCAAGCCCCTGACCCGCCAGGACATGGCCGACCTGGCCGCCTACTACGAGAGCCTGCCCCTGCCCCCGGCCGACCCGGAGGCCCGGCAGACCCAGGCGGCCGAGGAGCTGGTGCGCGCGGGCGACCCCAGCCGGCTGATCACCCCCTGCTCATCCTGCCACGGGCGCGACGGCCAGGGCGGCATCAACGAGACCCCGGCACTGGCCGGTCAGGATCGCGCGTACTTCATTCGCACCATGAACCACTTCAAGAACGGCCAGCGGGACAACGACCTCAACGAGGGCATGTCCGTCTTCGCCAGGCAACTGACCGACGGCGAGATCGAGGCGCTCGCCGACTACTACGCGGCCATGGGCTCCGAATAGCCGCCGCACCGCACCGCCCCCCCTGCAAACCCGGCATCCGCCGGGTTTTTTATTGCCTGCTGCCCGGCAAGGCTATGCTCAGCGACAGGGGCCGATGGAGAGGCTCCCGGAGCCGTGGGCGAGCGGCCTGCGGCCGCCCTGCAAAAGCCGACCCGTCGACACCCGGGAGCGACCCATGAACCGTCGTCAATTCCTCGCCACCACCGCCGCCCTGGCCGCCGCCACCGCCGGCGGCCGGGCACTGGCCGGCGACCGCCGCACCGGCTACGTCTTTCACCCGGTGTTTCTGCAGCACGACTTCCCCGAGCACCCCGAGGGCGCCTACCGGCTGCGGGCCATCAACGACCACCTCCGGTCCACCGGGCTGCTGGAGCGGCTGCAGCCGGTCCCCGCACGCATCGCGCCGGCCGCGGAGATCAAGCGCCTGCACGGCGACTGGCACGTGGACGAGCTGGAAATGCTCTCCCGCCAGGGGGACAGCGGCCACCTCGACCCCTACAACCGCGACAACTACTACACCCCGGCCACCTGGGAGGCGGCCTGCCGGGCCGTGGGCGGGCTCACCGACCTGTGCCTGGCGGTCGCCGACGGCCGGCTGGACAACGGCTTCGCCTTCGTCCGCCCGCCCGGCCACCACGCCGAGCAGAACCGCGCCATGGGATTCTGCTACTTCGGCAACGCCTCGCTGGCGGCCACCACCCTGCTGGAACGGGCCGACGTCGAGCGGGTGGCCATCGTGGACTTCGACATCCACCACGGCAACGGCACCCAGGCCCTGGTGGGCGCCAACCCGGCCTGCTTCTTCGCCGACATCCACGAGCGCAACCTCTTCCCGCCGGCCTCCGGCCCCGTCGACGCCACCGGCGAAGGCGCCGGCCGCGGCAGCGTGCTCAACGCCCCGCTGCCGCGGATGGTGGGTGACACCGCGCTGGCCGGATTGACGACGCGGGTGCTGGCACCGGCCCTGGATCGCTTCGACCCGCAGTTCATCATCGTCTCGGCCGGCTACGATGGCCACTGGCGCGACCCCCTCTCCCACCAGGCGCTCACCCTCGGCGGGTTCGACCGCCTCTCGCGCGAGCTCATCGGGATGGCCGACGAACTCTGCGACGGGCGCATCGTCTTCACCCTGGAAGGCGGCTACGACGCCGAGGCCCTGGGCACGGGCGTGGGCAACACCGTCCGCGCCCTGCTGGGCGAGCGGGACCACCTCGACCCCATCGGCCCGGGTCCCGAGGCCGAGGCCGACCTGGGCGAGCTGGTCGGCGCACTGAGGGACCTGCACGGTCTGAAGGGATGAAGCGCGGGTGACGTGACGGGTAGTGGGTAGTGGGTAGTGGGTAGTGGGTAGTGGGTAGTGGGTAGTGGGTAGTGGGTAGTGGCAGGTTTCGGCGTTATCCTGCTGCGTCAAGGTCCCGCCTGCCGCGCCCCGCCTCGACTCGGCCACGCAACCCCGCGACGACTCGACCGCTCAACCGACCGATGCCCCCAGCCATCGCCGGGCGAAGGCCTCGGCCGGCCTTGGCTCGTCGAAGAGAAAGCCCTGCACCTCGTCGCAACCTTCGGCCTCCAGCGCGGCCCGCTGCGCCTCGGTCTCCACGCCCTCGGCCAGCACGGTCAGTCCCAGTCCGTGGCCCATGGCGACCACCGCCCGGACGATCGCCCGGTTCTCGCCGTGCTCGAGCATGCCGCGGACGAAGGACTGGTCGATCTTGAGCCGGTCCACCGACAGCCGGCGCAGGTAGGTGAGCGAGGAATAGCCGGTGCCGAAATCGTCGACGGCCACCCGGATGCCCCGCTCGCGCCACCAGGCCAGCCTGGTCTCCACGCGGTCGACGTCGTCCATGAAGGCACTCTCGGTGATCTCGAACTCGATCCGCGCGTCCTCGCAGTTCGCCTCGTCGACGATCCCCTGCAGCCGCTCCACCACGTCGGAACGACCCAGCTGTCGCGCCGAGAGGTTGATGGCCACCACGGGCAGGCGGTAGCCGGCCGCCACCCATGCCAGGGCCTGGCGGCAGGCCTCGGCCACCACCCACTCCCCCATGGGCACGATCAGGCCGGTCTGCTCGGCCAGCGGGATGAACTCGGCAGGCGAGACCAGGCCCCGCTCCGGGTGGCGCCAGCGCAGCAGGGCCTCGGCCCCCACCAGCCGCTCGCCCCGGCAATCGAGCTGCGGCTGGTAGAACAATTCCAGCTGCCCGGCCTCCAGCGCCACCCGCAGCTCGGTCTCGAGCCGGAGCCGCTCGACTGCCTGCTCGGTGAAGGCGGGGTTGAAGAAGGCATAGGCATCATCCGCCTGCTTGGCCCGCCGCAGGGCGCTGTCGGCGTTGCGCATCAGGGCATCGGCCGCCCCCGTGTCCTCGGGGTAGAGCGCGATCCCCTGGTGCACGCGCATCACCACCGCCTGGCCGTCCAGCCGCATCACGCCCTCCACGGCCTCGGCCAGCTTGCGGACCACCGCGACCACGGCCGCCTGGTCGCGCACCGACTCCAGCAGCACCACGAACTCGTCGGCCCCCAGCCGGCCCACGGTGTCGTCCTCGCGCACGGTCTGCCCCAGCCGCCGGGCCACCTTCTGCAGGATGCGATCGCCCACGGCATGCCCCAGGCTCTCGTTGGCCCGGCGGAAATCGACGAGGTCCACGGCGATCACCGCCACCCTCTGGCCCGTGCGGGCGGCGCGCTCCACGGCATGGCCGATACGCTCGCGCAGCAACAGCCGGTTGGGCAGGCGGGTCAGCGGGTCGTGGTGGGTGAGGAAATCCACCTCCTCCCGCGAGCGCTTGACCTCGGTAAGGTCGGAGAAGACCGCCACGTAATGGGTCAGCTCGCCGGTCTCATCGTGCACGGCCGAGATGGTCTCCCATTCCGGATACACCTCGCCATTCTTGCGCCGGTTCCAGATCTCGCCCTGCCAGCTGCCGTGGGTCTCGATCGCCGACCACATGCGCCGATAGAACGCCGCGTCCTGGCGCCCGGACTTGAGCAGCCGCGGGTTCTCGCCCACCACCTCCTCCTCGGTAAAGCCCGTGATCTCGGTGAAGGCCTGGTTCACCGACAGGATGCGGGCCTCGGCATCGGTGACCAGCACTCCCTCGACGGTGGCGTCGAAGACCACGCCCGCCTGGCGCAACTGATCCAGGTGGGCCTCGCGCTCGGCCTCCCGGCGCAGGTGATGGATACCGAAGGCGAGATCGTCCGCCAGCTCGGCCAGCAGGGCCCGCTCGTCCTCGTCGAAGGCATTGGCCTCGCCGGCATAGACGGTCAGGGCCCCCAGGGGCTGCCCGCCCGCGTCGTGCCCCACCAGCGGCAGGGCGATCAGCGACGCGAAACCCCGCTCCATGGCCTCCACGCACCAGGGCAGGTGGCCCCGCTTGGCCGGGATGTCCTGGATGATCACCGGGCCACCCTCGAGGATCGCCTGCCCGGTGGGGCAGCCGCGGACACTGTCCCGTGACCAGGTCAGCGGCAGGGTCTCGAGAAAGCCCTGCTCGAAACCGCGCTGGGCCACCGGCCGGATGGCACACTCCGGTGCCGGCTCGGCGAACCCCACCCAGGCGAGCCGATAGGCCCGCTCCTGCACCAGGATGCGACAGACCCGGTCGAGCAGCTGCTCTTCCCGCGAGGCATGGATGAGCGCGCGGTTGGAGGCACTGAGCACCCGCAACGCCCGGTTGGCCCGTTCCAGCGACCCGCGCGCGGTGCGCAGTTCGTCCACGCCCTGGCCGATGCCCAGCACCAGCGCCTCACCGTCCCGCTCGATGCGCTGGGCATTGAAGAGAAACGCGTGCTCACCGCCATCGGCATCGAGCAGACCGGCCTCCACCTGGGCGGCCCCCTGCTCGAAGACCCGCTCGATCGCCCGGCGCACCGCGGTCCGATCCGCCTCGGCCACGGCGGCCTCGGGTGGCCACGCGTCCATCGCCCCGGGGCCATAGCCCATGTACTCTTCCATGAACCGGTTGCGGAAGCGGTAACGGCCCTGGGCATCGAACAGGAACAACGGACCGGGAACGGCATCGGCCACGCTGCGGATGAAGTCGCGCTGCGCCTCCAGCTCGCGGGTGCGCGATGCCACCCGGTGCTCGAGCTCGTCACGCGAACGTACCACCCGCCGATTGAGCCGCCCCACCCACGCCAGTGCCAGGGCCAGGAGCGCGATCAGTACCAGCAGCGCGCTGAACCAGCGCCAATGGTTGCGAAACATCTGCAGGGGAGTGACGTCAGGGAGGGGGGCGGCGACGGCGATCGAGGCAAGGGGCAAGAGGAAGACGGCGAAGCCGGCAAGCGCGGCCGACGGCGGGCCCCGGAAACCGGGTTGTCGATTGCCGCGCAGCCTACCCGGCATGCCTATTCATCCGCCAGGCCCAGCCAGGCCCGCACCTGGGCGATCTTGCCGCGGCTGACGGGCACGCGACGGGAGTCCTCGTGATCGAGGACCAGGTAGTGCTGGGTGTCCTCGCGCTCCAGCGCACGGATGCAATCGACATTGACCAGGTACGAGCGGTGCACGCGCTTGAACTGGGCGGTGCGCAGCTGCTTCTCCAGCCGGCCCAGCGACTGGCTGCTGAGAAAGACACCGTCGCGGGAATGGATGCGGGTATAGTGCCCCTCGGCCTGCAGGAAGCAGAGCCGCGAGGGCTTGAGCAGCAGGGTCTCGGCCCCGGTGTGCACCGGCAGCCGGGGCTCGGGGAAGTAGGGGGCGTCCTCCCGGGAGAGGGCCGCGGCCATCCCGGGTTCGGCCCCCGCCTCCACGGGCCGCATGGAGAGCGAGAGATACTGCAGATCGCCCTCGCGGCCCCGGTGGGCCAGCACCACCAGCGAGACCGGCAGCCGGCCCCCGTTACCGCGACGCAAGGCACTGCCGCCCCGCCAGCGACCATTGCGGATCGCCCGGGGGAAGGCATGCTCCCGCAGGCGGTGGGCCTCCTCGGGAAAGAAGATCGACTCCACCCGGCGGCCGGTGAGATCGCGCCCGGGCCAGACCCCCAGGGCGTCGCAGAGGGCCGGGTTGCGATAGACCACCGTGCCGTCCGGCGTCACCAGGCCGATGAGATCGGATGTGGACTCCACCAGCTCGACCAGGCGGTCGCGGTAGGCCTCCGCCTGCCGATGCTCCCCGCGGCGCCGGAGGACCACGAGGGCGTGGCCGACGTCGGCGGCCAGCTCCTCGAGCACGGCCACCTCGGATTCCGGGAACCGCACGGCAGCGGCATCGGCGCCCCCGACCACCAGGAAGGGCAGCCCCCGGCCGTGATCGGCACCGGTCAGCAAGGGCAACGCCAGGGCCGCTCCCGAGCCCCCCTCGCCCTCGAGCAGGACCGGCCCTGCCGCCAGCTGCTGGACCCTGCCGGCGGACTCCAGCACCGCCAGCCAGCCCCGCGGATCGGGGTCCTGGCCGGCCTCGGCCAGGACCTCCAGGCCACCGTCGGCCCCCAGGGTGGCGACGAAGGCCTCGCGGTAGCCGTCGACGTGGCTCACGGCCCGGCAGCAATCCAGCAGCAACTGGCGCTCATCGGTGGCACGCAGCAGGATGCGCACCACCATGCGCAGTGCCGCCAGCGCACCGGAGTGCGCTGGCGCCGGTGAAGACAGCGCGATTTCCAGACCCTTGTCCTTCATTGGCTGCTCGGCCGGTTCCCGGCCCGATCCCGTGGTTGTCACTGAGTGAGACCCTTCGACCGCCAGGGACGTTCTATCGCAAATGCCTATGCGGGCGCTTGCGGGGCTTATCGGCCCTCCTGGCGGGAGCGGGGAGAAAGCGGCAATCCGGGCAGTATCAGGCCCTCATCCGGCACCGGCAACAAGGTTTTCCTGAATGGGGGCCGGCCTGTCGTGAACCGTTGCCGAGCCCAACGAGCGGCAGCCCCGGCGGGGCTTCCCGGTCACCCGGCCCCGCCCGTGGGCACTCTGCCCCGGGCCAGGAAACGGGTGAAGTCGGCATCCGCCAGCGGCCGGCTGAAGTAGTAGCCCTGGGCCTCGTGGCAGCCCTCGGCGAGCAGCAGGCGGGAGTGCTCCAGGGTCTCCACGCCCTCGGCCACCACCGTCAGGCCCAGGCTCCTGCCCAGCGCGATCACCGCCTCGGCGATGGCCCGGTCGTTGGCATCCACCAGCATGTCGCGGACGAAGGACTGGTCGATCTTGAGCCGCTGGACCGGGAAGCGCTTGAGATAGGAGAGCGAGGAGTAGCCGGTGCCGAAGTCGTCCACCGCCAGGCTCACGCCCAGCTCGCGCAGCTGGTGGAGCACCTCGATGGCCCGGTCGGTGTCGCGCATGAACACGGCCTCGGTGACCTCGAGCTCCAGCGCCGAGGCGGGCAGCCCGCTCTCGGCCAGGGCCTCGGCCACCTCGCCCACGAGGTCGCCGCGCAGCACCTGCACCGGCGAGATGTTGATCGCCATGTGGCCGATGGCCAGTCCCTGGTCGCGCCATTGCGCCATCTGCCGGCAGGCGGCGCGCAGCACCCAGCGTCCCAGGGGCAGGATCAGGCCGGTCTCCTCGGCCAGGGGAATGAAGCGCGCGGGCGAGATGACACCCCCGTCGCTCTGCCATCGGACCAGGGCCTCGGCGCCGCTGGGCAGGCCGCGCTCCAGGCAGACCTGGGGCTGGTAGACCAGCTGGAAGCGCTCCTCGGCCACCGCGCTGCGCAGGGCCGATTCCAGCTGCACGCGCTCGTGGGCCACGCGGGTGAGCTCCTCGGTGTAGAAGTGGTAACCGTCGCCGCCGGCGGCCTTGGCGCGGTACATGGCGGCGTCCGCGTTGCGCAGCAGGTCGTCGACACCCTCGCCGTCCAGCGGGAACAGGCTGATGCCCACCGACAGCCCCAGCTGGAAGGAGTGACCCTCGACCTCGAAGGGGGCGTCCATGGCCTCGATCAGCTTGCCCGCCACCGCGCCGGCGTCCTCCCGGTGACGGACGTCCTCCAGCAGGCAGCAGAACTCGTCGCCGCCCAGGCGCGCCAGCAGGTCGGACTCGCGCACGCTCGCGCCGAGACGCTGCCCCACCCGGTGGAGCAACTCGTCGCCCATGGCGTGGCCCAGGCTGTCGTTGACGTGCTTGAAGCCGTCGAGATCCATCAGCAGCACGGCCACCTGCCCGCCCTCGCGGCGCGAGCGGGCCACGGCATGCTCCAGGCCGGCCTTGAGCGCGGCCCGGTTGGGCAGGCCGGTGAGCAGGTCGTGGTAGGCCTGGTACTCGAGCTCCTCGCGGCTCTCCTTGAGCCGGGTGATGTCGGAGAACAGCACCACGTAGTGGTCCACCTCGCCATGCTCGTCGCGCACGCAGGAGATGCTCTCCCAGGCCCAGAGGTCGCCGCCGTCACGACGTCGCTTGCGCACCTCGCCCTGCCAGCGGCCCTCGCGGGCCAGCGCGGTCCAGATGGCGGCCACCTCGGCCTCGTCGACGGCCGGCGAGCGGAAGGCGTCCACGGGCCGGCCGATCACCGCGTCGCCGGCAAAGCCGGTGATCCGGGTGAAGGCCGGGTTGACGTCCACCACCCGCCCGCCGGCGTCGGTGACCATGACCGCGTCGGCGGTGTTGGCGAGCACCGCCGCGGCCAGCTGCAATTCGCGCTCGCGCCGCTTGCGCTCGCTGATGTCCTGGATGATCAGCTGGACCCCGACATCGCCCTCGTAGTGCACCGCGCGCCCCACCACCTGGACGTCGATGAGCGCGCCGTCGACCCGCAGCAGGCGCTCCTCGAGCGGCGGCATCTCCTGGCCGCGCGTGGCCCGGCGGATGCGCCCGGCGACGGCCTCGCGCTGATCGCGGGGGACGAAGGACATCACGTGCCGGCCCAGCATCTCCTCCTCGCGCGCCGCGCCGAAGACCGCCAGCGCCTTCTGGTTGGCGAAGCGGATGATGCCGGCCACGTGCACCACGATGGCCTCGGGGGCGAGTTCCACCAGGCTGCGATAGCGCCCCTCGCTCTCCTCGAGCCGCTGCTGGGCCTGCTTGATGGCGGTGATGTCGCGGGCGATGGTGGAAAACGACTCCACCTCGCCCTCGCCGTCGCGGTGGGCGACGATGGTCTGGGAAAACGGCCGCTCGCGGCCGCGGGTGTCGAGAAAGGCGGTCTCGCCCTGCCACAGCCCGGTTCGACGGGCCGCCGGCAGGGCCTCGTCGCGCAGCCGGCGGCGGGCCCACTCGGGGTGGATGTCCTCCACGCACCAGCCGGCCTTGCGGGAATCGCCGAGGATGCCGCGGGCGACGGGGTTGGCATAGACCATCTCGCCGTCCACCTCGGACAGGGCGATGAAGTCCGGCGAGTGCTCGAGGATCTCCAGTGCCTGGTCGCGCATCCGCTCGGCCTGCTCGCGGCGCTGGATCTCGGCCTCCTGGAGCGAGACCATCTGCTTGAGGAATCCCAGGTACTCGCCCAGCAGGCGACCGAGCACCCCGCGGCGGGTGACGATGCCGGCGGTGTGCCCCTGCTCGTCGACCACCACCACCCGGCGGATGCCGTGGCCGCGCATCAGGGCCAGCACCTCGCTGACGGTGACCCCCTTCTCCACGGTGATCACCGGCTGGGTCATCACCGCCTCCAGGCGGTGTTCGCCGCAGTCCGGGCCCGCGCGGCACAGGCGGCGCACGTCGCGCCCGGTGAGCATGCCCACCGGGCGACTCCCGCGCTCGACCACCAGGGCGTTGATGCCGCGGCAGGTCATCTCGCGGATGGCGTCGGCGACAGTGTCCTCCGGCTCGAGGCGGGCCGCCACCCGCACCATGATCTCGCCCACCGCCTGCTCGCCTTCCAGGTCGCGGGCGGCCAGCTTGTGGACGAAGTCGGTCTGGGTGACGATGCCCACCAGCCGCTCGTCGTCGTCGACCACCACCAGGTGGTGGCGCTCGCGCTCGAGCAGGCGGAAGTAGGCCTCGCGGTAGTCCTGGTCGAGGCTGGCGAGCACCGGGTCGCGCTGCATGAAGGCCGACACCGGCAGCGCCTCGCGGTCGGCCCCCACGGCCAGGGCCTGGAGCAGGTTGCGCTCGCTGAACACGCCCACCGGGCGGCCGTCCTCGGTGATCACCACCGCGCTGACGCCGAACCGGTCCATGCGGCCGATGACCTCGGCGAGCGGCGCACCGGGAGCCGCGGTGACCACGTCACGGGTCACCAGCTCCTCGAGGGTCTTGTCGAAAGCCTGTTCCACCATCAATCTCGCATCCGGGATGCCGCGCAGGCGCGGCAACGATTGTAAGCACGGAAACCGCCCACCTGTCACTCGCCCGGCGGGGCGGCCGGCTCCACGCGGTTGCGGCCGGCGGCCTTGGCGGCGTAGAGGGCGTCGTCCACGCGCCGCAGGAAGCCGTCCTCGTCCTCGCCCTCGCGCCACTGGCCCGCCCCCAGGCTGATACTCACCGCGCCCACCGTCTCGAAGGGCTCGCCGGCGACCCGCCGGCGCAGCCGCTCGGCCAGCCGTGCTGCACCCTCGGCATCGGTCTCGGGCAGCAGCACCATGAATTCCTCCCCACCCCAGCGCGCCAGGCTGTCGATGTCGCGCAGCTCGCCGCCCACCCGGTCCACCAGCGTCTCGAGGACCGCGTCGCCGGCGGCATGGCCGAAGTGGTCGTTGACCCGCTTGAAGTGGTCGATGTCGAACATCACCACCGACAGCGGCGCACCGGTGCGCCTCGACCGCGTCCGCTCGGCCCGCAGCAGGGCCTCGAAACGCTCGCGATTGAGCGCCCCGGTGAGCGCGTCCGTGGTGGCACGGCGCTCCAGCTCGCGCTCGAGTCGACGCCGCTCGGTGATGTCCTGGAAGACCACCACGGCACCGGCGCCCTCGCCTTCATCGGCGTCCACCGGGGCGACCACGTATTCCACGGGGAAGGCCTCGCCATCGGCCCGCCAGAAGAGCTCGTCGTCCACCCGCCGCTCGCGGCCGTCGGCCAGCGTGGACAGGATGGGGCAGTCCTCGGCGGCGTACGTCTCGCCGTCACGGCAATGGTGATGGATCAGGTCGTGCAGGCGGCGCTGCTCGAGATCGGCCCGCGTGTAGCCGGTCAGGCGCAGCGCCGCGGCGTTGACGAACATCGCCCGGCCCTCGGCGTCGAGGCCGATGATGCCCTCGCCGGCCGAGTTGAGCACCCGGTCCATCTGCCGGCGCTCGTGCTTGAGCAGGCGCTCGTAGCGCTTGCGCTCGGTGATGTCGGCGAGCAGCACCACCATCTGTTCGCGGGCCCCCTCCAGGTCGCACAACAGCGACATGCTCTGGTGGACCCACAGCCGGCTGCCATCGCCACGGCGGTAGGCGAGCTCGAGGTCGCGGGTCTCGACTTCGCCACAGCCCATCGACGCCATCGCCCCGGCCAGGGCATCGCCTTCGGCGACATGCGCCCCCAGGGCGGTGCCCTGCAGTGCCTCCGGCGAACGGTCGAGCATCCGGGCGAGGGCCTCGTTGACCCGCAGCAGCCGGCCCTCGGCATCCAGCAGACCCACGCCCACGTCGGTGGCGTGGAAGATGGAGCGGAACAGGGCCTCCTGCTCGCGCAGGCGGCGCTCCATTTCCAGCTGCCCGGAGATGTCGCGGAAGATGGTCACCGCCCCGCGACCACCGCCCGCGTTGTCCAGCGGCGTGGCGGTGACCTCCACGGGGATCACCCGGCCATCGGCGCGGCGAAAGCCCTCCTCGCGGCTGTGATAACGCTCGCCGGCGAAGGTGTGCGCCTGGATGGGACAGTCGTCGCCCGCCCCCTGGGCACTGTGGGCATGCAGCAGCGGGTGGGCCTCGCGCCCCAGGAGCTGCTGCTCGGTGTAGCCCAGGATGGCCGCCGCCCGGGTGTTGACGAAGCGGATCCGCCCCTGGGCGTCGAGCACGTAGAGCCCGTCGCCCATGGCATCGGCGATCGCTCGCAGGCGCCGGCTCTCTTCGGCGAGATCCCGGCGCTTGCCCAGCCAGGCACCCAGCAGCAGCAGCGAGACCAGCACCGGCAGCGAGCCGAGGCCGAAGAACCAGAGCGCCTCGGCACGCAGGCCCGAGATGGCCGGGTTCTCGCGCACCGTGACCACGTAGGCGGCATCCTCGCCGGTCACGTCGCGCACGGGCACGAAGGTGGCCGAGTAGTCGCGCCCCCCGTAGGCCATCACCTGCGAGAACAGCGCCCCCGACCTCATCTGCCGGCGCACGCCGGGACGCTCGCCGAGCCGGGCGAACAGCTCGCTGTTGGCGGCCTCGGCCTGCCCGGGGTTCTCGAGGAAATAGGCCGGGTTCACCCGGGCCGGCCGGTAGATGCCGCGCTGGTCCGCGAAGAGCTTGGGCTCGACCGCATCGCGCTCGAGCAGCAGGCGCACGTGGCGCTGCTCGGCACCGATCTCGCGCAACAGGCGCTCGATGGTCGCGAATGGAACCGAGGCCTCCACCGAGCCCACCACTTCGCCCTCCCAGACCAGCGGAAAGACGTGGCGGAAACCGTGGTAGACCCGGCCGGTCTCGAAACCGTGCACGGCCCGCCGTTCCCGCTGGGCGATGCGCACCGAGGGGCGCACGTCGAAGAGGGGATCACCGAAGCGCTCCGGCCGGTGGAAGCGGTAGAGCGAGGTCCCGTCGGCGAGGTGGAAGTGGAACTGGCGAAAGCCGTTTTCCTCGAGCACATCGAAGACCGGCTGCAGGCGCGCGGCGAGCTCGCCACGCACCGCCGCGCGCTCGTCCGGCCGGCGGCCGGCGCGGGCCACCAGGCGCAGGATCCCGGGGCGCTGCACGCTCTGCTCGACGACGTTTTGCGCCGCGATGGCATAGCTCCGGTCCAGCGCCTCCAGTGCCGTGGCCTGGCGTATCTGGCCGTGGGCCACGAGCTCGTCGACCCCCGTGCGGTACTGCCAGTAGGCCAGGCCGGCCAGCCCGAGCTCGAGGACCAGGGCGAGCAACAGGAAGAACGGCCAGCGCCGCATCAGGCGCCCCTCGTCCCGCGGCGGGCGAAGGCCTCCAGCCAGGCGGCCAGCTCGGCATGCGGCAGGGGGCGCGTGTAGAGATAGCCCTGGGCCTCGCCGCAACCCTCGTCGCGCAGGGCCCCGGCGTGGCGCTCGGTCTCCACGCCCTCGGCGATGACCGCCAGCTCAAGGCTCCGGCCCAGGGCGATCACCGAGCGGACGATGGCGCGGTCGTCGGCGTCGCCGAGCATGTCCCGGACGAAGGACTGGTCGATCTTGAGCCGCGAGACCGGGAACTGCTTGAGGTAGGCCAGCGAGGAGAAGCCGGTGCCGAAATCGTCCACCGCCAGCGCAACGCCCATCTCGTGCAGCCGGTTGAGGGTGTCGATGGCGGTCTCGGGGTCGCGCATGAAGGCCGCCTCGGTCACCTCCAGCTCCAGGTGCCCGGCCTCCAGCCCGGCCCGGCCGATGGCCCGCTCCACCGCCGCCACCAGGCCGGCGTGCTGGACCTGCTCGGGGGAGACGTTGACCGCCATGCGCTGGAGGTCGTGGCCGACATCCAGCAGGGCGCGGAAGTCGCGGCAGGCGCGCTCGAGGACCCATTCGCCGATGGGCAGGATCAGGCGGGTCTCCTCGGCCAGCGGGATCAGGTCGGCGGGCGACACCCAGCCCAGCCGGGGATTGTTCCAGCGGATCAGGGCCTCGAGGGCCACCACGCGCCCGGCGGCGAGATCCACCTGCGGCTGGTAGTAAAGCATCAGTTCGCCGCGCTCGCGGGCGCTGCGCAGCTCCATCTCCAGGGCCACCCGGCGGTTGGCGTTCTCGGTGAGTTCGGCGGTGTAGAAGACGTAGTGGTTGCGGTGCGCCTCCTTGGCCCGGTACATCGCCGTGTCGGCGTTGCGCACCAGGATCGAGGCGTCCTCCCCGTCCAGCGGGTAGACGCTGATGCCGATGCTGGCATCCACGCTCAGCTCGTGGCCCTGCACCCGGAAAGGTTCGGCGAAGGCCGCCAGCAGTTTCTCGGCCAGGGCGGCCATTTCCTCCTCGCTGCCCACCGACTCCATCACCACCACGAACTCGTCGCCCCCCAGGCGGGCGAGGGTGTCGGCCTCGCGCAGGACCCCGCCCAGGCGCCGGGCCACCGCCTGCAGGAGGGCATCGCCCAGCGGGTGGCCGAGGCTGTCGTTGATGTTCTTGAAGCGGTCGAGATCGAGGAACAGCACGCCCACCCGGCAGCCCTCGCGGTGGGCCCGGGCGATGGCGTGTTCGAGCCGGTCACCGAGCAGGTGGCGGTTGGGCAGGTTGGTGAGCGGGTCGTGGTAGGCCATGTAGTCGAGCCGCTCCTCCACCTCCTTGAGGGGCGTGATGTCCGACATCAGCGAGACGTACTGGCGCACCCGGCCGGTCTCGTCGTACACGCAGCCGATGGTCTGCCAGGCGGGGAAGACCGTGCCGTCCTTGCGCCGGTTCCAGATCTCGCCCTGCCACTGGCCCTGCTCCGCCAGGGCCTGCCAGATCCCGGCGTAGAACGTCGCCTCGTGGAGATCCGACTTGAGCAGCCGCGGATTCTCCCCGCGGACCTCCTCGGCCCGGTAACCCGTGATCGTGGTGAACGCCGGGTTGGTGCGCAGGATCCGGCCCTCGGCGTCGGTGACGATCACCGCCTCGCTGGTGTTCTCCAGCACCGCGTTGGCCAGGCGCTGCTGCTGTTCGGCCTGCACCCGCTCGGTGACATCCTGGACCACGCCCACCAGCCGCCGCGGACGCCCGTCCGCGGCCTCCTCCAGCTGCGCGCGGGAGTGGACGATGCGCTCGTCACCGTCGCCGGTAAGCAGGCGGTACTCGACGTCGTAGTCGCCCTCGCCGGCCAGCACCTGCGCCAGGGCCCGCTCCACCCGCGGCCAGTCGTCGGGATGGCAGTGGCGCCGCAGGGTCTCCGGGCCCGCCGGCTCGTCGGCGGCGACGTCCAGGATGCGCCGGGTCTGCTCGGGCCAGACGGCCTCGCGGGTCTCGAGGTCCAGCTGCCAGTCGCCCATGCGGGCGACCGCCTGGGCCTCGCGCAGGCGGGCCTCGTCCCGGCGACGCTCGGTGATGTCCTCGGAGATGCCCAGCAAAAAACGGGGCCGGCCGTCCGGGTCGGTGATGGGCACCTTGCGGGTGCGCAGCAGGCGCCGCCCGCGGGGGGTGTCGATGGGCTCCTCGTCGATCTCCACCATCGCCCCGCCGGCGAGCACCTCGCGGTCGCCGGCGACGAAGGCCTCGGCCTGTTCGGGCGGGAAGAAATCGTGGTCGCCGTGGCCCAGCAGGGTCTCGCGGGAGAGCCCCAGCAGCTGCTCTCCCGCGCGGTTGAAGCGCACGAAGCGCAGGTCCTCGGCATCCTTGACGAAAATCATCTCGGGGATGTTCTCGATGATCTCGCGCAGCTCGTCCTCGCGGCGCTGGATCACCCCGGCCATGGCATTCATGGACTCGGCCAGCTGGCGGATCTCGCGGTCGCGGCCGGGCTCCACGCGGCAGGCATAGTCGCCCTGGCGCAGGGCGGTGACGCCGGCGATCAGCCGGTCCAGGGGCCGCTGCAGGCGCCGGCGGATGACCAGCAAGCCGATGGGAATGAAGATCAGCGCCGAGGAGGCGAGGGCCGCCAGCACCACCCAGCGGGCCGCGGCCACCTGCCGCTCCAGCTGGGAGCGGTCGATGCCGATACCCACCAGCATGTCGGCGCTCTCCTCGGCATTGGGCAGCGCGTGGAGGGAGAGCAGAAGCCCCGGGAAAGCGAACCAGCGCCGCGTGCCCGGCGCCTCGAGGTGCGCCGTCACCGTCTCGGTCAGCCGGTCGCCGTCCAGCGCCGCCAGCCCCCCGGTGTCGGCCACCGGCCAGCCCTCCCGCGAGAGCAGGCCGAGCGAGACGCCGTCGGGCAGCGGCAGGCGCCCGAGAAACCCCGGGTCCAGATCGTGTACCAGGGTGACGCTGCCCAGCCGCGCGCTGTCGGCGTCGCCGGGCTCGCGCAGCACCGGCCGGCCCATGACCTGCTCGGCGCGGTCGGGCCGGCGCAGGTAGACCACGCCCAGGGACTGCGCCATCGGCCGGTAGCGGTAGCGATCCGCGGGCGGCTCGACCACCGACCACTCCCCGTCCACCCGGCGCTCGAGGAAACGCGGCCGGCCGTCGGCAAAGGAGACGATGCCGACCACCGGCTCGCCCGCCTCGCGGCGGACGTAACCCAGCAACCGGCCGTCGGCCTGGTGGAGATAGCCCCGGTCCGCCTGGCCGCGCTCGATGACCTCGAGCAGTTCGCGCACCAGCGACTTCTTGGCCTCGTCGAAGACGATGGGACGGTAGTCGCGGATCTCCTGGTAGCGCTCCACCAGGTTGAAGGCGGCGACGGTGGACTCGGCGGTGCGCAGCGCGTCGGTGGCCTCGCGCAGCCACTGCTCGTCGGCGGCCAGGGTTTCCTCCAGGACGGTGATGGCCTGGCGACTGCGGTCGTGGGCCTGGTCCCAGTGCAGGTGGCGCAGGTAGGCATCCAGCCCCACCCCCACCGCCAGCAGCGGCAGGATCACCGCGGCGAGCAGCAGCAGGATCATCTTGGTGCGCAGGCTGGCAATGGTCGGCTTCAAAAGATCGGCTCCACGCGGTCGACGTTTTCCCGGGTGACCCGGCGGGATTCCAGCACGATCTCGCGCGGGACCGGCTCGCCCCGGATCAGGTCCACGGCCACCTGCGCGCCCTCCCGCCCGCCGGTGGGATAGGTGAAACTGGCATCCTGGCGGCCCGCGCGGATCGCGCGGCGGGCCTCGGCGATGTAGTCGATGCCCACGATCACCAGCCCCGCGGGATCGATGCCGGCGGCCGACAGGGCCATGCGCGCGCCACTGGCCATGGAATCACTCTGGGCGTAGATGGCGTCGAAGGGAAAGCCGCCCGTCTCGTCGATCAGCCGCTCCACCACCCGGATGGCCTCGCCGCGCAGGTAGTCCGCACGGCGGTGCACCACCTCGATGCCGGGGGCGTCCTCCAGGGCATCGAGGAAGGCCCGGCGACGAATCACGGTGGGCGTGGCCCCGGGCACGCCCTCGAGCATCAGCACCCGCCCCCGCCCGGCCAGGCGCCGGGCCACCTCCGCCGCCGCCTGGCGGGCGATGCGGGCGTTGTCCGGGTGCACGAAACAGGTGTACTCGCCCTCCATGACCCCGCGCGAGAGCAGCACCACCGGGATGCCCGCGGCGCGCACGCGGCGCATGACGGGGGTCATCGCCCGCCCGTCCAGCGGGCTGGTGATCAGCACGTCCACCTCCGAGGCCACCCAGTCCTCGATGTGCTTGACCTGGAGCGCCAGGCTGCCACGGGCATCGCTGACCCGCAGCTCGATCCCCGGATGCCGCGCCAGTTCGCGGCGCACCGCCTCCACCTGGGCCCGGCGCCAGTCGTTGGCCAGGTCGTCCTGGGCGAAGGCGACCACGCCGCGGGGCTGCGCCGCCCCGGCGATACAGGCGGCCAGCCCCAGGAGCAAGCCCAGGCACAGGCGCGCGACCCGGACCGGGCCTGAGTGTCGACCGACAGGCATGCGACGATTCAAGGGCTCCAACCTCTGCGAGACTCCCGCCATGTTAGCCCCTGCAGCGGGACGGGCACACCAACGAAAAGGGCCGCCCGAGGGCGGCCCTTCCATGAACCGGGTCGATGCCGTTCTACCAGATGTTCTTCTCCACCTCGAGATAGGCAATGCTGATGTAGCGACCGATGGTGGACTCGAAGCCGTACCACTGGCGGTACTTGGCCACCCGCGGATCCGCGATCACCTTGTCCTTCATCTCGTAGTCCATCAGGCCCTGGTCGTAGTACTTTTTCACCGACTCGTAGATGCCCTCGAAGAGCTCGCGGTTGCGCTTCATCACGTCCGGGCCGAAGGCGCCGTGACCCGGCACCCAGGAGATGGTGTCGGTGTTGGCCTCGAGCTTGTCCATGGTCTCGAAGGTGCCCAGGTAGGAACCGTCGTCCATGTTGGCGATGCGGTTGGCCATGGCCACGTCGCCGATGTAGGTCACGTGATCCTCGACCACCTCCACGGTGATGTCGGTGGGGGTGTGGGCCGTGCCGTAGTGGTGCAGGCGCAGGGTGCAGTCGCCGAAATCGAATTCCTGGCCGTGCTCGGCGTCCTCGTTGGGCGGGGTGATGATGGTGCCGGCGATGGCGTTGTCCGTGGAGCGATTCAGGAGCCCTTTCCAGAACTCGCCCTGGGTGCCCTTGATGGCCTGGGTGCACTCGGGATGGGCATAGATGGGCACGTCGGGGTAGGCGTTGACGAAGGCGTGGTTCCCCATCCAGTGGTCGCCGTGGTAATGGGTGTTGATGATGGCCACCACCGGCTTGTCGGTGTGTTCCTCGATCTTTCTCAGCACCATCTCGCCGATCTGCACCGAGGCGCCGGAATCGATGATCACCACCCCCTTCCGGGTGAACACGATGCCGACGTTGCCCATGAAGCCCTGGTTGCCCGCCGTGGGGAAGGGGCCGTCGGCGAGGATGTAGTAGCAGCGCTCGGTGATCCGGCGCAGAGGGCGATCGGGCATTCGCGGGCCGCGGATCTCCATCATCTCCTGGCCGAAGGCGGTCAGCGGGCGCATGGCAGCCAGGCCCGCCATGCCGGCCACCGAGCCCTTGACCAACCCCTCGAGAAAACGCCGGCGTTCCATGGCTCTAAGGTCCTGCGCGGATTGTTGCATTGCCTGTTCCTCCTGACCTGACGAGACCGGCGGCTACGCCCGCCGGCGGCTCGATTCGACGGTGAAGCTCGGGCGCCGGGCACCCTGGTGGATCAGGAAAAACTAATACATTCGCGCGGGCGTGTCACATGAGTGTCTTTTATGTCGTCGCCGCGATTTTATTCGCCGCGGCCGGCACCGAACGCTCTGGTACAATACCGGCCCGATTCCGTTGATGCCCGGCCGCGCGCCCATGCCCGTTCATTGCGACCACGACCACCAGCACTGCATCGACTCGGCCCTGGACGAGGCCGAGCGAGTGTGCGCGCGGGAGGGGGCGCGGCTCACCCCGCTGCGTCGGCGGGTGCTGGAAGCGGTCTGGCAGGACCACGAGGCGGTCAAGGCCTACGACCTGATCGACCGCCTGAGCAGCGAGGACCGCACGGTCAAGCCGCCGACGGTCTACCGGGCGCTGGACTTTCTGCTCGAGCACGGACTGATCCACCGGGTGGAGAGCCTCAACGCCTTCATCGGCTGCGCCCGGCCGAGCGAGACCCACGCCTTCCAGGTCCTGATCTGCCGGCGCTGCGGGCGCACCGAGGAGTTCGAGCGCCGCGACGTGGCCGAGACCCTGCGGGCGGAGGCCGAGCGGCACGGGTTTTCCGCGGAGCACCAGATCATCGAGGTGAAGGGCCTGTGCCCCGCCTGCCGGCAAGAGCCATGACCGGAGCCGCCATGTTCGACTCGACCGCGCCAGGCATTCTGGCACCATAGGCCCATGGACCGCGCAGCCCTGGAAAGACTCCGCCGGGACATCGTCTTCCGCGCCGAACTCGGCGGCCGGGAGCTGACCCTGCACAGCACCTGGGGGACCTTCTCGCCCCGGGAGGTGGACGAGGGCAGCCGCATGCTCATCGACCGCCTGGAGATCGAGCCCGGTGACGACTGCCTGGATCTCGGCTGCGGCTACGGCCCCATCGGCCTGGCCATGGCGGTGATGGCCCCCGAGGGTCGCACCTTGATGGTCGACCGCGACTTCAAGGCGGTGGAGTATGCCCGGGCCAACGCCCGGCGCAACGGCATCGACAACGCCGAGGCGATGCTGAGCAACGGTTTCGAGTCGGTGGGCGAGCGCCGCTTCGACGTGATCGCCTCCAACATCCCGGCCAAGGTGGGCAAGGAGATGTTGCAGCTGTTCGTCGCCGACGCCTTCGATCACCTGCACCCGGGCGGCCGGTTCTACGTGGTCACCATCACCGGCCTGCGCCAGTTCTTCAAGCGCGTGCTCGCGGACGGCTTCGGCAACTACAAGAAGCTCAAGCAGGGCCCTCGCTACACGGTGGCGATGGCGACCCGTCCAGATTGATCATCATCCAGAGGGGGACACCATGAGCATCCACCTGGAAGAGTACCGGGAGTTCCTGGAGGCCCAGGACCCGCACATGCACGACACCCTGGAGGCCAGTTTCCAGGAGGCCACCCGGGTGATGTCACCGACCGGGCTGAAGAACTTCCTCGAGGGCGGCAAGGCCCTGGCCCAGCTGAGCCGCGGCGAGGACGTGCTGATCTCCTACTTCCAGGAGATGCCGGCCGCGGTGAAGGAGGTCGGCGACGAGCTGATCCAGGACGCCGTGGAGGCGGCCCTCAAGCTCTCCTCCATGGTCAGCGGCCAGGTCATCGCGCTGATCTTCTCCACCCTGCCCACCGCCGCCCGGCGCCTGGCCGATCCCGACCTGATGCGCCAGTACTTCAGCCTGCTGCACAAGCTCTCGGCCCGGGCCCCACGCGGCATGCGGCCGATGCTCGAGCATCTCGACGAGCTGCTCTCCCAGCTCACCCTCGGCGGCCTGCGCCGCTGGGCCATGTGGGGTGCCCAGGCCCACGGCAGCGACTTCAAGGCCATGGCCGCCTACTTCGCCCTGGAATCCCCGGACAGCCAGAAGGTGCTGCAGAACGAGCGCCGCGGCACCCTGTTCGTGGACACCCAGCGCAAGCTCAACTTCTACCTGCGCGCGCTCTGGGGCCGCAGCTTCTTCCTGCGCCCCACCTCCGGCGACTACGAGACCCGCGAGGGCCTGCGGCCCTACATCGAGGACCGCATGATCCACGTGCCCGACGCCTACGACGACGTCAACGGCGTCACCGGCACCAACGTCTACCGCGCCGCGGTGGCCCATGCCGCCTCGCACATGACCTACACCCGCGCGCCGATCTCCGCCGAGCAGCTCAACCCCGGCCAGATGGCCCTGATCGGCTACTTCGAGGATGCCCGGGTGGAATACAAGGCCATCCGCGAATTCCCGGGCCTGCAGAAGCTCTGGCGGCCGTTCTTCGACATCGCCCGCGAGCGGGCCGCGGAGTCCGAGCGCGCCGACAACGACATCCGCACCGTCCTCGAGGACATGGCCCTGGCGCTGATGGACCCCCGGCACGAGCCCATGATGACGGTCACCGCCGACCTGGCGAAGGAGTTCTGGGAGCGCATCGAGGCCGAGCAGGACGAAGGCCAGCTCTCCTGGGATCTCGGCGTGACGCTCTACAACCGCCTGGGTTCGGCCCAGCCCCTGCCGCCGGCACACGTGCTCGAGGACCACGGCCTGATCTACCGCGACGACAACCGCTACGTGTGGGAATTCGAGGAGATCGACTGGGACGCCGACGCCGAGGTCCTGCCCGGCAGCGAGAAGCAGGTGCACCGCAAGCCCAACGTCATGGAGATGGTCAACGAGATCGACGTCGAGCTCGCCGGCGACGATGCCCAGGAGATCTGGACGCTGGAGACCGAGTTCTACCGCGACGGCGACCCGGTGGGCATGTCCATGAACGAGCTGGAAGGCAAGGAGCCGGTCTCCGAGCCCTACCACTACAAGGAATGGGACTACAAGGTGCAGCTGCACCGCCCCGACTGGGTCACGGTGCTGGAAAAACGCCAGCCGATCGGCGACGAGGAGACCATCGACGACATCCTCGCCCAGTACAAGCCCATCGCCTCGCGCCTCAAGCACGTGGTCGACATGCTCGCCCCCCAGGGGCTGGTGGTCGAGCGCCACGTGGAGGACGGCGACCAGCTCGACCTCAACGCCGCCGTGCGCGCCATGGTGGACCTGCGCATGGGCGAGACCCCGGACCCGCGGGTGAACATGCGCTACACCCGCAAGCAGCGGGACCTCGCCGTGGTGGTCCTGCTCGATCTCTCCGAGTCCACCAACGAGACCGTGGCCGGCACCGACAGCACCGTGCTCTCGCTCACCCGCGAGGCCACCACCCTGCTCTCCTGGGCCATCGACGGCATCGGCGACCCCTTCGCCGTGCACGGCTTCGCCTCCGACGGCCGCCACGACGTGCAGTACTACCGTTTCAAGGACTTCGACCAGCCCTTCTCCGACGAGGCCAAGGCGCGCATGGCGGGCATGCAGGGCGGGCTCTCCACCCGCATGGGCGGCGCCCTGCGCCATGCCGGCCACTACCTGTCCCGGCGGCCCGAGCAGCGCAAGCTGGTGCTGCTGGTCACCGACGGCGAGCCCTCGGACATCGACGAGAAGGATCCGCAGTACCTGCGCCATGACACCAAGAAGGCGGTCGAGGAACTCGCCGGCAACGGCATCACCTCCTACTGCCTGACCCTCGATCCGCACGCCGACCAGTACGTCTCGCGGATCTTCGGCGCCAACCACTACACGGTGGTGGACAACGTCACCAAGCTGCCCGAGAAGCTGCCCCAGCTGTTCGTCGGCCTGACCAGCTGAAAAACCCCCCGGTACGAATCGACGGCGCCTCTGGCTTGCGGGTTTGCTCGCAATCGAGGCGCCGCGCCGAAAGCGGACGGGTTGTCCGGCTCACCAACCTCGGCAACGGCCCCCTCCCGCCTGCCGGTGCGGGAACAGAGCCACCTATGGAACGATCGCGACAACCAGGTCGCCCACGAAAAAGCCCCGGGGATCACCCCGGGGCTTTTTGTGGATCGCTCCTTGCAATCGACCAGGACGGGCCCGGCACAGCCGCTCCCGGGACGGGATTCACGAGTCGCGCTCGGCCGCTTCCTCGTCCCGATCACTCACCGGCAAACCCGCCAGCCTCCACTCGGGAAAGCCCGCCTCCAGGCGACGCGAGCGGAAACCCGCCTTGCGCAGCCGTTCCACTGCATCGAAGGACAAGGCGCAATAGGGTCCTCGGCAGTAGGCGATGACCTCGCGCTCCGGGTCCAGCTCCGCCAGGCGACGTTCCAGCTCGTCCACGTCGAGGTTCAGCGCCCCGGGGATATGCCCGGCGGCATACTCCTCTTCCGGGCGCACATCGATCAGGGTCACCAGCCCCTGCCGGCAGCGCTCGACCAGCTCCTCGGGCGAGACCGGCTCGAGGTCATCCTTGCGGTGCAGGTGGTCGTCCACCATCCGGCGCACCTCGGCCAAGTGGCGCTCGCCCACCCGCCGGAAGACGTCCAGCAACTCCACCACGTCATCATCGGCGATCCGGTAGATCACCCGGTTGCCTTCACGCCGAGCGGTCACGAGCCCGGCCTGCTGCATGCGCTGCAGGTGCTGGGAGGTGTTGGCCACGCTCAACCCCGACACGCGCGCCAGCCCCTCCACGGACCGCTCGCCCTGCGCCAGGTACTCGAGCAACTCCAGCCGTCGGCCGTTGGCCAACACCTTGCCCAGGCGGGCGAACTGGTCGTTGAGCTGCTGCTTGAACCCCATGCAGATGTTTCCCCGATCATCCAGCGAACCATGATTCAACCACTCCGCCGGGGCGAACACCAACCGGGAGCCTTCCGGGAAAGGCGTTGACAAGTATTCAATATAGTACTTGAATAGAGTCGAGCCACCCGGAGGACGACTCAATGTTCCTGATCCAGCACTCCTGCCCGTACAGCTCGCTGGCCTACCTGTTCGGCTGCACGGGCAAGGGCGTAGCCATGGCCGTCGACGTGCATGCCGGCGACGAGGAACGGTTCCTCGCCATGGCCGCAGAGAAAGGCGTGGATATCCGCTTCGTGATCGACACGCACGTGCATGCCGACCACCGAAGCGGCGGCCCGGAGCTGGCCCGACGGGCCGGCGCCGAATACGCCCTGCACGAATCCGCGCCGGTCCGTTTCGGTTTCCGGGCGGTAACGCACGGCGAGCGACTGGAGCTGGGCAACGTCAGTGCCCGGGTCCTGCACACGCCGGGGCATACCGATGACAGCATCTGCCTGCTGGTCACCGACCATTCCCGAACCGATGAACCCTGGTTCCTGCTCACCGGGCACACGCTGTTCCCCGGCGGAGTGGGCCGTCCGGACCTGCACGGCCGTGAACGCGAAATGGCCGGCAAGCTCCACGACGCCCTGTTCGGGCCGATTCTCAGCCTGCCCGACCACATCGAGATCCTGGCCGGGGCGCAGGCCGGCAGCGTCTGCGGCGGCGGGATCAGTGGCAAGCCGGTTTCGACCCTGGGGTTCGAAAAGCGCCACAACCCGGGCCTGATCCGGGAGCGCAACCGGTTCGTCGACGAGGTCGCTGCCATCGAGCTGCCGCCCGTCGAGGACCTGAAAGGCTTCTACGCCTTCAACACCGGGGCCTGATCCCGGCCTCGAAAACGACACCAAAGGCAACCAGAGGAGGAGTGACCATGAATCTCGACAAGCGCATCCGCGCCGCGGCCATCGCCGCGGGCCTGGCGATCACCGCGCTCGCCGGCAACACCCAAGCCACGGAAACCACCCTGCCCGGAGCGGTGGACCAGGAAGGCCGACAGGTACTCACCTTCATCGGCAAGGAGCCGCCCGGGACACGCTGCAACAACAATCTCCAGGTCGCGGCCCGGGTGGCCAACACCTACCAGGTGCCGATCCGGATCCTCTCGGCGAGCATGGTGGAAGGCGCGCCGGCCCCGGCCGTCTTCTACGGCGACCAGCTCATCGCGGCCGACGGTGCGGACCACAACGGCATGGCCAGCTACCAGATCATTGCCGACATCCTGGAACTGGAAGGCGTGGCCCGGCACGACTCACCCGGCAAGCTGGATCGCGACGAGACGGTCTCGCGAAAATTCTCCGAGCTGATCAACGCCATCAAGAGCGGCAACTGAGGAGTCCGACCATGAAAGTCATCAAGCGAACGATCATCGGGGGCGTGGCGGCCCTGGGCCTGGCCGGTGGCCCCGCCATGGCCCAGGACGCGGAACTGGTGGACGCCATGGAGGGCTACTTGATGTTCACCGAGTACCACGGCGGGACCATCCGGCCGGAGCAGATCCCGGTCGAGGAATGGGAAAACATGACCATCGTGGACACCCGCGATGCCGGTCAGTACCAGGAGGCACACATCCCCGGCGCCATCCACATCGAGTGGCGCCAGATCCTCGAACGCAGGGACGAACTGCCCGACGACGAACCGGTGCTGGTCTACTGCAACACCGGCACGCTCTCGGCCCAGGCCGGCCTGATGCTGCGGCTGGCGGGAATGGACAACGTCCGCATCCTCCAGGGCGGCTTCGAGGGCTTCAAGGCCGCGCGCGGTTTCGAGGCCAACGCCCGCGCCCGGGAGGCACAAGACCATTGACCCACCCCGCCGCACGCCCGGGGGCGTGCGGCGACCTGGCCCGGGGCGTCCCATCGTGCCGGACCCCGGGTCAGGTCGTTCCCACACCCTGATCCCAACGGAGTCCGCCATGCACCTCGCTCACGGCATCCGCGCCAACCCCGGCCAGTTCGTCCTTTTCCTGCTCCAGGTATTCTTCGTCGGTGCCCTGGTGGGCATGACCCGGACCGTGCTGCCCGTGCTTTCCGAGTCCGGCTTCGGCCTGGCGCAAGGGGCCTTCAATCTGCTGGCGAGCTTCGTGGTGATCTTCGGGGTGATCAAGGCTGCGCTCAACCTGGTGGCCGGTCGGCTTTCCGACCACTACGGGCGCAAGCGTGTACTGATCGCCGGGTGGCTGTTCGCGCTGCCAGTGCCGGCTCTCCTGCTGATCGCCGATTCCTGGGGCTGGGTATTGCTGGCCACGGTGTTCTTGGGAATCAACCAGGGCCTGGCGTGGTCCATGGCTCTCAACAGCAAGCTCGATCTCACCCATGCCCACCAGCGGGGCCTGGTCAACGGCGCCAACGAATTCGCGGGCTACGGTGGGGTGGCGGTGGCCGGCTATCTGGCCGCGATTGCCGCCGAGCAGCTGGGCGCCCGCCAGGGCCTGTTCACGTTCGGCCTCGCGGTGATCCTGGTGGCTTTGGTCATGGCCCTCTGGAGCGCCCGCGACACCCTGCCCTGGGCGCACGCCCAGCAGAACGCGCATCCAGCCGGGAAGCCCCCGCCCCGCCGGACCGGCCTGGCGTTCTTCCTGCATGCCACGGCAGGCAATCGCAGCCTGCTGGCGATCAACCAGGCCGGGCTGGTGGAGAAGTTCACCGACACCATCATCTGGTTGTTCGTGCCCATCCTGCTGGTGGCCCGCGGCGCGGACCTGGTCACCGCCGGATTCCTGGTGGGCATCTACGGGATGGTCTGGGGCGCAGGCCAGCTGGTCACCGGCCCGGCCTCCGACAAGCTCGGCCGACGCGGCCTGATCACCTGGGGCATGTGGCTCTGCGGCGGCGGCATCATCGCCGTCGTGCTGGGCCACTCGCCCGGACTCTGGGCGACGGCGATGGCCATCAGCGGCGTGGGCATGGCCATGCTCTACCCGACCCTGGGGGCCGCCGTAGCCGACCACTGCGAACCGGCGGAGCGAGCCGGCACCCTCGGTGTCTACCGGTTCTGGCGCGATTTCGGCTACGCGGTGGGCGCCCTGGCCCTGGGGCTGATCGCCACGGCCACCGGCGGCATCGAGGCCGGGTTCTGGTTCGTGGGGATCGCGATGGCCGTCTCGGGGCTGTGGGTGGCGATCGGCCTGCGCCCCGCCGAGGCGGTGGACTGAGTCCTAGTCGGCCTCCACAAGCGCTTCGACCACCCGGGCCACCTTCGGCTTGTCCCAGAGGATGCCCACGTTCACCGAGTACCGGATCCGGCCCTCGCGGTCGATGAGAAACGAGCTGGGAAAGGAGAACACGTTCCACTGCTCGGAAACCGCGCCATCGATATCCAGCAGCACGGGGAAGTCCACCTGCACCTGTTCGAGGAAGGCCGCCACCTCCTCGCGGGGCTGCTTGAAGTTCACCGAGAGGATGGCGAACTCGTCGTCCTCGAAACCCGCGGCCAGGCGGTTCATGGAGGGGATTTCCTCGACGCAGGAGGGGCACCAGGTGGCCCAGAAGTTCACCAGCACCACCTGCCCGCGGTAGTCCGAGAGACGGTGCTCGCCCCCGCGGGTGGCCTCCAGGGTGAAGTCGGGGGCCACGGGTCGCTCGTCGATCGCCACCAGGCCCACCCGGCGCTCGACCGCCACCGGCTCGGCCTCGAGGGGCGGGGCCTCGGCGGGTTGCGGCGCGTCCGCGAGCATGGCCGCGGCATTGCGCAGCGCCCGCGGCAGGTTGTCCTGGAGCTCGGCCTCGCGCTCGGTGGGCGCCTCGGTGTGCACGTGGAACCAGTCGCGCACGCCGGGGATGACCCAGGTGTAGGCCGTCCCCCCGGCGGCGTTGAGGGCGGCGAACATCTCCTCCGCGCGGAACTGGTTGGCCCCCTCGGCCGGCTGGAAGAGAAAGACCGGCATGTTGGTGGCCCGGGCCACGGGCATCAGCTCGGGGGCCCGGCCGGCCACCGGCGTGCCGGCGTAGAGATTGGGATAGAGCAGGATCGCCGAGGCGTGGACGCCCTCCTGGCCGGGATCCGACTGCCATCGGCGCAGGCCGCGCAGGATGGGCACGCCGAAGCGCTCGGTGCCCACGAAGACCACCTGGTCAAAGCCGCGCTCGGCGGCCGCCTGCGCCAGCCGGCGAACGCCCTCGCCGCTCATCTCGCGCACGTTGCGGCTGGAACGGTCGAGGAAATAGGACTCCAGCAGGTCCACCTGCCAGACCGTGGAACCCGCCGCGGCGAGGCCCCGGGCCTGGTCGTCGCTGCCCTCGTGATGGCCGTACTCGGCCACCAGCCAGACGAACAGCGGCCCTTCCGCCTCGCCCTCGGGCGCGAACACCTTCACGTCCACCTGTTCGTCGTCGCGGGTGACGACGCTGAAATCGGCCCCCGCCGGCAGGGCGGCCAGCAGCAACAGCAATCCCAGGCAGGATCTCAGGGTGGCTCTGACGGACATGCGCGACCTCGAACTAAAACGCACATTCTAGCGCGCTCCCGCGCCGATGGGAATCGGCCCGGTTCCCGCGCGGGCCGTGCGTCGATAGAATACCGCAAATTCCCAGCGCAGCCGGCCCATGAGCGAATCCATCCCCGAAACCCTCTACCGCGCCGACCTCGAGAGCCTGGAGCTCGTCCACAGCGGCAAGGTCCGCGACATCTACGCCGTGGACGCCGATCACCTGCTGATCGTCACCACGGATCGCCTGTCGGCCTTCGACGTCGTCCTGCCCGACCCCATCCCGGGCAAGGGCCGGGTGCTCACCGAGGTCTCGAGCTTCTGGTTCCGCCAGCTCGCCGACCGGGTACCCAACCACCTGGCCGACATCCCCCTGGAAGAGGCCATCCCCGACCCCGCCGAGCGCGAGCGCGTCCGCGGCCGGGCGGTGGTGGTCCGCCGGCTGCGGGCCCTGCCGGTGGAGGCCATCGTCCGCGGTTACCTGATCGGCTCGGGCTGGAAGGACTACCAGGCCAGCGGGGCGGTCTGCGGCATCGACCTGCCGGCGGGGCTGCGCCAGGCCGAGCGCCTGCCCGAGCCCATCTTCACGCCCTCGACCAAGGCGGCCGTGGGCGACCACGACGAGAACATCGCCTTCGAGGGCGTGGTCGAGGCCGTCGGCGAGCGCCTGGCCAACGAGATCCGCGAGGTGAGCCTGGCGATCTACGCCCGGGCCGCGGAATACGCCCGCGAGCGCGGCATCATCATCGCCGACACCAAGTTCGAATTCGGGGTCGACGAGAACGACCGCCTGGTGCTCATCGACGAGGCCCTGACCCCGGACTCCTCGCGCTTCTGGCCGGCCGACCGCTACCGGGTCGGCGAGAGCCCCGAGAGCTTCGACAAGCAGTACGTGCGCGATTATCTCGAGTCGCTGGACTGGGACAAGACCGCGCCCGGGCCGCGACTGCCCCGGGACGTGATCGACCGGACCGCGGCCAAGTACCGGGAGGCCCGCGACCGGCTGCTGGGGGCGCGGGACAGCGACCGGGCACTCGACCACCTGGTCCAGGGTTTCCGCGAGTTCCGCCGCCAACACTACGTCGAGGACCGCGGCCCCTTCGACCGCCTGGTGCGCGAGGGCCAGAAACCCAAGGTCCTGCTGATCGCCTGCTCGGACTCGCGGGTGGACCCGGCCTTCACCCTGGGCGTCCAGCCCGGCGAGGTCTTCGTGATCCGCAACGTGGCCAACCTGGTGCCCCCCTGCGAACACGACTCGGCCCAGCACGGCGCCAGTGCCGCGCTGGAGTACGCCGTGCGCATCCTCGAGGTGGAGCACATCGTGGTCATGGGACACGCCCACTGCGGCGGGATCCGCGCGCTGATCGACCAGCCCGAGGCCATGCGGCCGGATTCCGAGTCGTTCATCGAGCGCTGGATGTCGCTGGCGGCACCGGCCTACTGGCGCGCCCGCGAACGCCACCCCGCGGCCGACGACGACCAGCTCGCCTGCGAGTGCGAGAAGGACTCGGTGCTGCTCTCGCTCAAGCACCTGGCCACCTTTCCCTGGGTGCGCGAGCGCCTGGAGGCGGGCGAGCTGAAGCTCCACGGCTGGTACTTCGACCTGGTCCACGGGCAGCTGCGCATCTTCGACGAGGACACGCGCCGCTTCGAGCCGGTCGACGCCCCGCCCGATTTCTCCTGATCGGCGAGCCGGCCGCATGACGGTGCCGCTGTTTCTCACCGCCACCGACACCGGTGCCGGCAAGACCTTCGTCGCGGCCGGCCTGGCGCGGGCCCTGGCCGACGCCGGCCTGAAGGTCGCCGTGCGCAAGCCCGCCGAGTCCGGCTGCGCCGCGGGCGAGACCGGCCGGGTTCCCGCCGATGCCCTCGCCCTGCGCGCGGCCGCCGGGGCACGCGAATCCCTGGCGACCGTCTGCCCGTGGCGCTATCCCGCCGCCGTCGCCCCCGACCGTGCCGCCCGGCTCGCCGGCGAGACCCTCACCCTGGCCCGGCTGGCCGCGGCCTGCCGGGCCGGCGACGATGCCGACCGCCTGCTGGTGGAAGGGGCGGGAGGCTACTACTCCCCGATCGCCGAGGACGGGCTCAATGCCGATCTCGCCGACCGCCTGTCGGCCGACCTGCTGCTGGTGGCCCCCGACCGGCTGGGGGTCATCAGCGGCGTGCTGCTCGCCCTGGAGGCCATGCACCGCCGCCGGCGGCCCTGCCGGGGCGTGATCCTCAACGCCCCCCGCGAACCCGCCCCGGAGACCGACAACGCCGCCGACCTGCGCCGACGCACGGACGTGCCCGTCCTCTCCCTGCCGGCGCATGCCGGCCCGGACGCATTCGCCGCCCTCGCCCGGCACCTGGGCCTGAGCTGATACCCCGCGGGACGCAGCCCGGCACCACCGGCCAGCCGGCATGAACCCGAAAGGGTTCATCGCGCTTTAGCGTGACATCCCTGATCCGGACACAGCAGAGAGCAATGCCCCGCGCCAGGGCGCCAAGTACGCCAGGCCGTTCACCACTGGTTCGGTCTGTTCAGGCGCTCCAACGCTGCTCCCCCGGGGTGCCCGGATCGAAGGGGGCGTTTCGTTGGGCAAGCGACAGAAAGGGCCTCGCGCACCCGGCAACACGCGCAGGGGAAGGATGTCGGCCCCGAAGGTGCGCGCAATCCCTGCCCCGTCGCATACAGGCCCCCTGTTTCACGGCAAAATGCGAGGAACCAAAAAAAGGGCGGCCCGTGGGCCGCCCTGGTCTTGCTCGCCTCGAAGGGGCGTGGCTTCAGTCGACCTTCTGGTCGAGCTCGCCCGCCTCGTAGCGCAGGCGCATCTCCTCGAGCAGCGCCGGCTTGATCTTGGAGGCGTGGCCCGCGGAGCCGAAGGCCTCGAAGCGGGCCTTGCAGATCTCCTTCATGGCGTTCTTCGACTCCTTCATGAACTTGCGCGGGTCGAAGTTGGAGCGGTTGTCGTGCAGGTGCTTGCGAACCGCGCCGGTGGAAGCCATACGCAGGTCGGTGTCGATGTTGACCTTGCGAACGCCGTGCTTGATGCCCTCGACGATCTCGTCCACGGGCACGCCGTAGGTCTGGCCCATGTCACCGCCGTAGTTGTTGATGATGTCCAGCCACTCCTGCGGCACGGAGGAGGAACCGTGCATCACCAGGTGGGTGGTGGGCAGGCGGTCGTGGATCTCCTTGATGCGGTCGATCCGCAGGACCTCGCCGGTGGGCTTCTGGGTGAACTTGTAGGCGCCGTGGGAGGTGCCGATGGCGACCGCCAGGCAGTCCACGTTGGTCTTCTTGACGAAGTCGGCGGCTTCCTCGGGGTCGGTCAGCAGCTTGTCCATGTCCAGCTTGCCTTCCGCACCGTGGCCGTCTTCCTCGCCCATCTCGCCGGTTTCCAGCGAGCCCAGGCAGCCCAGCTCGCCCTCGACGGTGACACCGCCGGCGTGGGCCATCTTGACCACTTCCGCGGTGACGTTGACGTTGTAGTCGTACTCGGACGGCGTCTTCATGTCGGGCATGAGGGAACCGTCCATCATCACGGAGGTGAAGCCGGACTGGATGGAGCGCAGGCAGACCGCGGGCTCGGAACCGTGGTCCTGGTGCATGACCACGGGGATGTGCGGGTACTGCTCGGTGGCCGCCTCGATCAGGTGGCGCAGGAAGGGCTCGCCCGCGTACTTCCGCGCACCGGCGGAACCCTGCATGATGACCGGCGAGTCGGTCTCGTCGGCGGCCTCCATGATGGCCTGTACCTGCTCGAGGTTGTTGACGTTGAACGCCGGCATGCCGAATTCGTGTTCGGCGGCGTAGTCCATCAACTGGCGCATTGAGATCATTGCCATGGGAAAAGCTCCTCTCGATTAAAGCCCGTTGGTATGGGCCGGCCGCGGGCCGGCGCATGGAATGCGGTCGGCGAGCGGCAGCCGCCCGCTGATTTTCTGCGGCCGAGTTTACATCAACTGCCGTTCGCCGTCAGGGGACCGGTCAATTGCCGACCACGTCCCCCACGCGCACGATCTTGAGCGCGTTGGTGCGACCGCCCTGGCCGAGCAGGTCGCCCTTGGTGATGATCACCTTGTCGCCCTCGTGGAGCACCTCGCGCTGCATCAGGTCCTCGACCATCAGGCGATTGATCTCGTGATGATCCTGGGTGTCGTACTCGAACAGCGTCGGCACAACGCCCTTGAACAGCGCCATCCGCCGGGCCGACTTGACGTTCCGGGTGAGCCCGTGGATGGGGATGTCGGAGCTGATGCGCGACATCCAGCGCGGGGTGGCCCCGGACTCGGTCAGGGCGCCGATGGCGCGGATGTCGAGGTGGTTGGCGGCATACATGGCCGACATGGCGATGGTCTCGTCGATCCGCGAGAAGCGCTTGTCGATCCGGTGATCGGAGGTCTTGGCGATCTCCTGCTTCTCGGCATGGCGGCAGATGCGCGCCATGGACTCGACCACCTTGGCCGGGTACTTGCCGGCGGCGGTCTCGCCGGAGAGCATCACCGCGTCGGTGCCGTCGAGCACCGCGTTGGCCACGTCGAAGACCTCCGCCCGCGTGGGGATGGGGTTCTCGATCATGCTCTCCATCATCTGGGTGGCGGTGATCACCAGCCGGTTCATGGCCCGGGCCTTGCGGATGAAGGCCTTCTGCACCGCCGGCAGCTCGGCGTCGCCGATTTCCACGCCCAGGTCGCCGCGGGCGATCATGATCACGTCGGAGGCCTCGATGATCTCGTCGATCACCTCCACGGCCTCGGCCCGCTCCACCTTGGCGACGATGCCGGCATCGCAGCCGGCCTGCTCGATCAGCAGGCGCGCCTCGTTGAGATCCTCCGCCGAACGCGGGAAGGATACGGCGAGGTAGTCGACGTCGATCTCGGCGGCGGTCTTGAGGTCGGCGCGGTCCTTGTCGGTGATCGCCGGGGCCGACAGGCCGCCACCCTGGCGGTTGATGCCCTTGTTGTTGGAGAGTTGCCCGCCCACCACGGTGTGGCAGCGGATCTCGAAGCCCTCGACCTCCTCGACCTTGAGCACCAGGCGGCCGTCGTCCAGCAGCAGGGTGTCGCCCGGGGCGACGTCGCGCACCAGGGGCTTGTAGGTCAGCCCCACGCGCTGCTGGTCGCCGGCGTCCGGCTCGCAGCCCGCGTCGAGGATGAACGGATCGCCCTCCTTGAGGGTGATCGGGCCGTCAGCGAACTTCTCGATGCGGATCTTGGGGCCCTGGAGATCGCCCAGCACGGCCACGTGGCGGTTGGCCGCCTCGGCCCGCTGACGCACGATCTGCGCCCGGCGACGGTGGTCGTCGGCGGTCCCGTGGGAGAAGTTGAGGCGCACCGTGTCCACGCCCGCCTGGATCAGCGCGTCGATCACCTCGGGCGAGTCCGTGGACGGGCCCAGTGTCGCCACGATCTTGGTACGTCTGTCCAAAGCTTGGCTCCTTGATGTTGGGGCGCCCGCGGGGCGGGCGGGATTCAGCCCTTGGCCCGCTCTTCCAGGATGGCCACGGCCGGCAGGGTCTTGCCTTCCAGGAACTCGAGGAAGGCACCGCCGCCGGTGGAGATGTAGGAGACCTTGTCGGCGATGTCGTACTTGTCCACGGCCGCCAGGGTGTCGCCGCCGCCGGCGATGGAGAAGGCGTCGGAATCGGCGATGGCGTGGGACAGGGCCTCGGTGCCCTTGCCGAACTGGTCGAACTCGAACACGCCCACGGGACCGTTCCAGACGATGGTGCCGGCATCCTTCAGCATTGCGCCGAACTGCTTGGCGGTCTCCGGGCCGATGTCGAAGATCATGTCGTCATCCGCGACCTCGTCCACCTTCTTCAGCTCCGCGGAGGCCGACTCGGAGAATTCCTTGCCGCAGACCACGTCCACCGGCACGGGGATGTCGCCACCGCGGGACCGGGCATCCTCGGTGAGCTTCTTGCAGGTGTCGATCAGGTCCTGCTCGTAGAGGGACTTGCCGACGTTGTGACCGGCAGCGGCGATGAAGGTGTTGGCGATACCGCCGCCGACGATCAGCTGGTCGACCACCTTGGAGAGGGATTCCAGCACGGTCAGCTTGGTGGAGACCTTGGAACCGCCCACGATGGCCACCATCGGGCGCTTGGGGTTGTCCAGGGCCTTGCTCAGCGCATCCAGCTCACCGGCCAGCAGGGGCCCGGCACACGCCTCCGGGGCATACTGGGCCACGCCGTGGGTGGAGGCCTGGGCGCGGTGGGCGGTGCCGAAGGCGTCCATCACGTACACGTCGCACAGGGCGGCGTACTTCCTGGCCAGCGCTTCGTCGTTCTTCTTCTCGCCCTGGTTGAAGCGGACGTTCTCCAGCAGGACGACCTCGCCCTCGTCGGCTTCCACGCCGTCCAGGTAGTCGCGCTCCAGGCGGACCGGCTTGCCCAGCAGGTCGGACATGTGGTCCGCCACCGGCTTCATGGACTGGGACTCGTCGAACTCGCCCTCGGTGGGACGGCCCAGGTGGGACATGATCAGGACCCTGGCGCCTTTCTCCAGGGCCTTTTCGATGGTGGGCAGGCTGGCCTTGATGCGCTGGTCGGAGGCGACCTTGCCGTCCTTCACGGGGACGTTCAGGTCCTGGCGGATCAGAACGGTCTTACCGTTCAGGTCGAGATCGGTCATCTTGAGTACGGACATGGCAATACTCCTGATCAGCAAAGACGGAGGAAAACGAGAACGTTCAAGAAAGCCGGCGGGCTTTGTTGAGCGCACTCGGGAAAAGGCGGCGGAGGGCATCGCCCTCCGCCCCGAGGCTTCGGCGCCGTTTACTGGCCGACGTGCTGCACCATGCGCATCATGTTGCAGGTGTAGCCGTACTCGTTGTCGTACCAGGAGACGACCTTGACGAAGGTGTCGTCCAGGGCGATGCCGGCCTTGGCATCGAAGATCGAGGGCGCGGAATGACCGCGGAAGTCGGTGGAGACCACCGCCTCGTCGGTGTAGTCCAGCACGCCCGCGAGCTCGCCCTTGGACGCTTCCTGCATGGCCGCCTTGATGTCGTCCATGGTCGCGTCCTTCTCCAGCTCGGCGGTCAGGTCGACCACGGAGACGTCGGAAGTCGGCACGCGGAAGGCCATGCCGGTCAGCTTGCCGTTCAGGGCGGGCAGCACCTTGCCCACCGCCTTGGCCGCACCGGTGGAGGCGGGGATGATGTTCTCCAGGATGCCGCGGCCGGCGCGCCAGTCCTTCGCGGAGGGGCCGTCGACGGTCTTCTGGGTGGCCGTGGCGGCGTGCACGGTGCTCATCAGGCCGCGCTTGATGCCGAACTTGTCGTTCAGGACCTTGGCCACCGGCGCCAGGCAGTTGGTGGTGCAGGACGCGGCGGAGACGATCGGCTGGCCGTCGTAGTCGTTGTGGTTCACGCCATAGACGAACATCGGCGTGTGGTCCTTGGAGGGCGCGCTCTGCACGACCTTCTTGGCACCGGCGTCGATGTGCTTCTGGCAGGTCTCTTCGGTCAGGAACAGACCGGTGGACTCGACCACCACGTCCACGTCGAGCTCGTCCCACTTCAGCTGGGCCGGGTCCTTCTCGGCGGTCAGGCGGATCTTCTTGCCGTCGACGACCAGGTTGTCGCCCTCGACGCGGATGTCGGCGTCGAAGCGGCCGTGAACGGAGTCGTACTTGAGCATGTAGGCCAGGTAGTCCGGCTCGAGCAGGTCGTTGATGCCGACGATCTCGAGCTCGGGGAAGTCCTGGGCAGCGGCACGGAAGACCATGCGGCCGATACGGCCGAAGCCGTTGATGCCTACGCGAATAGCCATGATTATCTCCTTGACAGAGGTTTGAGACGAAAAGGCGGGCGACGGGGCGCCACGCCCCGTCGCGGGATTCCTCAGTCGAGGCTCTCGGCGGCCTTGACCACGTTGTCGACGGTGAAGCCGAAGTAGTCGAACAGCGCACCGCCGGGGGCGGACTCGCCGAAGCGGTCCATGCCCACCACCGCGCCGGTGGTGCCGACGTACTTGTACCAGCCCTTGGTGACGCCGGCCTCGACGGCCACGCGCCGGGTGCAGGCGGCGGGCAGGACCGATTCCTTGTAGGCCGCGTCCTGGGCGTCGAAGACGTCCTCGGCGGGCATGGAGACCACGCGCACCTTCTTGCCGCGGCCGGAGAGCTCTTCGAAGGCGCCCATGGCCAGGGCGACCTCGGAACCGGAGGCCAGCAGGATGAGCTCGGGCTCGCCGTCGCAGTCCTTGAGCACGTAACCGCCGCGGGCGATGTTGGCCAGCTGCTCGGCGTCGCGCTCCTGGTGGGGTACACCCTGGCGGGTGAAGACCAGCGAGCTCGGGCCGTCCTGCTTGGCGATGGACTCCTTCCAGGCCACGGCGGTCTCGACCGCGTCACAGGGGCGCCAGACGGTCATGTTCGGGATCAGGCGCAGCGACTCGACCTGCTCCACCGGCTGGTGGGTGGGGCCGTCCTCGCCCAGACCGATGGAGTCGTGGGTGAGCACGAAGATGTTGGGCTGCTTCATCAGCGCCGACATGCGCAGGCCGTTGCGCGCGTAGTCGGAGAAGATCAGGAAGGTGCCACCGAACGGGCGGAAGCCGCCGTGCAGCGACAGGCCGTTCATGATCGCCGCCATGCCGAACTCGCGTACGCCGTAGTGGATGTAGTTGGCGTCGGACTCGGTGTTGGTCAGCGCCCGGTGGCCTTCCCAGGTGGTCAGGTTGGAGGGTGCCAGGTCGGCAGAGCCACCCACCATCTCGGGCAGGAACTCGGCCAGGCCGCCGATGACCTTCTGGGAGGCCTTGCGGGTGGCGGTGGTCTCGCCCGCCTCGTTGATCTTCTGGATCAGGGCGTCGGCCTTCTCGGTGAAGTCGGCCGGCAGGTCGCCCTTGATCACGCGGCGCTCGAACTCTTCGGCCAGCTCGGGGAATTCCTTCTTGTAGGCCGCGAACGTCTCGTTCCACTCGGCCTCGGCCTTGGCACCAGCGTCCTTGGCGTCCCAACCCGCGTAGATGTCTTCGGGGATCTCGAAGGGACCGTGCTCCCAGCCCAGGTTCTCCCGGGTGGCCTTGATCTCGTCCTCGCCCAGGGGCGCGCCGTGGCAGTCGTGGGAACCGCACAGGTTGGGCGCACCGAAGCCGATGGTGGTGCGGGTACAGATCAGGGTCGGCTTGTCGTTGACGGAGCGCGCCTCGCGGATGGCGGCAGCGACGGCGTCGGCGTCGTGACCGTCCACGTCGCGAACCACGTGCCAACCGTAGGCTTCGAAACGCTTGGGCGTATCGTCGGTGAACCAGCCCTCGACGTGGCCATCGATGGAGATGCCGTTGTCATCCCAGAAGGCCACCAGCTTGCCCAGGCCCAGGGTGCCGGCCAGGGAGCAGGCCTCGTGGGAGATGCCTTCCATCATGCAGCCGTCGCCGAGGAAGCAATAGGTATAGTGGTCGACGATCTCGTGACCGGGGCGATTGAACTGGCCGCCCAGCATCTTCTCGCCGATGGCCATGCCCACGGCATTGGTGATGCCCTGGCCCAGCGGACCGGTGGTAGTCTCCACGCCGGCGGTGTAGCCGTACTCGGGGTGACCCGGGGTCTTGGAGTGGAGCTGGCGGAAGTTCTTCAGCTCCTCCATGGGCAGGTCGTAGCCGGTCAGGTGGAGCAGGGAGTAGACCAGCATGGAGCCGTGGCCGTTGGAGAGCACGAAGCGGTCCCGGTTGGGCCACTCGGGGTTGGCCGGGTTGTGCTTCATGAAATCGTTCCAGAGCACCTCCGCGATGTCGGCCATGCCCATCGGCGCACCCGGGTGACCGGATTTCGCCTTCTGCACGGCATCCATGCTGAGCGCGCGAATCGCGTTGGCGAGTTCTTTGCGAGAAGCCATAACGATCTCCTGAAGGTTGGGAAGAATACGAAAAACGCAGCCGGCGCCGCCCGGCGCGGCGCCGGCGAAAATCCTGTATCGGGCCTGCCCGCCACCGGGCCGCTCGCGAGCGCTCCCCGGCCGGGCTCGGGCACTTGCCGGGGCACGCAACGCCTTGTTCTCGGCGGGCGAGCGGGAAAACAAACACCCCCAGCAAAAAGCTGCGCATATTCTCCACGAGTTGGATGCGCGGGGCAAATCACCCCGCCGGGGCCGCCCTGACGGGCATCCTGCCCGACCCGGATGACCCGCCGGTGAAGCCGGGCCCGGCCATCACCGCACCCTTCCGGCAGCGCGCGCGGCCGCCGCGGGGCCCGGGAACGGCACAGGCGGAAACCGGCGCGACCACGCCGGCACCTCGGTGGCCGCTGCCGGCGAGTCGGACGGACCATGCGGACCCTAAACGAGAACCGCTGAAGACAGGCTCGACGATGCACCGACCGGGGCGGGGAGGGGTGTCTCCCCGGCATCGGTCACCGCCAGGCGATCATCCCCGCGGCGGGAAGGCAGGGTTGGCGTCGGTCGCGGAACCCGGCAGGCGGCCCCGCCCGAGCGCCCCGCTCCCGGGCGGGCAAAGGGCCGGGACCGGGGGCCGTGTCCCGGCCACCGCGTTCAGCCGTCTTCCCGCCACTTGATCGAGCAACCCATGGACGGGATCTGCTCGCGCGGGCCGGCACCGGTCTCGGCCACCTGCTTCATGGCCTCGAACAGGTCGCGGCGCACGTCGCCCTGGGCGGTTTCCTTGCGGCTGGCATCGAAACGGCCACGGTACTGGAGCTCCAGGTCGGCGTTGTAGCCGAAGAAGTCGGGGGTGCAGACGGCACCGAAGGCCCGGGCCACCGCCTGGGTCTCGTCGAGCAGGTAGGGAAAGGTGAAGCCGGCCTCTTCGGCCACCCGCTGCATGTTCTCGAAGGAGTCCTCGGGGTAGTCGGCGGGGTCGTTGGACATGATCGCCACCACCCCGATGCCCAGTGCCTGCAGCTCGCGCGCGTCGCGCACCAGCCGCTCGCGGATGGCCTTGACGTAGGGGCAGTGGTTGCAGATGAACATCACCAGCAGCCCCTTCTCCCCGGCACAGTCGTCGCGGCGCCAGGTCCGGCCGTCGACGCCGGGAAGGGCGAAATCGGGCGCCGGGGCGCCGAAGTCACAGACGGGGGTTTCCAGGCTGACCATCAGCAACCTCCTCAACGAATGCCGGAAAGGACCGAAAAGACCGCCACCCCGGCCGGTTGAATCGGGCCGGGAACGGCATGAAACTGCATCAAGTGCCGCGTGAATGCGGCTGCGGTGAAGTGAACCATCATTTGGTCTACCATTGCAAAACCGCGCGCCCCGGGCGGGCCCGGGCGCGGGTCAAACAGCGAACAACGGGATCGTTCATGCGAGATTTCCTCTTCACCTCCGAATCGGTCTCCGAAGGCCATCCGGACAAGATCGCCGACCAGCTCTCCGACGCCGTTCTCGACGAGATCATCCGCCAGGACCCCGGGGCGCGGGTGGCCTGCGAGACCCTGGTGAAGACCGGTGCGGCCATCGTCGCCGGGGAGATCACCACCTCGGCCTGGGTGGACCTGGAGGACGTGGTCCGCGACACCATCACCGACATCGGCTATGACAGCTCGGAGGTGGGCTTCGACGGCCAGACCTGCGCGGTGATCTCCATGATCGGCAAGCAGGCCGGCGAGATCGCCCAGGGGGTGGACCGCGAGCTGCCCGAGGACCAGGGCGCCGGCGACCAGGGGCTGATGTTCGGCTACGCCTGCAACGAGACCGACGTGCTGATGCCGGCGCCGATCACCTACGCCCACCGGCTCACCCGCCGCCAGGCCGAGGTGCGCAAGAACGGCACCCTCCCCTGGCTGCGCCCCGACGCCAAGAGCCAGGTGACCCTGCGCTACGAGAATGGCCGGGTGGCCGGCATCGACGCGGTGGTGCTCTCCACGCAGCACGACGGCCACATCACCCAGCAGGACCTGCACGACGCGGTGATGGAGGTGATCATCCAGCCCACGCTGCCGCGGGAATGGATCACCCCCGAGACCAAGTTCCACATCAACCCCACGGGCTCGTTCGTCACCGGCGGGCCGGTGGGCGACTGCGGCCTGACCGGTCGCAAGATCATCGTCGACACCTACGGGGGCATGGCCCGCCACGGCGGCGGGGCCTTCTCCGGCAAGGACCCCTCCAAGGTGGACCGCTCGGCCACCTACGCCATGCGCTACGTGGCCAAGAACGTGGTGGCCGCCGGGCTCGCCGACCGCTGCGAGGTGCAGGTCTCCTATGCCATCGGCGTGGCCGAACCCACCTCCATCAGCGTGGACACCTTCGGCACGGCCAAGGTCGAGGAGTCGCGCATCGTGGAACTGATCCGCGACCACTTCGATCTGCGTCCGTACGGGCTGGTCCAGATGCTCGACCTGATCCGCCCGATCTACCAGAAGACCGCGAACTACGGGCACTTCGGGCGCGAGGACCCGGACTTCACCTGGGAACGCACCGACAAGGCCGAAGCCCTGCGCGACGCCGCCGGGCTGTGAAACGGCGAACACGAATCCATACCGAGGCGAACCGAACGATGAGCACTGCCGCACGCGAGCTGGAAACCGACTACAAGGTGGCCGACATCGGCCTGGCCGACTGGGGCCGCAAGGAGATCCGCATCGCCGAGAGCGAGATGCCCGGCCTGATGGCCCTGCGCGAGGAATTCGCCGGCCGGAAACCGCTGGCCGGTGCCCGGGTGGCGGGCTGCCTGCACATGACCATCCAGACCGCGGTGCTCATCGAGACGCTGGTGGAGCTCGGCGCCGAGGTCCGCTGGTCGTCCTGCAACATCTTCTCCACCCAGGACCACGCCGCCGCGGCCATCGCCGAAACCGGCGTGCCGGTGTTCGCCTGGAAGGGCGAGACCGAGGAGGAGTACTGGTGGTGCATCGACCGCACCATCCAGGGTCCCGACGGCTGGCGTCCCAACATGCTGCTCGACGACGGGGGGGATCTCACCGCGGTGATGCACGAGAAGTACCCCGAGCTGATGGAGGACGTGCGCGGCCTGTCCGAGGAGACCACCACCGGGGTCCACCGGCTCTACGAGATGGCGAAGAAGGGCGAGCTCAAGACCCCCGCCTTCAACGTCAACGACTCGGTGACCAAGTCCAAGTTCGACAACCTCTACGGCTGCCGGGAGTCGCTGGTGGACGGCATCAAGCGCGCCACCGACACCATGATCGCCGGCAAGATCGCCGTGGTCTGCGGCTACGGCGACGTGGGCAAGGGCTCGGCCCAGTCCCTGCGCGGGCTGGGGGCCACGGTGTGGATCACCGAGATCGACCCCATCTGCGCCCTGCAGGCGGCCATGGAAGGCTACCGGGTGGTGGACCTGGAGGACGCCGGCGTGGTCGAGCAGGCCGACATCTTCGTCACCGCCACCGGCAACTACCACGTGATCGACCACGGCCACATGGAGCGGATGAAGAACGAGGCCATCCTCTGCAACATCGGCCATTTCGACAACGAGATCGACGTCGCCTCCCTCGGCGCCTACGAGTGGGAGAACGTCAAGCCGCAGGTGGACCACGTCATCTTCCCCGACGGCAAGCGCATCACCCTGCTCGCCGAGGGCCGGCTGGTGAACCTGGGCTGCGCCACCGGCCACCCGAGCTTCGTGATGTCGGCCTCGTTCACCAACCAGGTACTGGCCCAGATCGAGCTCTGGAACCACCCGGAACAGTACGAGCGCGACGTGTACGTGCTGCCCAAGCACCTCGACGAGAAGGTGGCCCGCCTGCACCTGGAGCGCATCGGCGCCCGGCTCACCGAGCTGAGCACCGAGCAGGCGGCCTACATCGGCGTCGCGCCCGAGGGGCCCTACAAGCCCGACTACTACCGCTACTGAGGGCCGGCGAGAGCCATGCAATCGCAGCAGCGCTTCCAGCGCAGTTTCAGTTTCGAGTTCTTCCCGCCCAAGACCGAGAAGGGCGAGGCCCGCCTGCGCCAGGTACGCGGCGAGCTGGCCCGGCTGCAACCCGACTTCTTCTCGGTGACCTTCGGGGCGGGCGGATCCACGCGCGACCGCACCTTCGACGCGGTCGCCGAGATCCAGCGCGAGGGTGCGGTCGAGGCCGCCCCGCACCTGTCCTGCATCGGCGCGACCGAGGACTCCATCCGCGAGATCCTGGCCAACTACCGGGCCGAGGGCATCCGGCGGATCGTCGCCCTGCGCGGCGACATGCCCTCCGGCATGCGCGAGCCGGGCGACTTCCGCTACGCCAACGAGCTGGTGGCATTCATCCGCGCGGAGACCGGTGACCACTTCCACATCGAGGTGGCGGCCTACCCCGAGTTCCACCCCCAGGCTCCCGACGCCCTGGCGGACATGCGCAACTTCCAGCGCAAGATGGAGGCCGGCGCGGATTCCGCCATCACCCAGTACTTCTTCAACCTCGATGCCTACCTGCGCTTCGTGGAGAGCATGGAGGCCCTGGGCGTGGATGCGCCCATCGTCCCGGGCATCATGCCCATCATCAACTTCCCCCAGCTGGCGCGCTTCTCCGACATGTGCGGGGCCGAAATCCCCCGCTGGCTGCGCAAGCGCCTGGAGGCCTACGGCGACGACGTCGACTCGATCCGCGAATTCGGTCACGACGTGGTCGCCGACCTCTGCCGGCGCCTGCTCGAGGCCGGCGCACCGGGTCTGCACTTCTACAGCATGAACCAGGCCGAGCCCTGCCTGCGCCTCTGGCGCGAACTCGGCCTGCCCGAGCCCGGCTGAGCCGGTCGTGCGCATCCCCCGCCTGTTTCTCGACGACGACCTGGCCGAGGGCCGGGAAGTCGTCCTCGACCGGCCCGCGGCCAGCTACCTCTTCCGCGTGCTGCGCCTGCGGGCACAGGCCCCGGTGGTGCTGTTCAACGGCCGGGGCGGCGAATACGCCGCCCGGGTGATCGACCCCGGGCAGGCGCGCCTCGGAGTCGAAGCCTTCTCCCCGAGGGAATCGGAGTCCCCCCTCGAGTTGCGCCTGGTGCAGGGCGTCTCCAAGGGCGAGCGAATGGATCTCACCGTGCAGAAGGCGGTCGAGCTCGGCGTGAGCCGCATCGAGCCCGTGCTCTGCCAGCGCAGCGTGGTCAACCTGGAAGGCAAGCGGCGGGAGAAGCGCGCCGCCCGCTGGCGCAGTATCGCCGTCTCCGCCTGCGAACAGTGCGGCCGCAACCGCCTGCCCGCCATCGACACCGCCCGCCCCCTTGGCGAATGGCTGAGCGCGGCCCCGGCCGACGACCTGCGCCTGGTACTCCACCCCGAGGGGGGCCGGCCGCTCGGCGCCTGGACGGCATCACCGGCGACGGTGACGCTGCTGATCGGCCCCGAGGGCGGCTTCACCGACGAGGAGGTGGCGGCCGCCGAGGGGGCCGGTTTCGAGCGGCTGGGGATGGGGCCGCGGGTACTGCGGACCGAGACCGCGGCCATCGCTGCCCTCGCGGCCATCCAGGCCCGCTGGGGCGACCTGGGTTGAGCGTCGGGGTGGTCGGCAGGGTGATGCGGGAGCGGCCCTCCCGGTAGCGAGTGGGCACCAGCTCCCGGCCGCCCGAGAGGTTCGCGGCGGGGACGCCGCTCCCACGGCCTGGGTGCCGATCCGCCCTCCCGGAGCCCCATCCACCGTGGAAGCGACCTCCCGGCCGCGAACGGGGTTGTCGCCCGGCCGCTCCGGGCGTTCGCGGCGAGGACAGCGCTCCCACGGCCTGGGTGCCGCTCCGTAGTCCCGGAGCCCATCCACCGTGGGAGCCACCTCCCGGTCGCGAACGGGGGTTGGCGCCCGGCCCGTCGGGGCGTTCGCGGCGGGGACGCCTCTCCTACGGCCTGGGTGCCGATCCGTAGTCCCGGAGCCCATCCACCGTGGGAGCGACCTCCCGGTCGCGAACGGGGGTGTCGCCCGGCCGCTCCGGGCGTTCGCGGCGAGGACGCCGCTCCAATGGCCTGGGTGCCGCTCCGTCATACCAGAGCCCCATCCACCGTGGGAGCGACCTCCCGGTCGCGAACGGGGTTGTCGCCCGGCCGCTCCGGGAGTTCGCGGCGGGGACGCCGATGGCCATCCCGCTTTTACACCACTTGACGGGACGCTACCGCGATGTGGGCCGGTCCGGCCGGCCGATGGACGCCCCGGGCATCAGCCGCATTCACGGGCCAGGGCGGGCACGTCGGGGATCACCACCTTGCGGCCATTGAGCAGGGCCGCCGCCTGGACGTACTCGCAGCCCAGCGGGTCCGAGGTGGACGGGAGGTTGGTCTCGTGCACCGCCTGGGAACGGGGGGCATCGGCCAGACGCAGCGCGAGGTAGGGCACGCGCTCGTCCCCGGGGTTGTAGAGCACGGCGATCACCTGCTTGCCGGGAGGCGCTGCGGCCGCCCGCCCACACGCCTGCTCCAGGCTGGTCACCGGTACCCGGCGCCCGCGCCAGGCGAGCTCGCCGAGCTGGATGCCCCGGGCCTCGCCCTCGATTCCGTCGGGGTCGATCTCGAGGATCTCGGCAACCGCGGCATAGGGCATGAGCGCCGGGTCCGCGGTGGTGGGCATGAGCACACAATGCAGGCTCTGGTGGGACTGGTTTGGCGCTGCCATCCGGTGTTAGCCCTCCTCGGCTCGTTTGCCCGTGGACCCGCGCCCCTGCAACAGCCCGTCGACGGTCTCCAACAGGACGGACTCGGAATAGGGCTTGCCGAGATAGGCATCCACCCCCATGTCCAGGGCCCGCTGGCGGTGCTTCTCGCCGGTGCGCGAGGTCACCATGATGATGGGGATGTCGCGCAGGCCCGGTTCGTTGCGGATGTGCTGGGCCAGTTCGTAGCCGTCCATGCGCGGCATTTCGATGTCCAGGATCATCACGTCGGGGTGGATCTCCTGCAGGCGGCCGATGGCATCCACGCCGTCCTTGGCCGTGGCCGCCTCCATGTCGTGGCGTTCCAGCAGGCGCGTGGCTACCTTGCGCATGGTGATCGAGTCGTCCACCACCATGACCACCGGCCGGCGGCTCTCCTCGCGGGCCGCGACCCGCTCCTCGATCTGCTGACCGGAGACCGTCGTCTGGCCGGGGCGCAGCAGGTCGTTGACGTCGAGAACCAGCACCACCCGGCCATCGCCGAGCAGGGTCGCGCCCGCCACGCCGCGCACGGCATTGAGCTGGGGGCCGAGGGGCTTGATGAAGATCTCGCGGCTGCCCTCGAGATCATCGGCGTAGACGGCCATGCGACGTTCCCCGGCGCGCACCATGAAGACCGGCCGCATGGTGGCCTGGGCGAACTGCGGCTCGCCGACGTCGAGCAGGCCGCCGAGATACTGCAGGGCATAGCGCTCGCCGCCGTATTCGAAGTAGGGGTTGTCGCTCTCGAACAGCCGCCGCAGCTCCTCGCTGCTCACCCGGGCCACGCCCTCCAGCGCACCGTAGGGGATCAGGTAGGACTCGTCGCCGACATTGGCCAGGATACCCTGGGTGATCGACAGCGAGCTCGGCAGCACGAGGCTGAAATGGGTCCCGGCCCCCGGCTGGGAACCCACGCCCAGGCGCCCGCCCAGCTCCTTGACCGCCTGGGCCACCACGTCCATGCCCACGCCCCGGCCGGCCACCTGGCTCACCTGCTCGGCGGTACTCAGGCCCGAGGCCAGGATCAGGTTGGCCGCCTCGTCCGCGCTGACCGCTTCGCCCGGCTTGATCAGGCCCGCCTTCTCGGCCTTGCGCCGCACCGCGTCGGTGTTGATGCCGCGACCGTCGTCGCGCAGGTCGATGACCACGTCATTGCCCTGATTCGACAGGCTCAGGGTGATCCGGCCGGCAGGATCCTTGCCCGCCGCCGCGCGCTCGTCGGGCTTCTCGATGCCGTGGGCCACGGCGTTGCGCAGCATGTGCTCGAGGGGAGCCACCATGCCGTCGAGCACGTGGCGGTCGAGCTCCACGTATTCGCCTTCCAGCACCAGCTCGGCCTGCTTGCCCTCGGAGCGGGCGGCCTGGCGGACGATCCGCTGCAGGCGCGAGACCAGGGTGGAGAAGGAGACCATGCGGGTCGACATCAGCTCCTGCTGCAGGTCGCGGCTGACACGCTCCTGCTGCTCGAGCAGGGTCTCGGTGTCCTGCACCGACTCGTCGAGCGCCTCGTGCAGGCTCTGCACGTCGCTCATGCTCTCGGCGATGGCCCGCGACAGCTCCTGCACCTGGGTGTAGCGGTCCATCTCCAGGGGATCGAAGCTGGCCGCGTCACGGCCCTCCGGTCCCTTGCCGTGGAACATCTGCGCCTCGGCCTCGAACTCCAGGTCGCGCAACTGGCGGCTCAGGCGGCCCACGGTACGCTCGAGTTCCTCGAGCTGGCCGGAGAAGTCGTGCAGCTGCTGGTGCAGCCGCGAATGGTAGGTGGTGGTCTCGCCGGCGAAATTGATCATCGACTCCAGCCGCGAGGCCGGGATGCGAACCACCTCGCCCAGCCCGGAGGAGCCCAGGGCCTTGCGGGCACGGCCCGCCGCGGTCCGGCGCTGCTCGGCCGGCCCGGCCGCGACTTCGGCTTCGGCGCTCTTGGCGGCCGCGGCCGGCCGGGTGGTCGACTCGAGCCGTTCGATCAGCCCTTCCGGAACGGACGGCGAACCGCCCTCGGAGGCGCTGCCGAGCATGTCGTGAAGGGCGTCCACCGTCGCCTGCACCGTGTCCGCGAGCTCCTCGCTGACCTCCAGGCGCCCGCCGGCCACCGCCTCCAGGGCGCTCTCCAGGGAATGGGCAAGATCCGCGAGGGGGGCGACATCGGCGGTGCGGGCCCCACCCTTGAGGGTATGCAACTCCCGCTGGGCCGCCTGGAGTGGCGCCGTGCTCTCGTCGTGGCGCCACTGGTCCACGGCCCGGTCCAGCCGTTCCAGGATCTCTTCGCCCTCCTCCAGGAAGGCCTCCAGCACGCCCTCCACGGGCGCTTTCTCCGTCGGCTCGCCGGCCGGCTCCGCGGGCGAGGGGCCGGCCTCGCCCCGGCTCGCGGCCTCCAGCCGGGCCACCCGCTCGCTCTCCCGGCCCAGGGGCCGGCCCGTGCGCAGATCGTCGAGCATCGCGGCGAGGGCGTCGAAACCGGCCCGCAGCTGTTCCAGCCGCCCGGTCTCCGGCTCGACGGCGCCCTCGGCCAGGCGGCTGAGCAGGCTTTCCATCGCATGGGCCAGGTCGGCCACCGGCGCGACCTCGGCCATGCGCGCCCCGCCCTTGAGGGTGTGGACGTCGCGCTCCACCGCCCGCAGCGAATCGCTGTCCGGCGCCCCCGAGGACCACTCGGCCAGCGCCGCGTCCACCCGCGGCACGATCTCCTCGGCCTCCTCGAGGAAGGATTCCAGGATCGCGTCCACCGGCATCGCCTCGGCCGGCGGCTCGGTGGGCGGCTGCGCCTCGGTTTCGGCCGCGGCCGGCTCGGGGGCCACCTCGGGGCGGGCGGCCGCCTCCAGGTCCGCCACCAGCGAGTCCGCGGGCCCCGGCCGCTCCCCGCCGCCCAGGGTGTCGAGCATTTCCGAGAGCTGATCAAAGCCCGCCTGGAGCCGATCCAGGCGGCCCGAATCCGGCTCGATGGCGCCCTCGGCCAGGCGGCTGAGCAGGCTTTCCATCGCATGGGCCAGGTCGGCCACCGGGGCGACCTCGGCCATGCGCGCCCCGCCCTTGAGCGTGTGGATGTCGCGCTCCACCGCCCGCAGCGAATCGCTGTCCGGCGCGCCCGAGGACCACTCGGCCAGCGCCGCGTCCACCCGCGGCACGACCTCCTCGGCCTCCTCGAGGAAGGATTCCAGGATCGCGTCCACCGGCATCGCCTCGGGCTCGGCGGTCCCGGGCGCTCGCGGTTCCTCGGCGTCCTCGACCTGCGAGGCCGCGGGCGCCTCGGCCTCTTCGGGTGTCGCCGTCGTCCCTCCGGCGCCGGCCTCGGCGGCCGACTGCAGGCGCCCGAGCACCGCGGAATCGGCTTCGGGCAGGCGACCGGCTTCGATCTGCTCCAGCAGTTCCCCGAGGTGATCGAACCCGGAGCGGAACACGCCCAGCAGCTCCCCGGCCTCGGCAGCCGATGCCGTGGAAAGGCGTTCCAGAACGGACTCGAGGGCGTGGGCCACGTCCACCACCGGCGTGACCTCGGCCATGCGCGCCCCGCCCTTGAGGGTGTGCAGGTCGCGCTCGGCCGCCTGCAGGGCATCGCGGACCGGCGAGGTCTTTTCCCAACCCTGGACACGGGGGTCGAGGCGCTCCCAGATCTCGTTGGCCTCCTCGAGGAAGGCGCGCACCAGCGCGGCCGGCGAGCCTTCGCCTTCGCGGGCCGCCGCGGCCTCGGCGGCCTCGGCAGCCGTTTCCAGCCGGGAGGCGATCTCGTCGGCCGACCGGGTGGCCGGTCCCGTCTCGGGGAGGGTTTCCAGCAGCTGTTCGAGGCAATCGACGCTCTGCTCCACCAGCGCCATTTCCTCGGATTCGAGGTGCTGGTGAGCCTGTTGCCGCAGCCGCAACAAGGCCTCCAAGGCGGCACCGATGCGCGCCACGGGTTCCACCTGGGCCGTGCGCGCACTGCCCTTGAGCGTGTGCACGGCGCGCACCAGTCCCTCGTCGGGCTTGAGGGCGCGCTGACGGTCACGGGCCCCGTGCACCGCCTCGGCGACGTCGCCGAGGTGTCCCTCGGCTTCCTGGCGGAAGATGTTGAACAGGGCGGGGTCGACCGCGAAGGCCGGCGCTTCCGGCTCTGCCGCGGGCACCTCGGCTTGCTCTGCCGCGGCCGGCCGCTCCTCGGGCGGCACGGCCGGCTCACCGCGGGCGGCCTCGGCGATGCGGTCGAGCATGCGCTGATGAAAGGCCTCGTCGACGTCCTCCAGGTCCTGGAAGGCCGCCAGCAGATGGTAGAAATGCGCCCGACCCGCCTCGGTCAGCGCCACCAGCCCCTCGGTGACCGGGATCGCACCCTCCAGGGCACGGTTGAGCAGGTTCTCCATCTCCCAGGCAAACTCGCCGGGGCGCTCGGCACCGGCCATCCGGCCGCTGCCCTTGAGGGTGTGGAAGGAACGCCGCACCACCACGAGGGCATCCTCGTCGGTGGGCTGTGCCCGCCAACGGGCGAGAGCGTCCGCGAGCTCCTCGGCCACCTCTTCGGCCTCCTCGCGAAAGACCTCGAAGATCTCCGCATCCACCCCGTCGGGCAGGCGCGGCTCCCGGGCCGCGGCGACTTTCGGCTCTGGCTCTGCCTCGGCCTCGGCCTCGGGCTCGGCCTCGGGCTCGGCCTCGGGCTCGGCCTCGGGCTCGGCCTCGGGCTCGGGCTCGGGCTCGGGCTCGGGCTCGGGCTCGGGCTCGGGCTCGGGCTCGGG
>JAAZVP010000008.1 GCA_018623495.1 Halothiobacillus sp. | reverse complement strand
TCAGGCGCGGGTGACGCGGTTGCGGCCCTCGCCCTTGGAGCGGTAGAGGGCGTCGTCGGCGCGCTTGAAGAGGGCCTCGGTGGGGTCGTCCGGGCCCAGCCACTGGGTCACGCCGATGCTGACGGTGATCTCCAGGTTGCCCTGCCCGAGGGGGACGGGGGTTTTGGCGAGCCGGGCGCGGATGCGCTCGGCGGCCCGGGCGGGCCGTCGACGGGGGTCTCGGGGAGCAGGGCGGCGAATTCCTCGCCGCCCAGTCGGCCGAGGCTCTCGCCCCCGCGCAGCAGGTGGCGGAGGGTGTCGGCGAGCTGGCGCAGGACGCGGTCGCCGACCTCGTGACCGTGCTCGTCGTTGACCGACTTGAAGTGGTCGACGTCGATCATCAGCAGGCTGAACGGGCTGTCGTAGCGAGCGGCCCGCTGGCGTTCTTCTTCCACCCGCTCGAGGAAGGCGCGGCGGTTCTGGAGGCCGGTGAGGCCGTCGGTGGTGGCGAGGTGGCGCAACTCCTTTTCGAGGGCGACACGGCGGGAGATGTCGATGCCCATGCCCACCATCAGGGGGGCCGTCGGGCAGGTCGACCCGGTAGGCGGAGAGGTCGTAGGGCGGCTGGCAGCCGTCGGCGGTGCACAGGCGGGTCTCGAAGCGGGCGAAGCCCTCGGCGAACACCTGTCGCAGCAGGCGGCCGGCGTATTCGCGGTCCTCGGGGGCGATGATCTCGGTCGGGTCGATGCGGGACAGGGTCTCGGCCCCCAGCCCGAGGACCTCCTCGAGGTTGCGGTTCCAGAGCGTGAAGCGCGGCTCGGGGGTGATCATGTAGAAGATGCCCGGCAGGCTGTTGATGATGCCCCGGGCGGTGTTGCGTTCCTGGCGCAGGGCCTGTTCCAGTTCGCGGCGCTCGGTGATGTCCTGGATGGTTCCGCGCATGCGCACGGGGTCGCCCCCCCTCGCCGAATTCCACCTCTCCACCTCTCCGCGCTCGACCACCCAGCGCAGTTCGCCCGAGCCGGCCACGACCCGGTGGATGACCCGGTAGGGTTGACCGGCCAGGGCCGCCTGCACCCGTTCTTCGACCTTTTCCCGGTCTTCCGGGTGGACATCGTGGAGGAAGGCCTCGTAGGTGGCGTCGAAGGACTGCGGGGTCTCGCCGAAGATGCGAAAGACCTGGTCGGACCACCAGAGGTGGTTTCGTCCCAGGTCCAGTACCCAGGAGCCCATCTGGCCGATGCGCTGGGCCTCGGCGAGGTTCTCCCGGATGCGGGCCAGGGCCTTCTCGGCTGCCTTGCGCTCGGAGAGGTCGCGGATGATGCCGACGTAGAGGCGGGGCTCCCCCATGCCGGTGTCGGTGATGTTGGGCTCGACGGGAAATGCCTCGCCGTCGGCGCGCATGCCCTGCAACTCGCGTCGCCGACCCGTCAGGCGCGGGGCGTCCCCCTCGCGGCGATGACCGGGATCATGGTGGTGCTGCCAGTGCCCGGCGGGCATGAGGCGTTCGATGAATTCGCCCACCATCGACGCCGCCGGATGGCCGAACATGCGTTCCGCGGCCGGGTTGAAATACTGGATCCGGCCGTCGCTGTCGGCGGTGACGACCGCGTCGTCGGCCGTCTCCAGCACCGCGGTGAGTTGCCGGGTCTGTTCCCGCAGGCGGCGCTCGGCGAGGCGCTGGTCGGTGATGTCCTCGTTGATGCCCACGACCCGTACCGGTTCGCCGGTGTCGTCGTGGACCGCCTGGGCCAGGGCGCGGATGTCGCGGAGGCTCCCGTCACCACGGCGGATGCGGAATTCCGAGGCATAGGGTGCGGTCGAGCGCATGCCGGCCCGGAAGTCGGCAGTGGCGCGCTCGGCGGTTTCCGGGGCGAGGGCCTGTATCCAGGTGTCCACGGAGTGGTCGAACTGCTCGGCGTCCAGGCCGTAGATGCGGAACATGCCGGCGTCCCACTCCAGCCGGCCGCTGTCCAGGTCCAGGTCCCAGATGCCCAGGCCGGCGGCCCGGGTGGCCAGGCGTAGCCGCTGGGTGAGGCGTGCCCGGGCCTCCTGGGCCTGTTTTTCTGCGGTGATGTCCCGCCCGGTGCCGCGAAAGCCGGTGAGCCGGCCGTACTCGTCGAACATGGGCAGGCCGCTGACCCGCTGCCAGGCGATCCCGCCGTCGGCACGGATCGAGCGGTGTTCGAGCCCCTGCCAGGACTGTCTTCGGTCCGCCCATCGCCCCAGCAGTTCCCGGACGCGCTCGGCCTCGTCGGCGGGCATGAAGTCGAAGGGCGTGCGGCCGAGGAGCTCGGCTGGGGGACGCCCGAGCAACGCTTCCACGGGATCGGTGACGAACTGGTAGACACCGGCCGGGTCGACTTCCCAGATGTACTCCCCGGCCGCGGTGGCGACGTCGCGAAAGCGTCGCTCGCTGTGGGCCAGGGCGGCCTGGACGGTCTTTTGTTGGGTGATGTCCCGGAATATCGCCATGATCCGGTGCTGGTGTTCCTCGAGCAAGTGGGCGCTGACGTCGAGGTGCACCACGCCGCCGTCCCGGTGGCGGTGGCGCGTCTGGAAGCGGTCGCTGCCGGTTTCCAGGATCCGGCGGATATGGGCGCGGGTGGCGGCGCTGTCCTCGTCCATTTCGAGGTCGCCGATGACCATCCCGGGCATCGCCTCGGGGCGGTAACCCACCATCGCGGCATAGGCGGGGTTGACCTCGAGGATCCGGCCCTCGAGGTCGTTGATCCAGAAGCCGTCCGGGCTGCGGTCGAGCAGGATCCGGTAGCGGTCGCGGATGCGCGTGTTTTCCAGGTGGAGGCGGGCGCTCCGGACCACCCGGCAGATGAGGGCGGGGTCACGGTCGTGGACGTCGAGGTAGTCCTGGGCACCGGCCGCCCGGGTCGCGGCCAGCGTCTCGGCCGGGCCCTCCGCGTCCGCAAGCACCAGCACGACCGGCGTGTCGGGCAGGGCCCGGTGGACCTGTTCGATGGGCGCGTCACCCGGTCGCTCCGTCGGCAGCAGGACCACGTCCGGGCGCGGGTCGAGCCCGGCCAGGGAGTCGCTTCGCCGAAAGCGGTCGTGCTCGCAGATCCCGTCCAGAGCCTTGAGAAACGCCTCGGTCTCGGGGGGCGGGGCATCGGGTGTGAAGGCGAGCAGCGAGAGGGTATGCATGGTTTGGCAGGGCCCGGGTCGATTCGGCGGCGGCAATCATTATTGTACAAGAGTAGTACATCCTGGGGGCGGGACCGAGTCCGCCTCCGCCGGCACCACCCGCGCCGAGGCGGTCGAATCAGACCCGGAACTGGCCCACCAGTTCCCGGAGCTCGCTTGCCAGTCGAGCCAGTTCCTCCCTGGCGCTGGCGGTCTCCCGGCCAGCCGGGGCCGTCCGCCCCGCGACGGTGTGGATGTGGGTGAGGTGGGCGTGGAACGCGTCGGCGGTCTGGGCCTGCCGCTCGGTGGCCGGGGACGGCCGGCCCGTGGAGCCCGGGCACTTCGCCCTTCTGCAGGCGGCTTCGGGGGGTGGGTGCTCGAATGCCGTGAGACCCGGCGCGGCCGCAAGAGCGGCTTGCCGGTCAATCCCGGTACGCAGGAGGGAAGAGGCGGCCGTGGTGGCCGCCGGGGCGAGGTCGATGCGGCTCAGTCGAACTTTTGCACGCCGTCGGGGCTGGCCATCAGCAGCACGTCGGCGGGGTCGAGGGCGAACAGGCCCACGGTGACGATGCCCGGGATGTTGTTGAGTTCGTCCTCCATCTTCGCCGGCTCGAGGATGTCGAGGTTGTGCACGTCGAGGATGACGTTGCCGTTGTCGGTGACGAAGTCCTCGCGCAGCACCGGGCTGCCGCCGAGCTTGACGGTCTCGCGGGCGACCATGCTGCGGGCCATGGGGATCACCTCGATGGGCAGCGGGAAGGCGCCGAGTACGTCCACCTTCTTGCTCTGGTCGCAGATGCAGACGAAGCGGTCGGCCATGTGGGCGATGATCTTCTCGCGGGTGAGCGCGCCGCCGCCGCCCTTGATCATCTGCAGGGCGCTGTTGATCTCGTCGGCCCCGTCCACGTAGACCGGGATTTCGGAGACGCTGTTGAGATCGAAGACCTCGATGCCGTGCTCGCGCAGGCGCCGGGTGGAGGCCTCGGAGCTGGAGACCGCACCCTCGATGCGGCCCTTGATCCGGGCCAGCTCGTCGATGAAGAAGTTGACGGTGGAGCCGGTGCCCACGCCCACCACGGTGCCGGGCTGGACGTGTTCCACGGCCGCCGCGGCCGCCTGGCGCTTGAGTTCGTCCTGGTTCATGGGGCTTCCTCCAAGAATGCGGAAAATAGGCCGCATCATAAACACAGACCGGCGGGAAGTCATGCCCGGCGCGGCGGCTTCGCTGGACGCGGGCGGGCCCGCTCGGCTAACTTGGGGCGTCTCGCCACCACCGCATTCCAGGGGTCCATGCCCGATATCGACCAGTTGCTCAAGCGCATCCTCAACGCCCGCGTCTACGACGCGGCCCGCGAGACGCCGCTGGAGCCGGCAGCCGCGCTCTCGCGCCGGCTCGGCAGCCCGGTGTTCTTCAAGCGCGAGGACCTCCAGCCGGTCTTCTCCTTCAAGTGTCGCGGGGCCTACAACAAGGTCTACCGCGAGGTCACCGAGAACCGGGTGCCGGGCGTGATCGCCTGTTCGGCGGGCAACCACGCCCAGGGCGTGGCGCTGGCCGCGCAGATCCTGGGCATCGAGGCGCGTATCGTCATGCCCGCCACCACGCCCGAGATCAAGGTCGAGGCGGTCCGAGCCCGCGGGGCCACCGCGGTGCTGCACGGGGAGGCCTACGACGACGCCTACGCCCACGCCCGCGAGCTCGCCGAGCGCGAGGGCGCGGCACTGGTGCATCCCTACGACGATCCCGACGTGATCGCCGGCCAGGGCACGGTGGGCATGGAGATCCTGCGCCAGCACCCGGACCCCATCGACGCGGTGTTCGTGCCCGTGGGCGGCGGCGGCCTGGTGGCCGGGGTCGGGGCCTGCATCAAGGCCCTGCGCCCGGGGGTGCGGGTGATCGGGGTGGAGCCCGACGACGCTCCCAGCATGCACCACGCCCTGGATGCCGGCGAGCGGGTGCGCCTGGACCAGGTGGGCCTGTTCGTCGACGGGGTGGCGGTGCGCCAGGTGGGTGCCGAGACCTTCCCCATCGCCCGCCAGGTGGTCGACGAGGTGATCCTGGTCTCCAACGACGAGGTGAGCGCGGCGATCAAGGACATCTTCGACGACTCGCGCGCCATCAGCGAGCCGGCCGGTGCGCTGGCGGTGGCCGGCATGAAGCGCTTTGCCGAGCGCGAGGGTCGTCGCTCGGGGGCGCTGGTGGCGATCAACAGCGGCGCCAACATCAACTTCGACCGGCTGCGCTTCGTCGCCGAGCGCGCCGAGCTGGGCGAGCGCCGCGAGGCGCTGTTCGCGGTGACCATCCCCGAGCGCCCGGGCAGCTTCCGCGAGTTCTGCGAGATCCTCGGCAAGCGCCTGATCACCGAGTTCAACTACCGTTTCGCCGACCCCGACCGGGCCCACATCTTCGTCGGCGTGCAGATCGCCGGGCGCGAGGAGGAGAAGCGCGCCATCCACGAGACCCTCGAGGCGCGCGGCTACCCCGTGGTCGACATGACCGACAACGAGATGGCCAAGCTGCACGTGCGCTACATGGTGGGTGGGCATTCCACCTCGGTGGAAAACGAGATCCTCTACCGCTTCGAGTTCCCCGAGCGCCCCGGGGCGCTGCTGCAGTTCCTCGACCGCATCGGGCGGCGCTGGAACATCAGCCTGTTCCACTACCGCAACCACGGCGCCGACTACGGCCGGGTGCTGGTGGGCATCCAGGTGCCGGATTCCGAGAAGCCCGCCTTCCAGTCCTTTCTCGAGGATCTCGGCTACCAGTACTGGGACGAGCGCGACAACACCGCCTACGCGCTCTTCCTCGCCCCCCGGGCCGACTGACGACGGAACATCCGGCTGCCGGACTCGGTGGCCAGGGCGTCCATGGGCACGTCCCAGGGCCGGTGGGGCAGGCCCTCGACGCCCTGGCAGTCGAAGGCCGTACCCATCAGGCGCGGCTTGAACCAGCGGCGTCGGTGGCGCAGGAAGGCGAAGCTGCGGTCGAAGAAGCCCCCGCCCATGCCCAGCCGATTGCCGGCCTCGTCGAACCCCACCAGCGGCATCAGCACCAGGTCCAGCAGCCGGCCGGCCACCAGGTGGCGGGCGCCGGGGTCGGGCTCGGGGATGCCGAAGCGGTTGGGCACGAGGCGATCGCCGGGCCGCCAGGGGGCGAACCACATGGGCGTGCTGGAGAACGGCACCAGTACCGGCAGGAAGAAGCGCTTGCGGCGGGCCAGGGGGTGCGCCACCAGGGCGCGGATGTCGGGTTCGCCGTCGGCCGGCCAGTAGAGGGCGATGCGTCGACTGTTGCGGAAATGCCGGTGATGGACCAGGTGGTCGACGAGCAGGCGCTGGCGTGCCCGGCGCTGGTCGGCGGACAGGGCGCGGCGTCGCTTTCGCAGTTCGCGGCGCAGGTTCGGACGGGTGTCGCTCATGGGGAAGGGAGAATGGCCGCCTTCCGGGATTACCGTTGTAGATTCCGACCCTGAACCTGCGGTTCAAGTGGGGACGGCCTCGGGCGCATCAGGCTTTCCGCCATCGCGGACATGCACACAGCACCTTCGGCAGGTCCCCCAGGTCGATGATTAAGGCTCGAGGGCAATAAAAACTACTCACGAGTAACCCAGAAGACGACGATTACAGATTAGTGACTTTCGCCGCCGCTGGCAACCGGTCGGCGCGCCCGGTTGCCCCCGCTCGTCGCTCCGCCCCGGCCGCGGTGGCGGGGCGAGCGAATCATCCCAGCGCCTCGTCGATCCGGTCGGCCAGGCGCTCGATCCGGGCCCGGGTCCGGGGGTCGGGTCCGGCCTGTTCGTCGCCGCGGGCGAGCAGCTCGCCGGCCAGGTTGAGCGCCGTGATCACCGCGATGCGGTCGTTGCCGGCCACCCGGGTGTGGCGGCGCATCTCGCGCATGCGCTCGTCCACCAGCCTCGCCGAGGCCTCGAGGGCCTCGCGCTCGTCCTCCGGGCAGGCGATCTTGTAGTCCTTGTCGAGGATGTTGACCGTGACCGGGACTGTCGGGGCATCACTCATCGCCGGCCTCCGTGCGCTTGAGTTGTTCGATCATCCGCTCGATCTGCTCGCGCGCCGCGTGCACGCGGCGCTCGGCGCCCTCGCGGGCGGCCCGCAGTTCGGCGTTCTCGCGGCGCAGCACGTCGTTCTCGTTGCGCTGGGTCTCGAGCGCCTGGACGAGCGCGGAGACGCGGTCCTCGAGGCGCTCGATGGCCGCGTCCGGCGCCGGTTGGGCGGGATTGTCATTCACCGTCCGAATGATAGGGTTGGCCATAGGTTTCCACGACCCAAGGGGTTCAAAGCACCCCATTCTAGATCGTCTCTGGTATGTTTGCCGAATGCAGGAAATGAATTTCGCCGAACTCGACCGGGCCCTGGCCGATGCCGGGGCCCCCGCCGGTGCCGCCGAGGTCCACGGGGTGCTCGCCGGCATGCTCTGTGGCGCCGGCCAGGTGGACCGCAGCCGCTGGATGGCCGAGATCCTGGTCCCCGAGGACCCGGAGTCGACCCGCTCCCGCGCCTACCTCGACGCCATGCGCGCCGTCTACGGTCAGACCCTGGCCCAATTCGACGACGAGGGCGTGACCCTCGAACTCATGCTGCCCACCGAGGAGGGTGGCGTGGGCGCGCGCCTGCGTGCCCTGGCGGACTGGTGCCAGGGGTTTCTCTACGGCTACGGGGTCAGCGGCGGCAAGGACCCGGCCCGCCTGAAGGGCGAGCCCCGCGAGGTGCTCGACGACATCCGCGAGTTCGCCAACGTGGAGACCGAGGCCGAGGGCAGCGAGGAGGAGAAGACGGCCCTCGCCGAGATCGAGGAATACCTGCGCGTGGGCGTGCTGGTGGTGCGCGACGAGCTCCACCCGCCGGCGCCGCAGGCCCCCGTGACCCTGCAGTGATCCCCGTCCATGCCCGGAGGTCCGATGCCCGACTCCCGTTTCCAGCGCCGTCGCCGCCGCCTCGCCGCCCAGCTGGGCGAGGGCGCGGTGGCCGTCCTGCCCGCGGCCCGCGAGCGGGTCCGCAACCGCGACGTCCACTACCCCTTCCGCCAGGACTCCGACTTCGACTACCTCACCGGCTTTCCCGAGCCGGATGCCTTGCTGGTGCTGCGTCCCGGCTGCCCGGACGGTGAATTCCAGCTCTTCTGCCACCCGCGCGATCCCGAGCGCGAGCAGTGGGAGGGTCGCCTGATCGGCCCCGAGGGTGCCGAGCGGGACTACGGGGTCGAGCGCGCCTGGCCGCTGGAGGCGCTCGACGAGCGCATGCCTGACCTGCTCGCCGACTGCGAAGAGGTCCACTATCCCGTGGGCCGCGATCCCGAGCTCGACCGGCGGGTGATGGGCTGGGTGGAGACGGTGCGTGGCCGCGCCCGCGCCGGGGTGCGCGCGCCCACCCGGTTCATCGACCTGGGCGAGCGGCTCCACGAGATGCGCCTGTTCAAGTCCGAGGACGAGCTCGAGTGCCTGCGCGATGCCGCCGCCATCACCGTGGACGCCCACCGGGCGGCCATGCGCCGCTGCCGGCCCGGGGTCACCGAGCGCGAGATCGAGGCCGGCCTGCTGCACGACTTCCACTGCGCGGGGGCCGGCTGGGCCTACCCCGCGATCGTCGCCGGCGGCGCCAACGCCTGCGTGCTCCACTACACCGACAACGCCGACATCCTCCACGGCGGCGAGCTGCTGCTGATCGACGCCGGTGCCGAGTACCGCGGCTATGCCGCCGACATCACCCGCACCTTCCCGGTCAACGGCCGCTTCACCCCCGCCCAGGCCGAGATCTACCAGCTGGTGCTCGACGCCATGCACGCCGCCATGGCCGAGGTGCGCCCCGGGCGCAGCTTCGACGCCCCGCACGCGGCGGCCGTCCGCGTGATCACCGAGGGCCTGGTGGATCTGGGCCTGCTCTCCGGGGCAGTGCCCGAGCTGATCGAGGCGGGCGCCCACCGGCGCTTTTTCATGCACCGGGTGGGCCACTGGCTGGGGCGCGACGTGCACGACGTGGGCCACTACAAGATCGACGGCGACTGGCGCGAGCTGGAGCCGGGCATGGTGCTGACCATCGAGCCCGGCATCTACGTGCCCGGCGACGCCGACATCCCCGAGCCCTACCGGCACGTGGGCGTGCGCATCGAGGACGACCTGGTGGTCACCCGCGAGGGCCACGAGAACCTCACCGCGGACGTGCCCAAGACGCTCGAGGAGATCGAGGCCTGGATGCGGGACTAGGGAACCTCTGCATGAATCGATGGCGCCTCTGGCTTGCGGGTTTGTTCGCAGTCGAGGCGCCGGTTTGAGGCGGGCTGATTAACCGTCGAGGACCGGGCACAACCCGGCCGGAAAGCCGGGTTGCACGCCTTTAGGCGCCCACAGGGTGCCGCACACGGATGTGCGGCATGAACAAGAGTGCGGGCAAACCCGCAAGCCCCATTTGGGTGAACCGGGACCGGAGCGACTCAATGCCGCTCCGCAGCCCGGTGAACGCGGAGCCCCGCGAGGCTGGAACGGGCCGCCAAGGGCCCATCTGCGGGTTACGGATGCCATCCGTGGCATCCGCCCTTCGGGCCAGCCTGCCGGCTGTTCAAATCCGCTGTCTCGCCCCGTCCCTGGGACTCGCCCTTCGGGCGTCCTGTGGACGACCCGATTCGCTCCTGGCGAATCGGTCCCGGCGGATTTGTGCAGCTCTGGTAAAGGGCGCAGGCAGACCGGAGCAACACAGGTTGCTCCGCACGCTGCCGGAGCGCGGAGCGCAGCGGAGCTGGAACGACGGCCATTCACTGCGAGCTGCGCGCCGCGAACAGGACCCTTGGCGGTCCCGCAGAGGCACTATCCATTCGTGTAGAGGTTCCATGGCCCCATGACCAAGCGATTCGACATCCTGGTGGTCGGCGGCGGCATGGTGGGGGCGAGCCTCGCCCGCGCCCTGGGGCTGCTGGGGTGGCAGGTGGGCGTGATCGAGGCCCACCCCCTGGAATCGAGCGCCCAGCCGAGCTTCGACGACCGGGCCATCGCCCTGGCGGAGGGCTCCCGGCGCATCCTCGCCGGGCTCGGCGTCTGGCCGGCGATTGCCGCGGCCGCCGCCCCCATCCGCCACATCCACGTCTCCGACCGGGGGCGCCTGGGCGTGACCCGCCTGCACGCCCGCGAGGAAGGCGTGGATGCCCTGGGCCACGTGGTGACCAACCGCGTGATCGGCCGGGCCCTGGCCGACGCGCTGGCCGGTCAGGCCAACGTCACGTGGATCTGCCCGGCGCGCCTGGAATCGATGACCGCGGCGGAGGACGGCGTGCGGGCCGGGGTGCGCCACGCGGACGGCAGCACCGAGAGACTGGATTCGGCCCTGCTGGTGGGGGCCGACGGCCGCGAGTCGCGGGTGCGGGCGCTGGCCGGTCTCGACGGCGAGCGCCGCGACTACGGCCAGACCGCCATCCTCGCCAACGTGCACGTCGGCCGCCCGCGCCCGGACATGGCCTTCGAACGCTTCACCCCTGACGGACCGCTGGCCTTCCTGCCGCTGGGCGGGGACCGCTACGCCACCGTCTGGACCGCCCGGGCCGCCGATGCCGGCACGGTGACGGCACTCGACGATGCCGACTTCGCCGAGGCCCTGGGGGCGCGTTTCGGTCATCGGCTGGGCTGCATCCACTCGCCCGGTCGGCGGGTGGCCTATCCCCTGGAACGGTTGCTGCTGGATCGCTTCCACGGCCGGCGCGTGCTGTTGCTGGGCAACGCCGTCCACAGCCTGCACCCGGTGGCCGGGCAGGGCTTCAACCTGTGCCTGCGGGACGTGGCCGCGGTGGCCGAGCATCTGGGCCCGGCCGCCCCGGGCCGGGATGCCGGCGAGCCCGGCTGGCTGGCGGACTACGCGGCCGGCCGCCGGCCGGACTACCGGCGGGTGGTGCGCTTTACCGAGGGGCTGGTGGACCTGTTTTCCACCGCGCTGCCGGGCCTCGGGCCCCTGCGCGGGGCAGGGCTGCTGGCGCTGGACGCCCTGCCCGCGGCGCGCCACCGGCTGGCCCGCCAGGCCATGGGCCTGGCCGGCCCGGCGACCCGCCTGGGGCTGGGGCTCGCGCCGGCAGGTTCCATCGATACCGGGAGGGACGGGCATGGAACGGTATGACGTGGTGATCGCCGGGGGCGGCATGGTGGGGGCCACCCTGGCCTGCGCGCTGGGCGGGACCGGCCTGCGGGTGCTGGTGGTCGAGGCGCGCGAGCCGCGGCCCTTCGACCCTGCACAGCCGCACGACCTGCGGGTCTCGGCGGTCTCGCTGGGCTCCCAGCGGGTCTTCGAGGCGGTGGGGGCCTGGCCGGGGATGCGCGCCCGGCGGGTCTGTCCCTATCGCCACATGGCCGTCTGGGACGGCGAGGGGCGGGGCTCCACCGCCTTCGACAGCGCCGACCTGGGCGAGCCATGGCTGGGCCACATCGTCGAGAACCGCGTGGTGCAGCTGGCCCTGCTGGAGGCCATGGCGGGCTTCGACAACCTCGACTTCCGCTGCCCCGCGGCCGCCGAGCGCCTGGCGCTGGAGGCGGACGGGGCCCGCCTGCAACTCGACGACGGCAGCGAGATCGCTGCCGGGCTGGTGGTCGCCGCCGACGGTGCCCGTTCCCGCATTCGCGAGCTGGCGGGGCTGCCCACCGGGGGGTGGGACTACGCCCAGCACGCCCTGGTGGCCACCGTGGAGACCCGCCTGCCCCAGCAGGAGATCACCTGGCAGCGCTTCGTGCCCACCGGGCCGCAGGCGTTCCTGCCGCTCTCCGGTCCCCATGCCTCGATGGTCTGGTACCACAACGCCCGCGAGGTGCGCCGCCTGCTGGCGCTGGAGCCGGCGGCCTTCGCCGCCGAGATGGAGGCCGCCTTCCCCGGGCGTCTCGGTGGCATCGCCGCGGTGCAGGCCCGCGGGAGCTTCCCCCTGAGGCGGATGCACGCCCACCGCTACTGCGCGCCCCACCTGGCGCTGGTCGGGGACGCCGCGCACACCATCCACCCGCTCGCCGGCCAGGGGGTCAATCTCGGGGTGATGGACGCCGCCGCGCTCGCCGAGGTGGTGGTGGACGCCCACCGGCGCGGCCGTTCCCCCGGGGCGCTCGCCGACCTGCGCCGTTACGAGCGCAGCCGGCGCGGTGACAACCTGGCGATGATGACCGCCATGGACGGCTTCTACCGCGCCTTCGGTGACCAGCCCCTGCCGGTGCGCCTGGGGCGCAACCTGGCCCTCGCGGCCGCCGACCGCATCGGCCCGCTCAAGCAGGGCCTGATGCGCCACGCCATGGGCGTCGACGACCATCGGCCGCGGCTGGCCCGTGGCCGGCCGCTGACCGGCACATGAACACCGGGGCGGTCGGCGGTTTCCTGGTTTCCCGCCGGGCCGGCGGCTGGCGCGGTGTCGCCCGGCGGCTGGCCTGGCTGCTCTCGGTGACCCTGCTGGCGGCCGTGCTGGTCGTCGAGGTCCTGGCCTTCCGCCCCGCCTGGTTGCTGGGCGATCCGGTCCTGCGGGCGATGGTGGTGGAACAGGCCGGGCGTCTCGGCCTGGCCCCCGACTGGCCGGGGCGCCCGGCGGATTTCCGCATGGGCGAGCGCCGGCTGTTCGACCACCCCGGGCGCCCGGATGCCTACGTCCTCGAGGGGGATTTCCACAACGCGGCGGCCCTGCCCCGCAACCTGCCGGACCTGCGACTGGCGGTGTTCAACAACGCCGGGGCACCGGCCGGGGAGCGCGTCTTCACGCCCGAGCAATACCTCCGCGAGCCCGTCGACGGGGTGCTCGGCCCCGGCGAGACCGTGGGTGTCTGGCTGGCCTTCGTCCCCGCGGGCGAGATCTCGGGCGGCTTCGAGGTCGGGTTCGTGCCCCGGGACCGGGACGGAGGGCGGTTCCTGCGGTGGGTCAGGGAGCCGGCCGGCGACGGCCGCTGATGCGCACCCAGTCTTCCTCGCGGGCCAGGGGGTCGAGCTCGAAGTCGTCGCCGTAGGCGGCGACCACGCGCTCGGCCTGCTCGGCGAGGATGCCCGAGAGCACGATCCGCCCGCCCGGGCGGGTGTGGCGGGCGAGCACCGGTTCGAGCTCCACCAGCGGGCCGGAGAGGATGTTGGCGAGCACCAGGTCGGCCTGCAGCGCGGGCAGGGCCTCGGGAAGGCCGGTTTCCAGCACGTCGGGGCCGATGCCGTTGTGCTCGGCGTTGCTGCGGGTGGCGGCGAGGGCCTGCGGGTCGATGTCGGTGGCCACCACGCGGGCGGCGCCCAGCCGGGCGGCCGCCAGCGAGAGGATGCCCGAACCGCAGCCGTAGTCGATCACCGTCCGGTCTGCGGGCGGGTGGGCGTCCAGCCACTCCAGGCAGAGCGCGGTGGTGGGGTGGGTGCCGGTGCCGAAGGCGAGGCCGGGGTCGAGCCGGATGTTGACCGCATCGGCCGCCGGCGGCTCGCTCCAGGAAGGGCAGATCCACAGTCGCTCGCCGAAGCGCATGGGCCGGAAGCGGGCCATCCATTCCCGCTCCCAGGCGCGGTCCTCCAGGGTCTCCAGCGCCAGTCGCGGCAGCCGGTCGACGCCCAGCGCGGCCAGCAGTCGTGCCTGCAGGGCGTCGAGGTCGGCGTCGGTGTCGAACAGGGCCGTGACCCGCGTGGCCCGCCACAGCGGCATGGCGCCGGGGGCCGGCTCCAGCACCGGCTCGTCGGCGGCGTCGGCGAGGGTCACCGACAGGGCCCCGGCCGCCTCCAGCGCCCCCTCGGCGGCCTCCAGGTGCTCGCGGTCGCAGTCGAAGGCGATCTGCAGCCAGGGCACGCCGGCTCAGTCCTTGTTGCGCTGGAGTTTCTTCTCCAGGTAGTGGATGTCCACCCCGCCGGCCTGGAAGCCGGCGTCGCTCACCAGTTCGCGCTGGAGCGTGGTGTTGGTATTGATGCCCTCGATCACCAGCTCGGTGAGCGCGCCGTGCATGCGCGCCAGCGCCGTGCCCCGGTCGTGGCCGTGGGCGATCACCTTGCCGATCATGGAGTCGTAGTGGGGCGGCACGTTGTAGCCGTTGTAGACATGGCTGTCCACGCGGATGCCCGGCCCGCCGGGGGCATGGTACTGGTCGATGCGCCCCGGCGAGGGGATGAAGCTGCGCGGGTCCTCGGCGTTGATCCGGCATTCCACGGCATGGCCGCGCACCTGGATGTCCTCCTGGCGGTAGGCCAGTTCCAGGCCGGCCGCCACCCGCAGCTGCTCGCGGACGATGTCCACGCCGGTGACCATCTCGGTGACCGGGTGCTCCACCTGCACGCGGGTGTTCATCTCGATGAAGAAGAACTCGCCGTCCTCGAACAGGAACTCGAAGGTGCCGGCGCCGCGGTAGCCCATCTCCTGGCAGGCGCGCACGCAGCGCGCACCGATCTCCTCGCGCTGGGCGTCGGTGATGCCCGGGGCCGGGGCCTCCTCGATCACCTTCTGGTGGCGGCGCTGCAGCGAGCAGTCGCGCTCGCCGAGGTGGATGGCGTTGCCGTGGGTGTCGGCGAGCACCTGGACCTCCACGTGCCGGGGCCGCTCCAGGAACTTCTCCATGTACACGGTGGGATTGCCGAAGGCCGAGCCGGCCTCCGAGCGGGTCATCTCGATGGCGTTGAGCAGGTGGGCCTCGGTGTGCACCACGCGCATGCCGCGCCCGCCGCCGCCGCCGGCGGCCTTGATGATCACCGGGTAGCCGATCTCGCGGGCCATCTCGATGTTGGTGTCGGGATCCTCGGGCAGGGGGCCGTCGGAGCCCGGCACGCAGGGCACGCCGGCGGCCCGCATGGCCTCCTTGGCGGACACCTTGTCCCCCATCAGGCGGATGCTCTCCGAGCGCGGGCCGATGAAGGCGAAGCCGGATTCCTCGACCCGCTCGGCGAAGTCGGCGTTCTCGGAGAGAAAGCCGTAGCCGGGGTGGATGGCCACCGAGTCGGTGACCTCGGCGGCCGAGATCAGCGCCGGGATGTTGAGATAGCTGTCGGTGGCCGAGGCCGGGCCGATGCAGACCGACTCGTCGGCCAGGCGCACGTGCTTGAGGTCGCGGTCCGCGGACGAATGGGCGGCGACGGTCTTGATGCCCAGTTCGCGGCAGGCGCGCAGGATGCGCAGGGCGATCTCGCCCCGGTTGGCGATGAGAACCTTTTCCAGCATGGGGAACCCGTGTTCGTTGCGTTGGCGCGGGGATCAGTCGATGACCACGAGGGGCTGCTCGAACTCCACGGGCTGGCCGTTCTCCACCAGGATCGCCTTGACGGTGCCGGACTTGTCGGCATCGATCTGGTTGAACATCTTCATGGCCTCGATGATGCAGAGGGTGTCGCCCTCGCTGACCTGCTGGCCCACGGTGATGAACGGCTTGGCGCCGGGCGCGGAGGCCTCGTAGTAGGTGCCCACCATCGGCGAGGTGACCACGTGGCCCTCGGGAATGCCGCCTTCATCGGCGGCGGGTTCGGGCCCGGGTTCGGGGGTCGCGGCGGGGGCCGTTGCGGGCGCGGGCTGCGGGGCGGTCGCGGCCACGGGGGCGGGGGCCGGTTCGCCCTGGCGGCTGATGCGCACCGAGTCCTCGCCCTCCTTGATCTCGATTTCCGCGACGCCGGACTCCTCGATCAACTCGATCAGTTTCTTGATCTTGCGAATATCCATGTCAGGAACCTTTATCGAATGAGGCCTGCAGGGGGCCGGTCACCGCCTGCAGTGCGAGTTCGTAACCTGTGACACCGAGCCCGGCGATCACGCCGCTGCTGATGTCGGAGAAATACGAGTGCCACCGGAAGGGCTCCCGGGCGTGCACGTTGGAGATGTGGACCTCGATGAACGGGATGGCCACGGCGGCGAGGGCATCGCGCAGGGCGACGCTGGTATGGGTGAAGGCGGCCGGGTTGATGATGATCCGGTCCACGCCCTCGTCGCCGGCGCGATGGACGCGCTCGATGAGCGCGTGCTCGGCGTTGCTCTGGAAGCTCTCGAGCCGCCAGCCGGCCGCCTCGGCCAGCCTGCGCATGCGCGCGTCGACGTCGGCCAGGGTCTGGTGGCCGTACTTTTCCGGTTCCCGGCGACCCAGGCGGTCGAGGTTGGGTCCGTGGAGCAGCAGCACCGTGTTCATGCGTGGCAATCCGCTGGAGAATGCGTCCGATTCTGCACCAGCGGCCGGTGCTTGTCCACCAGCGGGCAAGAACGCGTCAATAAGGCAGGATTTCGCCGCATTTGCCGCCAGAACGGCCACTCGCCGTCACAAAAGCGGTTCGATGGCGGCGACGGCCTCGGCCTCCTGCAGCTGCCCCATCCAGGTGAAGCGGATGATGCCCTCGCGGTCGATCACCGCGGAAAAGGGCAGGGCGCCGAAGGCGTTGCCGAAGTCGGCCGAGCTGCGGGCGGCCTCGGCGTCGCCCAGCAGGACAGGGAAGCCGATGCCGTGGGCCTCGACGAATTGCTCGACCCTGTCGCGCCGGTCGATGGCGATGCCCACGACCGCGAAGCCCTCGTCCTCGTAACGGGCGTGCAGGCGGTCGAGCAGCGGCATCTCGTCCTGGCAGGGCGGGCACCAGGTGGCCCAGAAGTTGACCAGCACCACCTGGCCGTTCCACTCGTCGAGGTGGTGGCTGCGCCCACCGAGGTCGTCGAGGGTCAAAGCGGGGCGCGGCTGGCCCACGGCGTCGCTGGCCGGTGCCTCGGCGGTCTCGCCGAAAGGATCCTCGCGCTCGTCGCCGGGGCCGCAGGCCGCCAGTGCGAGCACCAGGCCGGCCGCGCACAGGATGTGCAGCGGGCGGGTCACAGTTCCAGGGCCTTGCGGGCGTGCTCGCGGAAGGCCTCGGCCTTCATGAAGCCCACCACGCGGTAGTTCTTGCGCTCGTTGCCGTCGGCGTCGAAGAACAGGATCGCCGGCGGGCCGAAGAGGTCGAAGCGCTGGAGCAGCGCCTTGTCGGCAGCCGAGTTGGCGGTGACGTCCGCCTGCAGCAGCAGCACGTCGTCGAGCAGGGCCTGCACGCCGGGGTCGGAGAAGGTGTACTCCTCCATCTCCTTGCAGGACACGCACCAGTCGGCGTAGTAGTCGAGCATCACCGGCTGGCCGGCCTCGGCGGCCTGTGCCAGTCGGGCCTCCAGCGCGTCGACGTCGGCCACCCGCTCGAAGTCGAGATGGGCCTGCTCGGTGGCCTGGCCGCCGCCAGCGACGTCCAGCACGGCGAGCGGCTTCATCGGGTTCTTGCCGCCGGCGGCCACGCCGATCAGCATCAGTGCGCCGTAGACCAGCAGGACCACGCCCAGGCCCTTCCACAGGCGCCGCCAGCCGCTGGCGTCCTCGGGGATGCGTTCCATCGCGCCCATGTAGACCGCCGAGACGATGACCAGCACCGCCCACAGGGCGAGGGTGACGGTGCCCGGCAGGATGCGCGAGAGCATCCAGACCGCCACCGCCAGCATGAGCACGCCGAACACCGCCTTGACCGCGTCCATCCAGCCGCCGGCCTTGGGCAGGAACTTGCCGGCCGAGGTGCCGATGGCGATCAGCGGCAGACCCATGCCCAGGCTCATGGCGAACAGCGCCGAGCCGCCGAGGACGGCATCGCCGGTCTGGCCGATGTAGATCAGCGCGCCCGCCAGCGGCGGGGCCACGCAGGGACCGACGATCAGCGCCGAGAGCAGGCCCATGATCGCCACGCCGATCAGGCTGCCGCCTTCCTGCTTGTTGGAGATCTCGGTCAGGCGACTCTGCAGGCCGTGGGGCAGCTGCAGGTCGTAGAAGCCGAACATCGACAGCGACAGGGCCACGAAGATCGCGGCGAAACTGGCGATGATCCAGGGGTTCTGGAAGGCCGCCTGGATGTTGGAGCCGAACAGCCCGGCAAGCACGCCTGCCACGGTGTAGGTCACCGCCATCGCCAGCACGTAGACCAGCGAGAGCGTGAAGGCCTTGCGGGTGGTGATGCCCGCGCCCTGGCCGGCGATGATCCCCGAGAGGATGGGGATCATGGGGAAGACGCAGGGCGTGAAGGCCAGCAGCAGGCCGAAACCGAGGAAGGTGGCCACCACCAGCCAGAAGTTGCCGCCGGCGAGGGTGGCGGCGATGCGGTCCTGTTCGGAGACCATATCGTCGTTCGCCGCCGCACCATCGACAGCCTTTGCCGGGTCGCTTCCGGCCGGCGCGCCATCCTCGGCCGGTGCGGCCGCCGCGGTGCTGGCGCCGGCGGGCACGGTGACGTCGAAGCGCTTTTCCTCGGGCGGGTAGCACAGGCCGGCCTCGGAGCAGCCCTGGTAGCCCAGCACCAGGGTCACCGGCTGGTCGCTGCCGCTGGGGTTGCCCACCGGCAGGGTGAGGTCCAACGAGTGCTCGAAGATGTGGATCAGGCCGAAGAACGGGTCGTTCTTCTCCTTGCCTGCCGGGATGTCGGCCTCGCCGGCGGTGACCGGGGTGTCGCCGGCCAGGCCGAGCTCGATCTTGTCGCGGTAGAGATAGTGCCCGTCGGCGATGTCGAAGTGGACGTGGATGCCGTCGGCGCCGGCGGTGACCTCCGGGGCGAAGGCCTGGTCGGGTTCGAGGAAGCCGCCGCCGGCATCCATGGCCTCGCCCATGGCCGCGATCTCGGCGGTGGCCGAGCCGCCGGCGGGCAGGGCCAGGTCGATCTCGCGCTCGATGGGCGGGTAGCACACGCCCGCCTCGGCGCAGCCCTGGTACTTGGCGCGCAGGGTGACCGAGCGGCCCGCGAGGTCCTCGCCGGCCAGCGCGAGGCCGGCGTCGAAGGAGCCGTCGAGGATGGTGACCTCGCCGAACAGGTCGTCCTGCTTGGTATGCCCCGGCGGCAGCTCGGTGGCATCCAGCCGGGCGCCGTCGCCGGCGAGGCTGAACTCGATGCGGTCGCGGTAGAGGTAGTAGCCCTCGGCGACGTCGAAATGCGCCTCGACGCGGTCCGGGGCGGTCGCCTCCGCCTCCATCTGGAAGGCCTTGCCGGGCTCGAGGAGTTCGCCCTCCTCGAGCGCGTGGGCAGGGAGCCCCGCGACCAGCAGGCCGAGCAGGGCGATCAGCGTCAGGGCAGGGTTTGAGCTACGCATTCGTCCATCCACCTCAGGTAGGTACGGTTGCCGGTGACCGGCAGGGCGAGCAGCTCGGGCTCTTCATAGGGGTGCAGCTCGAGCACGCGTTTCTCCAGCTCGTTCCAGCGGTCGCGCCGGGTCTTGAGCGTCAGCTGGACCTCGGGGTCGGTGTGGGTCTCGCCGCGCCAGCGGTAGACCGAGGTCATCTCGGCGCCGACACTGGCGCAGGCCACCAGCCGCTCCTCGAGCAACTGGCCGGCGACGCGCAGACCGCTCTCCCGGTCGGGGAGGGTGGTCAGGACGAGCATGTGGTCGGTCTGGTCCATGGTTGCCCTCCCGGTGGTTCGTTGTGGCAGGATGGGCCCTTGAGCACGCGGATTCTCGGCCGCGCCGGCGGCCTCCCTGCCGAGAGCTTAGCTGGGAATCGTCGTCCATCATACCCATTAGAATGCGCGTTTTACACCGCGGTTCCGTTGCCCGCGCCCGAGGTACCCCGACTCCCATGCGCCTGTTGCCGATCCTTCTCCTGCTGGTTCCACTGGTCGAGCTCTACGTGATGATCCGCGTGGGCAGCGAGATCGGTGCCCTGATCACCGTGGTGCTGGTGGTGGGCACGGCGATGTGGGGCCTGGCCATGATGCGCGCCCAGGGCTTTTCCACCATGCAGCGGATGCAGCGCGCCGCCCAGCGCGGCGAGGTGCCCGCCGTCCAGGCGCTGGAGGGAGTCGCCGTGGGGCTGGGCGGCATGCTGTTGCTGTTTCCCGGCTTTCTCACCGACGGCCTGGGGCTGCTCTTTCTCATCCCGCCCACCCGTCGCTGGCTGATCCGCCGGCTGTTGCGGCGCATGATCGTCACCGACCATCGCGGCGGCCCGCCCCGCGGCGGCCCGGGGGCCGGCGGCGGCCGCGTCATCGAGGGTCGGGTGGAGCCCGACGAGCGTGACTGAACGCCGCGCGCGGCGGGCCGGGAAATTTTTTTTCGTCCGCCCCTCTTGAAACCCGCCCGAATGTCTCCATCTAGGCTGCAGGGAGCTGGCCGGAAGCGGCCCGGCCGCGGCTTGACTCCCCGTTTTTCATCCTTAAGATTGGCACTCACCAAGGTCGAGTGCTAACAAACTCGTTCCCATTCCAGATGGAAACCGAAGCTGAGGAGCTTTTCGATGAACATCCGTCCCTTGCATGATCGTGTGCTCGTCAAGCGCGTGGAAGAAGAACGCAAGACCGCCGGCGGCATCGTGATCCCCGACACCGCCACGGAGAAGCCCAACCGGGGCGAGGTCATCGCCGTGGGCGAGGGCAAGAAGAACGACCAGGGCGAGCGCCAGGCGCTCGACGTCAAGAAGGGCGACAAGGTGCTCTTCGGCCAGTATGCCGGCACCAACGTCAAGGTCGACGGCGACGAGCTTCTGATGATGAGCGAGAGCGACGTCCTGGCAGTCATCGAGGACTGAACCCGCTCCCGAGCCGGCGCCGCCGGCAGGTGAATCGAACACAGGCTTGAAAGAATCTGGAGACAATAGAGCATGAGCGCTAAAGAAGTACGCTTTGCCACCGATGCACGCAGCCGCATGGTCCGCGGTGTCAACGTCCTGGCCGACGCGGTCAAGGTCACCCTGGGTCCCAAGGGCCGCAACGTGGTCCTGGAGAAGAGTTTCGGTGCCCCCACCGTGACCAAGGACGGCGTCTCCGTCGCCCGCGAGATCGAGCTGGAGGAGAAGTTCGAGAACATGGGCGCGCAGATGGTCAAGGAGGTCTCCTCCCAGACCAACGACGTCGCCGGCGACGGTACCACCACCGCCACCGTGCTGGCCCAGGCCATCGTCCGCGAGGGCATGAAGTCCGTGGCCGCGGGCATGAACCCCATGGACCTCAAGCGCGGCATCGACAAGGCCTCCCAGGTGGTGGTCGGTGCCCTGCGCGATCTCTCCAAGCCCTGCGAGGACAGCAAGTCCATCGCCCAGGTGGGCACCATCTCCGCCAACTCCGACCGTGAAGTGGGCGACATCATCGCCAAGGCCATGGATCGCGTGGGCAAGGAAGGCGTGATCACCGTCGAGGAAGGCCGCGGCCTGGAGAACGAGCTGGACGTGGTCGAGGGCATGCAGTTCGACCGCGGCTACCTCTCTCCCTACTTCGTCACCGACCAGGAGAAGATGCTGGCCGAGCTGGAGGACCCCTATATCCTCCTGCACGACAAGAAGATCTCCAACATCCGCGACCTGCTGCCCACCCTGGAAGCGGTCAACAAGGCCGGCAAGCCCCTGCTGATCGTCGCCGAGGACATCGAGGGCGAGGCCCTGGCCACCCTGGTCATCAACAGCATGCGCGGCGTGCTCAAGGTCGCGGCCGTCAAGGCGCCCGGCTTCGGTGATCGTCGCAAGGCCATGCTCCAGGACATCGCCGTGCTGACCGGCGGCAACGTGATCTCCGAGGAAGTGGGCATGAGCCTCGAGAACGTCACCATCGACGATCTCGGCCAGGCCAAGCGCGCGGTGATCGACAAGGAGAACACCACCATCGTCGGCGGTGCCGGTTCCCAGGACGACATCGAGGGCCGCGTCGCCCAGATCCGTGGCCAGCTGGAGAACTCCACCTCCGAGTACGACCAGGAGAAGCTCCAGGAGCGGATCGCCAAGCTCGCCGGCGGTGTCGCCGTGATCAAGGTGGGGGCGGCCACCGAGGTGGAGATGAAGGAGAAGAAGGACCGCGTCGACGACGCCCTGCACGCCACCCGCGCGGCGGTGGAAGAGGGCATCGTGCCCGGCGGCGGCGTCTCCTTCGTGCGCGTTCTCGATGCCCTCGACGGCGTCAAGGGCGAGAACCACGACCAGGACGTGGGCATCTCCATTCTGCGTCGCGCCATCGAGGAGCCGCTGCGCCAGATCGCGGCCAACGCCGGCGGCGAGCCTTCCGTGGTCCTCAACAAGGTCCTCGAGGGCAAGGATACCTACGGTTACAACGCCGCCACCGGCGAGTACGGCGACATGATCGAGATGGGGATCCTCGATCCCACCAAGGTCAGCCGCAGCGCGCTGCAGAACGCGGCCTCCGTCGCCGGCCTGATGATCACCACCGAGGCGATGGTGGCCGAGCTGCCCAAGGACGATGACGCCGGCGCCGCAGGCGGTGGCGACATGGGCGGCATGGGCGGAATGGGTGGCATGGGCGGCATGATGTAAGCCCCGACCCACCCTTTCGATCCCGGAGGGCCTCGCCATCGGCGGGGCCCTTTTGCGTCTGGTAGGCTGGAAGCCGGGCCACGCGTCACGGTTCGCTGGCGGGTGGTCTATTCTGGAACTGAACGTTCGGAACTCGCGAGGTAGATTGCTATGGACACATGGGTCGTTGTCGCCGACGCCGGCCGCGCCCGGTTCTTCGCCGTGGACGATACGCAGAAGCAGGTCGGGGGGTCGCTGTACGCACCTTCCGAGAACGGGGCCTTGCGCGGGGTGCTGGAGGAGGTGATCGACCTGGAGAACCCCGCCGTCCGCGTCGACTCGGCCGACCTGGCCAGCGACGAACCCGGGATGCAGAAGGAGTCCGCCGAGCGGGGCGCCCACGGTGTCGGCAATCCCCAGGAGCTCAAGCGCGACGAGGCGCTCCGGTTCGCCCGCGAGATCGGCGACGAGCTGGACCGGGCCGTCAAGGCGAATCGTTTCGGGCGGCTGTATGTCGTCGCGCCGGGCCATTTCCTGGGCCAGTTGCGCGAGGTCTTCTCCGACCACGTCGGCAAGGCCGTGGTCGAGGAGATGGACAAGGACTACACCCGGCTCTCCCCCGAGGCCATCCGCAAGCACCTGCCCGAAAAGCTCTGAGCCGGATCGGCGCCGCACGACCCGGGCGATCGCCCGGGTTTTTTGTGCTCCATCGCACTTTGGCGTGACATTCCTCGCCAAGGCGGCAAGGACGCCAGGTGCCCCGGGCCATTTGCCGTTGGTTCGGTCTTCTCGGGCGGTTGATCGTTGCGCCCGCGGGGCCCCTGCGCCTTGCTTCGTCGCCGGAGGCCCAAGGTGCCGGGGTGCCCGGATCGAAGGGTACTTTCTGTTGGGCAAGCAATAGAGGGTGCCTCGCGCACCTGGCAGCAAGTGTCGAAAAAAGGCTCGGCCCAAACGGTGCGCGAAATCCCTGTCACGTCGCTAATATGCCTCCTGTTTCACGGCAAAGTGCGATGAACCTTTTCTGTGCCCGGCCAGCGGTTAGGCTGGAGGCAAAACCACGGGAGTGCACATGCAGGCAGTGAGCGAACTGCTGGCCAGCATCTGGTCGGTCTACCTGGATACCGCGGTGTGGCTGCTGCTCGGGCTGGTGGTGGCCGGGCTGATCAAGGGCTATATCCCCGAGGCCCGCATGTCCGCCTGGCTGGGGGATGGCGGCGCGGGTGCACCCCTGCGCGCGGCGCTGGTGGGGGCGCCCCTGCCGCTGTGCTCCTGCGGCGTCCTGCCGGTGGCGCTGGGCCTGCGGCGCAACGGCGCTTCGCGCGGGGCCACGGTCTCCTTTCTCATCTCCACGCCCGAGACCAGCGTGGACTCGATTACCGTGACCTATGCCCTGATGGGGCCCCTGATGGCGGTGGTGCGGCCGGTGGCCGCGCTGGCAACGGCGCTGCTCACCGGCCTGGCGGCGGCACTGGTGCCCGAGCGTGCCGCGGCGCGGCCCGGCCCGGAGCCGGAGGGCGCCGGCTGCTGCGGCGCTGGCGCGGCGGAGGCGACCGGCGACACGGCCGGGTGCTGCGGTGCCGCTCCCGGGCCCGAGGCCTGCGGTTCCGGCAGCTCGGAAGAGAAAACCGCCGAGACGCGGGAGCCGGGCTGGAAGCGGGGCATCGGCTATACCCTGAGCACCATGCTCGACGACATCGCCGGCTGGCTGGCACTGGGCATCGTGGTGGCGGGCCTGGTGGCCTACCTGGTGCCGCCGGGGGCGCTGGCGGAGTGGGGTGGCGGTCCGTGGGCGATGCTGGCCATGCTGGTGGTGGGCATCCCCATGTACGTCTGTGCCACGGCCTCCACGCCGTTGGCCGCGGCGATGATGCTCGCCGGGGTCTCGCCGGGCGCGGCGCTGGTCTTCCTGCTGGTGGGGCCGGCGACGAATTTCGCCGGCCTGGCGATCATCGGCCGGGAGCTGGGGCGGCGCACGCTGGCCGTCTACCTGGCGGGACTGGCGGTGACCAGCGTGGTGCTGGGCCTGGCCCTGGATGCCGTGCTTGCCGCGACCGGCCTGGGCATCTCCGTGGCCGAGGCCCGCGAACACGCCATGCTGCCGGCCTGGATCAGCTGGCCGGCAGCACTCGTGTTGCTCGTGCTGGCGATCCGGCCGGTGCGCCGGCGGCTGGCCGGCAGCCGCTGAGACCGGCCGGTGGCCTAGTCCAGCTCGCCGTTGCGGCCGGCGCGTTCGCGGAAGGCGTAGTAGCGCGAGCGGAGGTTGCGCCGGCCGATGTAGAGCGGTGCCACCGCTTCCAGGGCGGTGGGCTGGGCACGGGTGCCCTCCGGGCAGACGCTGTCGACGTCCATGGAGCGCAGGTTGTCGCGGGTGAGCGGCTTGCCGGGGACCTTCTCCAGGAACCAGGCCTGGATCTTCGCCAGTCCGCCGGGGATGCCGATGATCACGTTGCGCTGGCCGGTGAGCTCGCGGGTGTATTCCACCAGCTCGCGCAGGGTGTAGGTCTTGGGTCCGCAGAGGTGGATCGGCTGACCGAAGGTGGCCTCGTCCTCCAGCGCGTCGTGGAAGGCGTTGGCCACGTCGCCGACGAAGACCGGGGCGAAGCGGGCATCGGCGCGCACCAGCGGGAAACTGCAGGGCAGGGTGCGCAGCAGGCCGGCGAAACGGTTGAGGAAGCCGTCGCCGGGACCGAAGATCACCGACGGGCGGAAGACGGTCACCGCCACCTCGCCCGCCTGCTCGAAGACGATGGCCTCGGCCCGGCCCTTGCTCTGCAGGTACTGGCTGGGGCCGTCCGGGTCGGCATGCAGGGCGCTCATGTACAGCAGCCGGGAGACGCCGGCGGCGTTGCAGGCGCCGATCACCTTCTCGGCGAGCTCCACGTGGGCCCGCTGGAAGCCGCCGCTCTTGCGGCCCGCGGGGTTGAGGATGCCCACGAGGTTGATCACCGCATCCTGGCCCTGGAACTCCCGCTCGAGGGTCTCGGGGTCGTGGACGTTGGCCTCGCGCAGTTCCACCCGGGGCAGGACGAGCAGCTCGCGGTGACGCGCGGGATGACGGGTGAGCACGCGCACGCGCTTGCCGGCCTCGTGGAGTCGGTTGACCAGCTGCCGGCCCACGAATCCCGTGCCGCCCAGGATGCAGACGTTCTCGATCCTCATGACGTGATCGTCCTCCGCTTTGCCGCTGCCGCCCCGGGGTGATCGATGGCGGCCAAATGCATGACCCGGCGGGCAAATCTATACTAATTCGGCGAAAACTTCATCCGGCCAAGAAGGTTCCGCGATGCCCCTGCGCCGCTTGCCCGTCCGCCCGCGCGGTCCCCGCCATGGTTGATTCCGGACTGCGCCGGGCCGTCTCGCTGCCTTTCCTGCTGCTCTATGGCCTGGGCAACATCCTGGGGGCAGGCATCTACGTGCTCATCGGCAAGGTGGTGGGCGAGGCCGGCCTGTTCGCCCCGCTGGCCTTCTTTCTCGCCGCGGTGGTCGCCGGGTTCACGGCCTTCGCCTACGCGGAGCTGGCGGCCCGGTTCCCGGTGAGCGCGGGCGAGGCGGTCTACGTCCGCGAGGCCTTCGGTCGCGATGCCCTCTCGCGGGTGGTGGGGCTGCTGCTCGCCGGGGCTGGGGTGATCTCGGCGGCCACCATCGCCCGGGGGTTCGTGGGCTACTTCCAGGTGTTCTTCCCGTGGCCGGAGGCCGTCGTGCTGGTCCTGCTGGTGCTGGCCCTGGGCGGGGTGGCGGCCTGGGGCATCCGCCAGTCGCTCTGGCTGGCGGCGCTGTTCACGCTGGTGGAGGTGGGCGGGCTGCTGCTGGTGGTCTGGGTGGCCCGGGACGGGTTCGCCGACCTGGCCGAATTCGTCCACGCGGCACCCGTCCTGCTCGAGCCCGGCGTCGGCGAGGGGATCCTGCTGGGTGCCTTCCTGGCCTTCTATGCCTTCATCGGCTTCGAGGACATGGTCAACATCGCCGAGGAGGTGCGTGCGCCGGAACGGGCCTTCCCGCCGGCGATGATCGGCGCGCTGCTGGTCGCCGCCGTCCTCTACGCCCTGGTCACCGCGGTGGCCGTGCTGTCGCTGTCGGTGGACCGGCTGGGCGCCAGCGATGCACCGCTGGCGCTGATCTATGCCGAGGCCACGGACCGCGAGCCGGTGGCGATCACGGTGATCAGCCTGTTTGCCGTGGTCAACGGCGCGCTGATCCAGATGATCATGGCCTCGCGGGTGCTCTACGGCATGGCCCGCTCGGGCTGGCTGCCCGGCGGCCTGGCCCGGGTCCACCCCCGCACCCGCACGCCCGTGCTGGCCACCGGTCTGGTGAGCGCGGTGGTGCTGGGGCTGGCCCTGTGGATGCCGCTGGTCCGCCTGGCCGAGGGGACGAGCTACCTGATCCTGACGCTCTTCATCCTGGTCAATGCCGCGCTGATCCGCATCCGCCACGTGCAGGGCCGGGCGCCGGGGGTGCGCGCGGTGCCGCTCTGGGTGCCCTGGATCGGTCTCGCCTCGAGTGCCGGGCTGCTGCTCTCGCGGCTGGTCTGAGCTTTTCCGCGAGACGGCCGCGGGCGTTAGAATGGGCGTTTTCCCGGCCTGGAGACCCGCGATGCGGCCCGCTTCCGTGCTGCTGCCCTTTCTGGGCGTGATCCTGGTCTGGTCCACCACGCCGCTGGCGATCAAGTGGAGTGGCGAGGGGCCCGGTCCGTTCTTCGGTGCCGCCATCCGCATGGCCATCGGTGCCCTCGGCGCGTTGTTGCTGCTGCGGCTGCTGGGGCGGTCGCTCCCCTGGCACCGCCGGGCGCTGCACACCTACCTGGCCGCCGCCCTGTCGCTGTTCGGCAACATGGTCTGCGTCTACTGGGGCGCACAGTACATCCCCTCGGGGGTGCTGGCCGTGGTCTTCGGCCTGATGCCCGTGGCCACCGCCCTGATCGCGGCGGTGGTGCTCGACGAGCGCAGCCTCACGCCCCTGCGCATCGTCGGCATGATCCTGGGGGTGAGCGGGCTGGTGCTGATCTTCGCCCACCAGCTGGCCGTCGGCGGTCGCGGCTGGCTGGGCGTGGCGGCGGTGTTCGCGGGGATGCTGTTTCACTCGGGCAGCACCGTCTGGGTCAAGCGCGTCGGGCGCGGGCTGGACGGGAGCAGCGTGGCCACCGGGGGGTTGCTGATGTCGCTGCCGTTCTACGGCCTCACCTGGCTGGCCATCGGCATGCCGGCCCCCGGGCCGCTCACCGGCCAGGCGCTGGCCTCGATCGTCTACCTGGCGCTGTTCGGCTCGGTGCTGGCCTTCATGTGGTACTTTCATGCCCTGCGCCACGTGGAGGCCTCGCGCATGGCGTTGATTCCCCTGGTCACGCCGGTGGCCGCCATGTTGCTGGGAATACTCTTCAACGACGAGGCCTTCTCCGGGCGCACCCTCGCCGGCTCGGTGCTGATCCTGCTGGCCCTGCTGGTCTACCAGTGGCCGGCCCTGCACCGCTGGCACCGGGGACGGCGGGCCAACCCATGAATCCTGCAGGCGGGTGAAGACGATGGTCGAGACAAGGCATGACGTGCTGATCGTGGGCGGGGGCATTTCCGGCCTGGCCACGGCCTGGTGGCTGCAGCGCGGCGGCGTGGACGTGGCCGTACTGGAGGCCGGGAACCAGCCCGGCGGGGCGATGGGCACGGCCGAACACGAGGGCTTTCTGGTGGAGTCCGGTCCCAACTCGTTGCTGGTCAACGATCCGACCATCGACGAGCTGATCGAGGGCGTGGGGCTGGTCGATGCGCGGGTGGAGGCCAACCGCCTGGCGCGCCGACGCTACGTCTGCAAGCATGGCGCGCTGATCCCGCTGCCGGCGAGCCCGGGCCAGTTCATCCGCACGCCGCTGTTCTCCGCCCGCGGCAAGCTGCGCCTGCTGGCCGAACCCTTCTTCGGCCGGGCGGAGGTGGAGGAGAGCGTGGCGGATTTCGTCACCCGGCGCCTGGGCCGCGAGTTCCTCGACTGGGCCATCGACCCCTTCGTTTCCGGCGTCTATGCCGGTGATCCGCGGCGCCTGTCGGTGCGCGCGGCCACGGCCAGGGTCCATGCGCTCGAGCGCGAGCATGGCTCGCTGTTGCTGGGGGCGCTCAAGAAGATGCTGTTCGAAAAGCACCGGGGCGGTGCCGGCCCGGGTGGCCGGATGATCTCGTTCACCGAGGGGCTGCAGGCCCTGCCGAGGGCGATCGCCGACTCCCTGGGCGAGCGCCTGCACCTGCAGGCCGCGGTGGAGCGCCTGGAGCGCGAGGACGAGGGCTGGCGGGTGGTCGCCGATGGCCGGACCTTCGCCGCCCGGCGCGTGGTGCTGGCCCTGCCGGCGGCCGGGGCCGCCCGCCTGCTGGGCGAGCACGACGCCGAGCTGGCCGCGGAGCTGGAGGCCATCGTCTACCCGGCGGTGGCCTCGGTGGCGCTGGGGTATCGCCGCGACCAGGTGGAGCATGCCCTGGACGGTTTCGGCTTCCTGATCCCTCGGCGGGAAGGGGTGGAGACGCTGGGGGCCCTGTTCTCCAGCACGCTCTTCCCGGGTCGGGCCCCGGACGACCACGTGCTGCTCACCGCCTTTCTCGGCGGGCGACAGCATCCGCAGGTGGCGGAGATGGACACGGCGGGCATGGCCGCCCAGGTACATGCCGACCTCGCCGGGCTGCTGGGTATCGACGGCGAGCCGGTGATGCGGCAGGTCAACTACTGGCCGCGGGCCATCCCGCAATACGAGCTGGGCCACCTCGACCGCGAGCGGCGCATCGAGGATCGCCTCGAGGGCCTGCCGGGCCTGGAGCTGCGCGCCTCCTACCTGGGCGGGATCTCGGTCTCCGACTGCATCAAGAACGCCCGGGCCGCGGCACGGGCCTTGGGGGGCACGTGATGCTGGACAGGCTTCGGCGGTGGCTCTTCGGCGGGCAGGATGCGCGCGAGGCGGAAGGTCTCCACCGAGCCGGACCCGCCGCGGTAGCGGCGCGGGCCGGCGGCGAGGTGGTCGAGGGGGTCCTCGCCTGTAGCGAGGTCGATTGCGCCGATTTCTTCATCGGTGCGTTGTTCCGGCGGAAGTTCGGGGGGCCGCCCCCGGAACAGGGTCGTCATTTCGTTGCCTTCCACCGGCCGGACGAGGCGCCGGAAACGCTGCGGGCCGTGGGATACGTCCATCACGCCCCCTTCGGCGACAGCTATCTCGGCGGCGGCTTCGTGATCGACGAGCGCGCCTATCGCCGCATGTCCCGGGAACATCGTGAGCGGCTTCGGCGGCTGGGCGGCATCTCCGAATGCCTCCTGCGCTACAGCGTGGACGCGCTTTCCGATGCCACGGCGTTGTGGGGTTACGTCGGCGATGCCCGGGCCCGCAAGGTGGATCTGCGGGTCGGCTACCGTCCGGTGGACCACCCGCACCTGGTGGTCATCTGGAACAGGCCACTGCCGGAAGGGGAAAAGCGCCGTCGCATCCGTGAGGTGGAGGCGGTCGGCCCCTTCTAGGGACCCTCTGCGCGAATCGATCGTGCCTCTGCCGGACCGCCAAGGGTCCTGTCCGCGGCGCGCGGCTCGCGGTGAGCGGCCGTCGTTCCCGTCACCAGGGCGGCCCTCTAGCCGTCTACGCGCGAGCGGTCGACGATGGCGCGGAACCCGGCGGGATCGTGCCAATGGCAGCCGCAGACGAAGCGGGGGATGCGGTAGGGGTCGGTGGCCGGCGTGACGTAGGCCGGCTCGGTGGAGAAGGCCCCGAGGATGCCGTGCTCTTGCTCGTCGGCGGGGAAGTATTCGTCGGCCAGGAAGGGACTGACGTGGCCATAGGGATAGGCGAACAGCCGGTCCGCGGGGTTGGGCGCCCGCTCGCGGATGTATTCCCGTGCGCGCAGTATCTGGCGGTCGGCATCCTCGGGGTTGTCCACGGCGAAAAAGTCCCCCTTGGTCTGCCGGCTGTGCGCGACCCGGGGCAGGGCCTCGTTGAGATGGTCCCAGCTGTGGTTGCCGAGGTGCATGAGGCCGCTGGCAAGTGCCTCCCCCCACCAGTCGTCCTGCCAGCGCGAGCGCCCCGTCATGCACTTGCGATCCAGGATCGAGCGGGCCTCCGGAGAGGCGACCACGAAGCTCGTCATCTGCGGTCGGCGCAGGGGCGAGGCCCAGGGGTTCCAGCGGTTCGAGCCGGGATCGCGTTCCTCGAGGAGGGTGTGAAAGCCCTTCTGCCGGCCCTGGCGCTCGTGCTCCAGGTCGCGGAAATCGTAGTCGGACCCATCGTCGCAGGTGAGCGTGACGGCGGCCTTGCCGCGCAGGGCGCGGGGAACCTTGCCGCTTCTCAGGATCTCGACCAGGCGAATCGCGGGCAGGAACAGAAAGCCCCGCTCGACCAGGTAGTCGAGGTCGCTGGCCAGGGCCACGTGATCGTTGTCGTCGTAGCCGTCGCCATCGATGTTCATGGCGTGGTAGGTCAGGACCGCGACGTGCATGGGGCGGTGGGTCAGCCGCCGGTCATGGACATGAAGCGGATGACCTGCTCGGGCTTCTCGACGAACTCGTGGCGCTCGGGCTTGAGGGCGATGGCCGAGATCAGGGCCTCCTTGAGCTCGTCGTCGGGGATGCCGCGGCGCAGCAGGGGCCGGAGCGGGTAGTTGTGCTCCTGGCCCAGGCACATGTAGAGGGTGCCGTCCACGCTCATGCGGATGCGGTTGCAGGTCTCGCAGAAGTGCTGGGAGATGGGGGTGATGAAGCCGATGCGGGTCCGGGATCCGGCCACCTTCATGTAGCGGGCCGGGCCGCCCCCGGGCATCACGCTGGGCACCAGGTCGAAGCGCTCGGCGAGGCGCTTCTTCACCGTCTGCAGGTCCACGTAGAGGTCGGTGGCGTCGCGGCCGGTGTCGCCCATGGGCATGGTCTCGATCAGGCGCAGGGTGAAGCCGTGCTCCATGCAGAAGTGCACCATGTCCTCGACGTGGTCGTCGTTGATGCCCTTCATCATCACCATGTTGATCTTGATCGGCCCGATACCGGCGGCCTTGGCGGCCATCAGGCCGTCGATCACCTTCTCCACCTTGCCCTTGGTGATCTCCCTGAAGGTTTCGGGGTCGAGGGTGTCTAGGCTGACGTTGATGCGGTCGAGGCCGGCCGCCTTGAGTGGCTCGGCATGCTTGTCCATGCGCGTGGCATTGGTGGACAGGGAGATGTCCTGGATGCCGTCGATGGCCCGGGCGCGGCCGACGAGGTCGGTGACGTTCTTGCGCACCAGGGGTTCGCCCCCGGTGATGCGCAGCCGTTCCAGGCCCATCTCGCCCATCACTCCCAGCACGCGCTCCACCTCGTCGAAGGTGAGCCAGTGCTCGGGTTCCTCGAAGTCCTTGAAGCCGGGCGGCATGCAGTAGAAGCAGCGCAGGTCGCAGCGGTCGGTGACCGACAGACGCAGGTACTCGATTTTCCGGCCGAAGGGATCGATCAGGGATGACATGGACCGCACCCGATTGGAATATTAGCGTTTGATAATGCAGCAACCGGCGAAGCGACCCAAAGGCCGCTTGTCCCCGGCGCCGCCGGTGGCCCCGGTGGCGCCGGGCAGCCGCTTGCGTTGTCCGAAGTCGCGGGCAGAAACCCTGCCCATCCCCTGGATGGGGGTCGCGGGGCCTGCCCTGGCCCCGGCCGGGTGCGGCCGGCCGGGGCGGTCAGTCCGTGCCATGCCGGGGAGCAAGGTGCGGATCGCCAACGTGCAGGAGCGGGCGCTGTTCCCCGGGAAACATAACGATAGGCGAGTGGCGGGCGTTATGCAAGGGAAAACATAGCGCCTGGCGGAAAACCGCGCGGATCGCCGGGGATCAGTCGAGGTTTTCCAGCGCCTCGCCCTCCAGGCGCCAGTGGCCGGACTTGCCGCCGCGCTTCTCGATCACCCGCAGGTCGTCGATGATCATGCCCCGGTCGACGGCCTTGCACATGTCGTAGACGGTGAGGGCCGCCACCGAGGCGGCGGTCAGCGCCTCCATCTCCACGCCGGTCTTGCCGCGCAGGGCGCAGGTCGCGGTGACGGCCACGCAGCTGGCGTCGGTGACGGGTTGGAGGTCCACCTCGACCCGGGTGAGCATCAGGGGATGGCACAGGGGGATGAGGTCGGCGGTGCGCTTGGCCGCCTGGATGCCGGCGATGCGGGCCACGCCCAGCACGTCGCCCTTCTCGAAGCCGCCCTCGGTGATCATTTCCAGGGTCTCGGGCTGCATGCGGACGAAGGCGCGGGCCACCGCGGTGCGCTCGGTGTCGTCCTTGGCGCCGACGTCCACCATGCGGGCCGCGCCGGTTTCGTCGATGTGCGTGAGTCGGGTCATGGGGTGGGTTCCTCAGTTCAGCAAGGCGGCGAACGGAATGAAATCGACCGGGTCGCCCGGGTCAACGGGCCTTTCCTCGGGGGCGACGGCCAGGCCTTCGGCCCAGCTGGTGGAGGACAGCGCCCCGGAGTTCTGGTTGGGATAGAGCGCCAGGCGGCCGCCCTGCAGGCGGGCGCGCAGGTATTCGCGGCGCTCCCCGGCGGGGTGGGAAAAGCCCGCGATGGCCGGCAGCACCAGGGGCCGGGTGTCGCGAACCCCCTGGCAGGCCAGCAGGAAGGGACGGGCGAACAGACCGAAGGTGACGAAGGCCGAGACCGGGTTGCCCGGCAGGCCGAGGAAGGGCGTGTCGCCCACCCGGCCGTAGGCCAGCGGCTTGCCGGGTTTCATGCGCACGCGCCAGGCGCGGATCTCGCCCAGGCGTTCCACGGCCCGGCGGATGTGGTCCTCCTCTCCCACCGAGACGCCACCGGTGGTGAGAATGACGTCCGCGTCCGCGGCCCGCTCCAGGGTCTCGATGGTGTCCTCGAGGGTGTCGGGGACGCGGCCGAGGTCGGCCACTGCCACGCCGACCGAATCCAGCAGGGCGGCCAGCATGGGGCCGTTGGCGTCGAAGATGCGGCCCGGCGACGGCCGCTCGCCGGGTTCGAGGAGCTCGTCGCCGGTGGTGAAGACGGCCGCGCGCAGCCGGCGGTGTACCCGGACCTCGGCACGCCCCAGCGAGGCGACCAGGCCGATGTCCTGGGGACGGAGCCGGTGGCCGGCTTCCAGGACCGTGCGGCCGGCGGGGATGTCGTGGCCGGCGTGGCGAATGGCTGCACCGGGTGCGGGTGGCTCGGGGACGAGCACCGAGTCGTCCCCGGCGGTGGTGCATTCCTGGGCGATCACGGCATCGGCGCCCGGCGGGACCATGGCGCCGGTGAAGATCCGCGCGGCCGTGCCGGCGGCCAGGGGTTCGGCGGCCGTGCCCGCGGGGATGCGCTGGCTCACGGGCAGGCGCCCGCCGGTGGCCGGCAGGTCGCCGGTTCGCAGGGCATAGCCGTCGAGGGCAGAGTTGTCGAAGCCGGGTATGTCGGCGTCGGCGGTGACCGACTCCGCGAGCACGCGGCCCCGTGCCGCGGCGAGCGGCACCGTCTCGGGCCGGTCGGGCGGGGCGGCGTCGGCCAGCAGGGTTTCCAGGGCCTGTTCCACGGTCAGCATGTCGGGTCCTCCTCGCGCCAGCGGGCCAGGGCGGTCTCGTCGCTCTCGCGGGCATCCACCCAGCGCGCGCCCGCGGGCGTCTGTTCCTTCTTCCAGAAGGGGGCGCGGGTCTTGAGGAAATCCATGATGAACTCGCAGGCGGCGAAGGCCTCGCCGCGGTGGCGGCTGGCCACCCCGACGAAGACGATGGGGTCGCCCGGTTCGAGCGGGCCGACCCGGTGGATCACCGTCACGCCGTCGAGCGCCCAGCGCTCGCGGGCCTCGGCCTCGATGGCCTCCAGTGCCTTCTCGGTCATCCCCGGGTAGTGCTCCAGGGTCATGGCGGAAACCGAGTGCTCGGCATTGATGTCGCGAACGGTGCCCAGAAACGTCGCCACGGCGCCCACGCCGGGGTGGCCCCGGTGGAGGCGGGTGGTCTCGTGGCCGACGTCGAAGGCCTCGGTCTGTACTCGGATCATGGGCGGGGCTCCGGGGTTGCCTGCGGCGTCATTTCACCACCGCGCGCACGGGATGACAAAAGCGCGGCGGGGTGTTGATGCGGCATATGCATTAGTGATTGCTGATATTGTAATCTTCGGTTAGCCTCTTCTCGCGGCAATGGTAAGCCTGTTTATCGAGGGTAAAAAAATTCTTATTGAATCAGCCATTGCCCGGCGAGAGACTATCGGGCTAGCCAGATTGGTGCCCGAGCTCGACGTTCGTCGAGTACCGGGAAGGACCGGAGTGCGGACCGGTTCTTGGGAACGGCCGCCGCGTCGGCGGCCCGCTTCCGGGTAAGGTTCTCCTTACGCCAGTAGTGATTGCCAACGTGCAGGAGTGAGCAATGTCAGACAAATTCAACGACACCCAGTCGCCGCGCGTGACTGCTGCGGAAGAAAAGGTGGCCTCCGAAGGCCGTCGTAAGTTCCTCCGCAAGGGTGCTGCCCTCACCGGCGGTGCCGTCTTGGCGGGCAGCGCCGGCGCCCAGGCCAAGGACAAGATCACCGATCCCATCGAGCCCCCGCGCGTCAAGCAGCTGGGCCGGGGCGTGGTCAGCGTTCCCTACGGCAAGCCTTCCAAGTACGAGTCGCACGTGCTGCGTCGTAACGTGGAGTGGCTGACGGCGGACACCATCGCCTCCATCAGCTTCACCCCCTTCCAGGACCTCGAGGGCATCATCACGCCCAACGGCCTGCACTTCGAGCGCTATCACTCCGGCGCCGTCGACATCGATCCCAAGGATCACCGCATGGCGGTCCACGGCATGGTCGAGAAGCCCATGGTCTTCACCGTCGAGGACCTCAAGCGCATGCCGCAGACCTCCAAGATCCACTTCATGGAGTGCCCGGCCAACGGCGCGATGGAGTGGCGCGGCGTGCAGATGGACTCCATGCAGTTCACCCACGGCATGCTCAGCTGCTCCGAGTGGACCGGCGTCAAGCTGACCACCCTGATGGAATACCTGGGCGTGAGCCCGGATGCCACCTGGTTCTACGCCGAGGGCATGGACGGTTCCGCCCTGCAGCGTTCCATCCCGCTGCCCGGCGCCAAGGACCAGTTCGGCAAGCCGGTGCCGGACGCCGACGAGATCTACAAGGACATCATCGTCGCCTACGCCCAGAACGGCGAGGCGCTGCGTCCCGAGCAGGGCTACCCGCTGCGCCTGGTGGTCCCGGGTACCGAGGCCAACCTCTCCATCAAGTACCTGCGCCGCATCAAGTTCACCGACAAGCCGCTGGTCACCTACCAGGAGACGCGGCACTACACCGACGCGATGCCCGACGGCCGGATCCGCCAGTTCACCCTGATCAACGAGGCGAACTCCGTGGTCACCTACCCGTGCCCGGACAAGCGTCTCAAGGAAAAGGGCTTCCACGAGATCCGCGGTATCGCCTGGTCCGGTCGCGGCAAGGTCAAGCGCGTCGACGTCTCCGTGGACGGGGGTCGCAACTGGCACGAGGCCGAGCTCCAGGAGCCGGTGCTGAGCAAGTGCCTGACCCGTTTCCGTCTGCCCTGGGAGTGGAATGGCGAAGAGGCCTTGGTGATGAGCCGCGTGCAGGACGAGACCGGCTACGTGCAGCCGACCCTGCAGCAGCTGAAGGCCAAGCGCGGCACCAACAGCATCTACCACAAGAACGCCATTCAGGTCTGGAAGGTTGAGAAGAACGGCGAGGTGAAAAATGTCCAAGTCAAATATGTTTAAGCTGAGCGCCATCGGGGCCGCCGCCGCACTGGCGCTCTCCGCCGGCCCGGTTGCCGCGGAGGAAGTGACCAACGTGGGCACGCCGGTCACCGAGAAGGCCATCGCCGATTGGGACATCAGCGTCTACTTCGACGGTGAGAACCTGCCCGAGGGTTCCGGCACCCTGATGCAGGGCGAAGAGATCTATCTCGCCCAGTGCGCCATGTGTCACGGCGAGTTCGGCGAGGGCGCCAAGGGCTACCCGAAGATGCTGGGCGCGCCCAAGGAGGAGTTCATCGAGGCCGCCAAGAGCGGTGAGGACACCGTGGGCATCCGTGGCATCAACAACTTCTGGGGCCACGCACCCACCCTGTACGACTACATCCGCCGCGCGATGCCGTTCTTCGCGCCGGCCAGCCTGAGCGACGACCAGTCCTACGCGGTCACCGGCTACGTGCTGTATCTGGCCGAGGTGATCGGCTGGACCGATGAGCCCATCGACGCGGAGTTCATCAAGAACGTCGAAATGCCCATGGAAGAGCAGTACTACACCGATCCGCGCCCGGACGTCGACAACGACCGCTGCATGAAGAACTGCTATGCAGGCAAGGAAATCGAGGTCAAGGGCAAGGCGGTCATCGGCGACGTGAGCGTCGGCGAGGTCGAGAAGGCCAAGCGCGACTGATCGTCACCGGCCATCGCCGGATGAAGAAAGGCCCGCCGGGAAACCGGCGGGCCTTTTTGTTGGCGGGTGCGCCCGGCGGGGGCCGGCAGGAGCCTGCCGGGCCTTGTCGATGCGCGCCTTGCGCGGTCAGCCGTCCTCGCGCAGGGCGGCGATCACGGGGCCGGTGCGGGGGCGTACGCCGCGCCAGATGAAGAACGATTCCGCGGCCTGTTCCACCAGCATGCCCAGGCCGTCCACCGCCAAGGCGGCGCCGTGCTCCCGGGCCCAGTCCATGAACGCGGTCGGTCGGTCGGCGTAGACCATGTCGTAGACGGCGGTCCGTTCGCCGATCGCGGCCTCCGGCAGCGGCGGCACCCGGCCCTCGAGGCTGGCGGCGGTGCCGTTGATCACCAGGTCGAAGGGGTGACCGGGGATGGTCTCGAGCCCGCAACCCTCGACGGGGCCGAGTTCGGCAAAGGCCCCCGCCAGCTCGGTGGCGCGCTCGGCGGTGCGGTTGGCGATCACCACCCGCGCGGGGCCTGCCGCCAGCAACGGCTCGAGGATGCCACGCACCGCGCCCCCGGCCCCCACCACCAGGATGGTGCGTTCGGCCAGCCCGATGCCCTGGTTGACCGTCAGGTCGCGGACCAGGCCGATGCCGTCGGTGTTGTGGCCCTCGGTGATCCCGTCGACCCGCGCGAGGGTGTTGACGGCACCGGCGCGTTCGGCGGCCGGGCTGCGGGTGTCGGCCAGCGCACAGGCCTGCTCCTTGAACGGGACGGTGACGTTGAGTCCCCGCCCGTCGGCCGCGAAGAAGCCGCGCACGGTCTCGGCGAAGCCCTCCAGCGGCGCCTCGATGGCCTCGTAGGTCAGGCGTTCGCCGGTCTGCTCGGCAAACGCGGCATGGATGCGCGGTGACTTGCTGTGTCCGACCGGGTGGCCGATCACCGCGTAACGGTCCGTGGCGTCACTCATGCGCCCCCCTCCACGGCTCGGTTCGACTCCGCCAGCCACTCGGCGGCCTGGCGGGCATAGTAGGTGAGGATGCCGTCCGCCCCTGCGCGCTTCATGGCCAGCAGGGCCTCCAGCACGCAGGCCCGTTCTTCCAGCCAGCCGTTGGCCGAGGCGGCCTTGAGCATCGCGTACTCGCCGCTGACGTGGTAGGCGAAGGTGGGCACGCCGAACTCGGACCGGATCCGGCGGACCACGTCGAGATAGGGCATGCCCGGCTTGATCATCACCATGTCCGCGCCCTCGTCGAGGTCGAGCGCGACCTCGTGGAGGGCCTCGTCGCTGTTGGCGGGGTCCATCTGGTAGCTGTGCTTGCCGCCCCCGCCGAGGTTGCCTGCCGAGCCCACCGCGTCGCGGAAGGGGCCGTAGAAACTGGAGGCGTACTTGGCCGAGTAGGCGAGGATGCGGGTATTCACCCGGCCCGCCGTCTCCAGGGCGCTGCGGATGGCGCCGATGCGCCCGTCCATCATGTCCGAGGGCGCCACCACGTCCGCCCCCGCCTCGGCGTGGGACAGGGCCTGGCGCACCAGGACCTCGGTGGTGGGGTCGTTGACCACGTAGCCGTCGGCGTCGAGCAGGCCGTCCTGCCCGTGGCGGGTGAACGGGTCGAGGGCGACGTCGGTGACCACCCCGAGCCCGGGCAGCTCGGCCTTGAGCGCGCGCACCGCCCGCTGGGCCAGGCCGTCCGGGTTGTAGGCCTCCTCCGCCCCCTCGCTCTTTTTCTCCTGGGGGACCACGGGAAACAGGGCCACCGCGGGGATGCCCAGCGCGTGGGCGGTGCGCGCCTCGTCGATCAGCAGGTCGATGGAACGACGTTCCACCCCCGGCATGGACGGCACGGACTCGCGGCGGTTCTCGCCCTCGAGGACGAACAGGGGATAGATGAAGTCGGCGCTGGTGAGCTGGTGCTCGCGCATCATGCGCCGGCTGAACGCGTCCCGGCGCATGCGCCGCATGCGGCTGGCGGGGAAGGCCCGATGGGTCATCTCGACTCGCCTCCGTGTTGATGGCCGGTCCCGGATTATACGGGACTCCCGCACCGGTCGCCTGCCCGCGACGGCCCGTGTTATAACCGCAGGAAACCCCGGCGCCGGGGCCATTCTCCGCGTGGCCGTTCGCCGCGCGCTTCAGGGAGGAGCGAATGCTCGACTACATCTTCTTCGATCCCGTCACCTGCGAGCGTTTCCAGCGTTTCGTCGAACAGCGCGGTTTGTCCGCGCGGGTGGAATCCGACCCGGTCAACGAGCACGTTCGCAACATCAGGATCAGCGACGAGATCGACGAGGCGCTCTGGGACGAGATCGACGCCTACTACGACGGCCTGCTCGACGACAGCCGCGAGGAACTCGAGGCCGAGACCGGCGAGGAGGATCTGCGCGTCGCCGGCATCCACGTGGAGCTCGAGGACGGTCGGCGCACCCTGGCGCGGGTCGATCCGGCGATCATGGGCAAGCTGATGGGCGTGCTGAGCGGCGCCGAGATCAGCGACCTGGTGCATGCCGTGGCCCGCAGCGTCGAGCACCCGGACGACACCCCCATCTGCAAGCGCAGCTACGCCGAGGAGTGATGCCCGGCCTCGGCGACTGGCAGGCCCGGCCCATCGAGCCCGCGGCCCGGGCCGACGCGCTGGCGACCGTGCGCGAGCGGCTGCGGGCCCACCCGGATGCGCTGCAGCGCCATCGATTGCGGGTACGCGAGCTGGTGCTGGAGGGCCTGGCGGGCAAGCCGACGGAAGCGGCCTACCGGAGCCTCGCGGCCACCGCCCCGGACGCCGTGGAGACGGCGCGGCTGGAACTGGCCTACGGCCAGCTGCTGCTGGCCCGGGGGCGGGCGGAGGCCTGGGCCCACCTCGATCGCGGCCTGCACGCCGCCGCACCGCACCTGGGCGGGCGCGAGTACCTGCGGCTGCAGGGCTGGCTGGCGCGGTTGCGTCACCTGGAACTGCCGCGCGCCGACGACGCCCCCGTCGGCCTCGACCGGCTGCTGCGCGAGGCCGCCGTGATCGAGCGCATCGAGCGGCGCGTTGCGCCCCGCCGCCGGCCGGCCGCGACCGACCGGGCCGACACGGTGGGATAGCCCGAGAAACCGCTGCACGAGGACGAGCATGAGCGAGATACCCGGAATCGACCGCCTGCCCGCGGCACTGGCCCGCGAGGTGGAACAGGCCTGGGAGGCCCTGGTCGAGGCGCGTCCCGACGCCGCCCGGCGGCTCCAGGACGCGGGGGCGGCCTGGCAGAGCCTGGCCCACGTGTGGGGCTCGAGCCCCTTCGTCGCCCAGGCCTGCCGCGACCGGGGCCTGCTCGAGGCGCTGCTCGCCAGTGGCGACCTGGAGCGCGCCTTCACCGCTCCGGGCGAGATCCGCCAACGGCTGGAGGCCGAGCTCGAGGGGGTGGCCGACGAGGCGGAGCTGATGGCCCGCCTGCGCCGCTTCCGGCGCCGCGAGATGGTGCGCATCGCCTGGCGCGACCTGGCCGGTCTCGCCGGCACCGAGGAGGTCCTCACCGGCCTGTCCTGGCTGGCCGATGCCTGCGTCGATGCCGCCCTCGTGCGCCTGCACGCCTGGCTCGCCGAGCGTCATGGCCAGCCGCGCAACGCGCAAGGCGAGGCCCAGGGCCTGGTGGTGCTGGGGATGGGCAAGCTGGGCGGCGAGGAGCTCAACTACTCCTCCGACATCGACCTGATCTTCGCCTTCGACGAGGAGGGCGAGACCGACGGCCGCCGGCCGCTGGCCAACTCGCAGTTCTTCACCAAGCTCGGCCAGCGCCTGATCCAGGTGATCGACCAGCAGACCGCCGACGGTTTCGTCTTCCGCGTGGACATGCGGCTGCGGCCCAACGGGGAAGGCGCGCCGCTCGCGCTCAGCTTCGACGCCATGGAGGCCTACTATGCCACCCAGGGCCGGGAATGGGAGCGCTACGCCCTGATCAAGGCCCGGGTGATCGCCGGTGACCGCGATGCCGGGGCGGAGCTGTTCAAGACCCTGCAGCCTTTCGTCTATCGGCGCTATCTCGATTACGGCGCCTTCGCCCGCCTGCGGGAGATGAAGGCGATGATCGAGAAGGAGATCCAGCGCCAGGGCATGGCCGACAACCTCAAGCTGGGCCCGGGCGGGATCCGCGAGGTGGAATTCGTCGGCCAGGCCTTCCAGCTGATCCGCGGTGGCCGCGAGCACGAGCTCCAGGGGCGGCGCCTGTTGCCGGTGCTGGATTACCTCGGCGAGGCCGGCTACCTGCCGGCCTTCGCGGTGAGCGAGCTCAAGTCCGCCTACGACTTCCTGCGCCGGGCCGAGAACCGCCTGCAGATGGCCTACGACCGCCAGACCCAGGCCCTGCCCGAGGACGAGACCGAGCGGGCCCGGCTGGCGCTCGCCATGGAATTCGCCGACTGGCCCGCCTTCGAGAGCCGCCTGCGCGAGTGGATGGCCACGGTCCACGAGCACTTTCGCCAGGTGTTCGCCGCCCCGCAGGCGGCCGAGAACGAGGAAGAGACCGAGGTGGACCGGCTCTGGCGGGGCACCCTGGCCGACTCGCGGGCGGATGCATTGCTCGCGGAAATGGGCTTTGCCGATCCGGGCCGGGCCGAGGCATTGCTCGAGCAGGTGCGCGCCGGCCATGCCTACCGCGCCATGACCGAGGTGGGCCGCCGGCGCATGGACCAGCTCATGCCGCTGCTGGTGCGGGCCGCCGGGCGCAACGAGGCCCCGGAGGAGACCCTCGAACGGCTGGTCAAGGTGATCCAGGCCATCGCCCGGCGCACGGTCTACCTGGCCCTGCTGGTGGAGAATCCCATGGCCCTGTCCCAGCTGGTGCGGCTGTGTGCCGACAGCATCTGGGTCACCGAGCTGATCGCCCGCCAGCCGATCCTGCTCGACGAGCTGCTCGATCCCCGCACGCTCTACGCCCCGCCGCAGCGGGCCGAGCTCGAGGAGGAACTGGATCTCGCGCTGTCGCGCATCGAACCCGACGACCAGGAACAGCAGCTCGACGCCCTCAGGCATTTCCGCCAGAGCAGCGTGCTGCGGGTGGCGGCCGCCGACCTGGCCGATGCCATGCGCCTGATGCAGGTCTCCGACCGGCTCACCGATATCGCCGAGGTGATCATCCAGCGCGTGCTGGGGCTTGCCGAGGGCATCCTCGGCCGCCGTCACGGACGGCCCGGCTGCCGGGTGGACGGCGAGACACGCCATCCCTCGCTGGGGATCGTCGCCTACGGCAAGCTGGGCGGCATCGAGCTGGGGTACGGGTCGGACCTCGACCTGGTGTTTCTCCACGACAGCGAGGGCGAGCAGGCCTACACCGACGGCGCCAAGCCGTTGGACAACGCCAGTTTCTTCGCCCGCCTGGCCCAGCGGGTGATCCATTTCCTCGGCGTGCGTACCCGTGCCGGCGTGCTCTACGAGGTGGACACGCGCCTGCGACCCAACGGGGCCGCGGGACTGCTGGTGAGCAGCCTGCGGGCCTTCGAGCTCTACCAGGCGAACGACGCCTGGACCTGGGAGCACCAGGCCCTGGTGCGGGCGCGCATGGTGGCCGGCAGCCCGCATCTGCGCGAGGCCTTCGAGCGCATCCGCGCCGAGGTGCTGGGCCAGCCCCGCGACCGCGGGGCCCTGCTGCGCGACGTGACCCGGATGCGCGAACGCATGCGCCAGCAACTCGATACCGCCCGCGAGGGCCAGTTCCACCTCAAGCACGGCCCGGGCGGGATCACCGACATCGAGTTCATGGTCCAGTTCCTGGTGCTGGCCCACGCCGCCGACCACCCCAAGCTGCTCGAATACACCGACAACATCCGCCTGCTGCAGACCCTGGCCGCCGAGGACCTGCTGCCGGACGCGGATGCCGAGCTGCTCATCGACGCCTACCGCGACCTGCGCAACCGTACCCATCGCCTGGCCTTGCAGGGCCAGCCCACCGTGGGCCGGCCCGAGGAATACGCGGGTTACCGCGAGGGCGTGCGCCGCATCTGGGGCGAGGTGATGGCCGAATGAAGGGGCGTGAACGGCGCGTGATCCGGCCCCGACCCGCACGGGACGGCGCGGGGTCGCTGTGGCATAATACGCCCTCTTGAATTTCGTGCCCGGCCGCCGGCCGGGGCCCCCCACAGGCTGAACAGGAGAGAGCCGCATGCCGATGGCGGATCGAGACGGTTGGATCTGGTTCGACGGTGAGATGGTGCCCTGGCGCGAGGCCAACGTGCACGTGCTCACCCACACCCTGCACTACGGCATGGGCGTATTCGAGGGGGTGCGCGCCTACGCCACCGATCGGGGTCCGGCCATCTTCCGCCTGCAGGATCACACCCGGCGCCTGTTCAACTCCGCCAAGATCCTCAGGATGCCCATGCCCTACGACGCGGAGACGCTCAACCGGGCGCAGATCGAGGCGGTGCGCAAGAACGGGCTGGGCAGTGCCTACATCCGGCCCATGTGCTTCTACGGTTCCGAGGGCATGGGGCTGCGGGCCGAGAACCTCCGCGTCCACTGCATCATCGCCGCCTGGGAGTGGGGCGCCTACCTGGGCGCGGAGAACATGGAGCGGGGCATCCGCATCAAGACCTCCTCGTTCACGCGCCACCACGTGAACATCACCATGTGCAAGGCCAAGGCCAACGGCAACTACATGAATTCCATGCTGGCCCTGCAGGATGCCGTCGCCGACGGCTACGACGAGGCCATGCTGCTGGACAACGAGGGCTACGTGGCCGAGGGCAGCGGGGAGAACATCTTCGTCGTCCGCGACGGCACCATCTACACCCCCGACCTCACCTCGGCACTCGACGGCATCACCCGCAACACCGTGATGGCGCTGGCCGCGGAGATCGGCGTGCCGGTGGTGGAGAAGCGCCTCACCCGCGACGAGGTCTACATCGCCGACGAGGCCTTCTTCACCGGCTCGGCCGCCGAGGTGACCCCCATCCGCGAAGTGGACAACCGGCCCATCGGCGAGGGCAGCCGGGGGCCGATCACCCAGCGGCTCCAGTCCATGTACTTCGATCTCGTCGAGGGCCGCCACCCCACGCACGGCGAGTGGCTCACCCACGTGGAATGACCCGGCGGAGGCAGCCATGACCAATCCCGATACCGCGTCCCATCCCCAGGACTTCGACACCCCCAACCAGGAGCGGGTGATCCGGGTCCACCACTCGGACCTGCCCATCCACTGCCCCATGCCCGGTGCCAGCCTGTGGGACTCCCATCCCCGCGTCTACATCCCCGTCGAGGAGAACGGCGGCCGCGCCCAGTGCATCTACTGCGGGGCGATCTACGAGCTGGTCGAAGACGAGGAGTGACCCTCGTCTTCGGGGCGGGAAGCCTGAAGCTGGAAGAGGCTTTCGCCTGACGCGCATTCAGGATGCCCGTCGCAGGAGCGGGCCTGGCTCGCGAGACCCGGCATCTGCCCGCGACGGACCGCCGGTTTCATCGTCAACGGCCCCGTCTCCCGGCCACACGATCGCCCCCCGCCCCACCGTCCTGAGCTTGCCGCTGTTTCAGTCCGGATCGAACCGGTAGCCGAGGATCTCGATGTCTTGCCGGAAGTGCTCGGCCACCAGCGCGGCCGTCTGGTCGTCGTAGTAGCTTCGGTAGTCCGCCTTGCGGTCCGCCGCCCTGCGCTTGTGGGGCAGGCGCAGCCGGGGTCGGCCGATGCGTTCGCAGACCGCCCGGAAGTCTGTCTCCAGCCGCTCGTAGCGGCCGATGAAGTCGACGATCACCTGGCCGTGGAGGTCGACCAGGTAGTCGCTCTGGAGCTGGATGGAGGTATCCACGTGGTACTGCCAGGGGCGCTCCGGGTCGAGCTTCCAGCGCAGGAAATGCCCGAAGTCGCGGATGCCCTCCAGCAGGTGGGGGCGCTCCCGGCGGATGTGGTGCCAGGAGCTCACCTGCAGGTCCCAGGGGTTGCGCACGAAGGCGAACTTGAATAGCCCGTCGAAGTAGTCGTCGGGCAGCATCTCCCGCGCGGCGATCACCCGCGCGTGGCGCGGGAACTTGGTGCCCAGCCGGTGGCCGGTGAGATGGCTCAGCCGCTGGCAGGGCCAGGCCAGGTAGTAGAGCGGGTCGCGCCAGCGCAGGGGGTTGAGTGCCGCCCGCACGCTGGTGCCACCGGTCTTGGCGATGTGGACGAAGAGAAAGCGGTAGCGGTGGACGAGCAGCATCGGCGGTTTCGGGGTTGGCGGGAGGGGGCAGTTTAACGGAGCCCCAGCACCCGCAGGTAGTGGTCGGCGCTGTTGTCGGCCCGGTAGTCGGCCACCGCCGCTTGCAGGTCCGCGGGTTCCGGTGGCCGGTCGAGGATCCGCCCCATGGCGTCGGCCAGGGCGGCCGGGTCGCCCATCGGCACCAGGGGCGCGACCCGCCCGTCGTCGAGCACCTCGCGGGGGCCGCTGGGGCAGTCGGTGGCGGCCACCGGCGTGCCCAGGGCCATGGCCTCGGTGAGCACGTTGGGCGAACCTTCCCAGCGCGACGAGAGAACGAAGCCGTCGGCGCGGGCCATCCAGGCGTAGGGGTTGTCGGTGAAGCCGGGCAGGATCACGTCCCCGGCCAGCCCCAGGGCCCCGATACGACGCTCCAGGTCGCCCCGCAGCCGGCCCTCGCCGAGGATCACCAGCCGTGCCGGGCGTTGCCGGCGCAGCAGGGCGAAGGCCTCGACCAGGGTGGTGAAGTCCTTCTGCCGGGTCAGCCGCCCGGCCGCCATCAGCACCGGGGCCCTGCCGTCCTCGAGCCAGGGATGGGGGCAGGGGGCGGTGGCCCGCCGGGCCAGGTCCGGGGTGATCACGGGATTGCGGATGACCGTGACGCGCCCGGCGGGCAGGCCGGTGATCCGGCGGGTGTCTCCGGCCACGCCCTCGGAGACCGCCACCACCCGGTCCACCTGCCGGTAGGCGCGGCGCATGGGCGCGGTGCGCAGCCAGCGGGCCAGGGGATGGCGCCCCTCCAGGGCCGCGGAGAGGTTGGTGCCCAGGCGGATCACCACCGGGCAGTCCACGCGGGCCCGGCGTCGGGCGCGCAGGGCGGCCCGACCGGGGCGGTCCTTGGCCACCAGCAGGGCCGCGGGGCGCTCGTGTTCCAGGTAGTCGGCCAGCTCGCCGACGCTGGTGCGCGAATGCCTCGCCCGCAGGGGCCGCAGGCGGACGTTGCCGGGCACGTCGCGCAGGTGGGCGCTGTCGCAGCGGATGCCCAGCAGGTCCACCGCGATCCCGCGGCGCGCGAACTCGCGCACCAGGTTCATCACCATGCGTTCCACGCCGCCGGCGCCGGAGAAGGAGGTGAACACGGCCAGGCGGCTCAAGGCGCGACCCCCATGGCCTCGAGGTAGGCGGTCACGCTGGCCTCCACGGTGTAGGGCCGGGCGGCGGCCTGCAGTGTCCCGGGAAGCGGGGGGTGCGCGAGCAGCTGGTGCAGCGCGGCGGCCAGGGCGGCGTCGTCACCCACGGGCACCAGCGGGCCGAGCCGGCCGTCGTCGAGGACCTCCCGCGGGCCGCTGGGACAGTCCGTGGCCGCCGCCGGCGTGCCCAGGGCGAGTGCCTCCACCAGTACCAGTCCCAGGCCCTCCCAGCGGGAGGCGAGGGCGAAAGCGTCGGCCCTTGCCATGTAGCGGTAGGGGTTGGGGTCGAACCCCGGCAGGTCGACGTCCGCGGCCACGCCCAGGGCCTCGGCCTCGGCCAGCAGGGCCTCGCGGCGCTTGCCGCGCCCGAGGATGATCAGCCGCGCGGGCCGCTCGGCGCGCAGCCGGGCGAAGGCCCGCAGCAGGGTGGCGAAGTCCTTGCGCGCGCCCAGCTCGCCCACCCCGAGGATCACCGGCCGGTCCTTGCCGGCGAGCCAGGGGTGCTCCACGGGTTCCTCGGCGCGCTGGAAGAGGGTGTCGTCCACCACCGGGCTGGGCACCACGCGGATGCGCTCGCGCGCCAGGCCGGTGACCCGGGCGAAGTCGTCGGCCGCGCCCCGCGAGGGCATGAGCACGGCGTCGGCGCGGTCGTAGGTGCGGCGCATGGATCGGTGCTGGAGCCAGCGGTCGAGGGGCTTGCGGCGGGCGAGGTCGACGCTCACGGTGGTGCCGTTGCGCATCACCAGGCGGGCGTCCACCCCGGCGCGGTCCAGGGCGCGGCGTGCCAGGCGGTTGACGCGGTCCTTGTCGGCCAGCAGCACGTCCGGGCGCAGGGTGCGGAGCCGGCGGGCCAGCTCGCGGCCGGCGGTGGCCACGTGAGCGGCGTCCAGTTCCACCACCTCCAGCCCCGGTGCCGGTTCCACGGCCGGGCCGTGGTGGCGCAGCCGGAACAGCGTCACCGCGTGACCGCGGGCGGCGATCGCCGGCAGCAGCCGCTGCACGATGCGGTCGACACCACTGTGACCGGAGGTGGCGAAGAGGCAGGCGATGCGGGCGCGGTCGATCATGCGAGCCAGTCCAGCGGGTCTTCGAAGGGGCCGGGAACGGTCCCGGGCGAGTCCACCAGCAGGTGGTGCCAGATGGCGAACTGGGCCAAGCCCATGAGTTCGCGGGCGGCATTGCCCCGGCGTTGCTGGGTGCGCACCAGCTCTGCCACGCCCTCGGGGCGGAACCAGGTGCGGATGGCCCGGTTCGCCTGCAGCCGCTCGCCCAGCCGGGCGAGTAAGTCGCCCCGGAGCCACTCGCCCACCGGCACGTGGAAGCCGCGCTTGGGGGCGTCCAGGTGGCCGGCGGGGAGTCGGCGCTCGGCGAACCGGCGCAGCAGCCACTTGCCCTCGCGGCCGTGGAGCTTGAGCCCGTCCGGCAGCCCCAGGCCGAACTCGACGATCCGGTGGTCGCAGAACGGCACCCGGCCCTCCAGGCCGAAGCCCATCAGCATCCGGTCGGTCTTGACCAGCAGGTTGTCCGGCAGGGCGGTGACCAGGTCGGTGTACTGGGCCCGCTGGATCGCCGACCAGCCGGCCGGCGTGGCCCCCCAGGCCCGCGCGAAGGGTGCGCGCCGCTGTCGGCGGGCGCGGTAGAGGGCCGGCCCCAGCGTCCGGCGTGCCCGGCCGGGGCGCCACTGGCCGCGGGTGCGAAAGCCGCCGGTGCCGGGGCGCAGCAGCGCCTTGAGGCGGCGTTCCGGGCCCGGCCGATAGCGGCGGTAGCCGGCGAAGGCCTCGTCGCCGCCCTCGCCGGAGAACACCACCTTGAGCCCCCGGGCCGCGGTCTCGGCGAGCAGCGAGGTGGGCAGGGTGGCGTAGTCGCGCATCAGGTCGTCGGTGGCCCAGATGGCGTGGACCAGCCGGCCGAAGACCTGCTCGCGGGAGAGCTCCAGCCGGGTGTGGCGGGTGCCGAAGTGGTCGGCCAGCCGGCCGGCGGCGTCCAGCTCGTCCGCCATGCGGCTGCCGGAAAAGCCCACCGAGAAGGTCTGCAGGGGCGTGTCGGTGCGCTCGGCCAGGGCGGCGAGCAGGGTGGCGGAGTCGACGCCGCCGGAGAGGAACAGGCCGAAGGGCACGTCGGCGCGCATGTGCTCGCGGATGACCCGGTCGAAGAGCGGCTCGAAGGCCTCCAGCGCCTCGTCGGCGGAGCATTCCCGGGGCTCCACGGCGAGCGGGGACCAGTAGCGATGGGTCCGGGTGCGCAGCCCGGCATCCACCCGCAGGCAGGTGCCCGGCTCCAGTCGCTCGATGCCCCGGAAGACGGTCCGGCGCCCGCTGGCGAACTGGTTCTCCAGGAACTCGGCGATGGCGCCGGGTTCGAGCTCGGGGGTCTGCGGCAGCAGGGCCAGCAGGGCCTTGAGCTCCGAGGCGAAGGCGACCCGGTCGGGCAGGCGGGCGACGTAGAGGGGCTTGATGCCCAGCCGGTCGCGGCCGAGCAGGAGGCTGCCGTCGCGGCGGTCGAAGAGGGCGAAGGCGAACATCCCGTGGAGTTCGGCGACGCCCTCCACCCCGCGCAGGGCGTGGGCATGCAGGATGCTCTCGGAGTCGGACCGCGTGCGCGGCCGGATGCCCTCGCGGGCGTGGGCCCGGCGCAGCTCGGGGGCGTTGTAGATCTCGCCGTTGGCCACCAGCAGGCGCTCGCCGGCAGGGTCTTCCAGGGGCTGGTGGCCACCGGCGAGGTCGACGATGGACAGGCGGGTGTGCACCAGTCCCGCGGGGCCCTCGACGTGCACGCCCATGTCGTCGGGGCCGCGGTGGCGCAGGCGGCGCGCGGCGGTCTCCAGCCGGCCGTGGTCCGGCTGTCCGTCGCGCATGATCAGGCCGGCGATGCCGCACATCGATCAGCCCTCCAGTCCCATCGCCTCGAGGTAGGCCCGGGCGCTGCGGTCGGCATGGTAGGCGCCGGCCGCCGCCTGCAGCCGTTCCCGCGGGGGCGGGGTCTCGAGCATGGCCTGCATGGCCGCGGCCATGGCGGGTGTGTCGCCCATGGGCACGAGGGGCGCGTGGCGGCCGCCGTCGAGGATCTCCCGGGGGCCGTCGGGGCAGTCCGTGGCCACCACCGGTGTGCCCAGTGCCACGGCCTCGGTGAGCGCGTTGGGCGAGCCCTCCCAGCGCGAGGAGAGCACGAACACGTCGGCATGCGCGAGGTGGGTGTAGGGCCGGTCGGTGAAGCCGGGCAGGTCGACGGCATCGGCGATGCCCAGCTCGTCGGCCAGGGTCTCCAGCTCGCCCCGCAGCGCGCCCTCGCCGAAGATCACCAGGCGCGCGCCGGGGACGGCGGCGTGCAGCCGGCCGAAGGCGCGCATCAGGGTGGCGAAGTCCTTCTGCGGTTCCAGCCGGCCCATGCCCATGATCACCGGTCCGCCACCGTCCGCGAACCAGGGGTGGCTGGGCGGCCGGCGGGCCTCCTCGAAGAGCGCCGGCGTGACGGTGGGGTTGCGCAGCACCCGGACCCGTTCGCGGGGCATCCCCAGCAGGTCGGCCGTGTCGTCGGCCACCCCGCGGGAGACGGCGAAGATGCCGTGGTTGCGCGGGTAGTGCCGGCGCATGCGGGCCCGCTGTCGGTCGCGCTTGGCCGGGGCGAGGCTCGCCAGCTGGGTGGAGACGTTGGTGTTGGTGGTGACGTAGACCCGCGTGGCGCTGCGCGCCAGGCGGCGCGCCCGCAGGGCCATGACGTTGACGCGGACGCGCTGGGTCAGGAGGACCTCGGGGCGGTTGCGCCATAGGTAGGCGGCCAGGCGGGGAACCCCGGTGAGCGCGTGCGAGGTGCCCAGGTGGATCACCCGGACCGCCGGGTCGAGCCGGGCCAGGTACCGGCCCTCGAGGTTGCCGAGGAGGAAGTCCACCGGGTAGCCGCGGCGGGCGAACTCGTTGGCGAGATGCGTGCGCATCTTGCCGATGCCGCCGTCGGCGAGCGAGGACAGCAGGATGGCGATCCGCGGCTTCACGGCCGGTCCTCCCCGGCGACGGGTGGTGACGCTTCGACCCCCAGGACCTCCAGGTAGCGGCGGGCGCTCCTTTCCATGGTGTAGGCCTCGGTGGCCGAGCGCAGCGTGGCCGCGGGCAGCGGGTCGTCCAGGGTGCGGGCCATCGCCTCGGCCAGGGCGGGTGCGTCGCCCACGGGCACCAGTGGCCCGAACCGTCCTTGCTGGAGGATCTCGCGGGGCCCGCTGCGGCAGTCGGTGGCGACGGCCGGCGTGCCCAGTGCCAGGGCCTCGGTGAGCACGTTGGGCGAGCCCTCCCAGAGCGAGGAGAGCACGAACAGTGAGGCCCGGGCGAGATAGGGATAGGGGTTGGCGGCGAAGCCGCCCAGCTCGACGTCCTCGCCGACCCCGAGCCGCTGCGCGAGTTCCCGCAGGCGGTCCTCCTGGCGGCCACGCCCGAGGATCAGCAGGCGCGCGGGGCGTTCGGCGCGCAGGTGAGCGAAGGCCCGGATCAGGGTGGGGAAGTCCTTCTGCCGCCGCAGCCCCCCCATGGCGACCAGCAGGGGTGGCTGGTCCTCGCCGAGCCAGGGGTGTTCCACCGGTTCGCGGGCGAGGGTCTCGAGCTCGGGGGTGATGTTGGGATTGCGCACCACCCGGATGCGGTCGGCGTCGATGCCGGTGGCCTGCCGGATCTCCTCGGCCACCCCGTGGGAGACCGCGATCACCCCGTCGGCGCGGGCATACAGGTGTCGCATGCGGCGCAGTTTCCACCAGCGTCGCAGGGGGTGGGTGCGGCGGTTGTCGAGGCGCGCGGAGACCGCCGTCCCCGGTCGCAGGAAGAAGCGCGTACCGGCCGGCGCCGCGCCTTTCGCGGCCAGCGCTATGTTATCATCGAGGCCCTTTGCCGAGACCACGGCCCGCGGCCGGCGCTCACCGAGATGGCGCTCCAGGCGCCGGGTGAGTTCACGCCGCCCGGCATCGCCGAACTCGAGGACGTTCACGCCCCTCGGCAGCCACTCGAGATAGGGCGCTCCCGCGTGGCGGACGATGAAGTCCACTTCCGCGCCCTGCTCGGCCATGCCGCGTGCAGCGTTGACCAGCATGCGCTCGACGCCGCCGTCGCCGAAGCTGGGAATGAAGATGCAGACACGGTGGCCGATCGCGGGTCCTGGGGAGTTCGGGTCGGGGCCGGTGGGCATGCGCTTGGCGTCGTTGGAAATGGACCGGGCCGGCGGCCCGGAAGCGAACCAGTATAACCCAGAGCCTGTGCGCCGTCTCGTGGACCAAGACCATCCTGCAACCCCCTCGCCCCCGCCCGGCGAAATGCATCCCCTGCCCGCGCTGCTCTTCGGTCGCGAGTCCCGGGGGCCCCGGGAGCGCCTGGCGGCCCTGCTGGGGTTGCTCGGGCTGGTCTTGCTGGCGCTGGGCTACACCCGGGGCACGGGCGAGGTGAACGCGGCGCTGGTGGTCCTGCTGGTCGCGGCGCTGTTGCAGGGGCCGGCCGCCTGGCAGCGGCTCCGGGGCGAGCCCTTCGCCTGGCTGACGCTGCTGGTCGTGGTCTATCTCCTGCTGGCGGCGATCCGGGCCGACCAGGCCCCGTGGGCGGCCAATGCCGATCGCGGACTCGGGCAGTGGCTGGCATTCAGCGGGTTGCCCACGCTGGTGGTGGCAATCGCCCTGGGCGGCGACCGGCGGCGCGCGGGGCTGATGCTGGGGCTGGCGCTGGTCTCGCTGGTGCTCGCCGTGCTCGGCGGGCTGACCCCCGGGCGGCTGGCGGCTTACCTGGCGGGTGAGCGCGCCACCTTCGGCCTGGGCAACAACGGCCCGGGAGTGTACCTGTCGCTGGCGCTGATCGGGCTGGCCTGCCTGGTCCCGGCCCTCGGTGCCCGCTGGCGCGAGCGCCCGGTCCTGGGGGTGGCCGGCTGGATCCTGCTGGCCGCCCTCTCGCTGTTGCTGGTGCTGGCGATCGTCTTCAACCAGTCCCGCTCCTCCTGGCTGGGTCTGGCGCTGGTGCTGCCGGTGGTCGGCGCGATCCTCCTGCGCCGGCACGCGGCGGCCCTGGACCGCCGGCACCTGTGGCACGCCGCGGCGGGCCTCGCCCTGCTGCTGGCGGTGCCGGCCTATCTCGGCTCCGGCGTGGTGGCCGAGCGCCTGGCGCAGGAATGGGGCACGATCGAGAAGGTGCTGGCGCTGGACTTCGCGGCCGTGGAGGTCACCAGCATCGGCAGCCGCGTGCACATGTGGCTGGCGGCCGGCGAGCGGATCGCCGAGCACCCGCTGCTGGGATGGGGGCCGGGCAGTGCCCGGGCCCTGATCGGGGCGGTCCCCGGGTTGCCGCCGTTGCCGCATTTTCACAACCTCTACCTGCAGGCCTGGGTGGAGCTCGGGCTGGTGGGGCTGGTGCTGCTCGCGGGGCTGGCGGTGGCGCTGGTGGCCGCGGCGCGCCGGGCCCGTCGGGCAGGGGGCCTCGGCCCGGGGGCGGCGCTGTTTCTCGCGGCCGCCGGCGTCTATTTCCTGGTCGTGAGCCTGGCCCAGGTCCGGCATGACGATGCCCACGGCCTGGCGGTCCTGGCCATGCTCAGTGGCTGGGCCCTCTCGGCCCGGTTGTACCGGCCGACGGGCCGGGAGGCCGTGCATGGCGCCTAGGCTCCCCAGCATCGTCCACATCGGCTATCACAAGACCGCCACCAACTGGTTCCAGAAGGTCTGTTATCCCGCGGTGACCAATGCCGAGTACCTCCACCGCAAACGGGCCCGGCAGGCCTTTCTCGCCGACAGCGGACTGCACTTCGATCCCGAGCGCGCCCGCGAGGCCCTGGGGCTGGATCGGCGGCGCCGGGTGATCCTCTGCGAGGAGGAGCTCAGCGGCAACATCCACACCGGCGGGCTCTACGGCTGCTTCACCCGCGAGATCGCCCGCAGGATCGCGACCGTGCTGCCCGAGGCGCAGGTGGTGATCTTCGTGCGCGAACAGGTGGACATGATCGCCTCGGCCTACAAGCAGTACGTCAAGGAGGGCGGCACCCACGGTGTGAACCGCTACCTGCACCCCGGGCGCTACCTGCCCGAGTCGGGCTTCCAGCCGGCCAAGGCGGCGCTGTTCGACTTCGCCCACTTCGACTATGCCGCCCTGGTGGACCACTACGACACGCTGTTCGGCCGCGAGCGGGTGCAGGTCTTCGCCTACGAGGATTTTCGGCGCGACAACCGGGCCTTCCTGGAGGACTACGTTCGCCGCCTGGAGCTCGACGTGGACCTCGACGGGCTGGGCGACACGCGCCCCAACCCGCCCTACGGCCGGGGCGTGCTGCCGCTGGCGCGGCTGCTCAACCACTTCACCTACCGCGACCTGCTCTACAAGCGTTGCTGGCTGCACCTGCCGCTCCTCTACAAGCTGCGTGGCAGCCTGCTGGAACGGCTCGACCGGCTGCCCGGCCTGGGCGCCCCGGTGGCACCGCAGCGCCTGCTGGGCCGGCAGAACGTGGCCCTGATCCGCGCGCGTTACGCCGAGTCCAACCGATGGCTGGCCCGGCGCACCGGGCTGGCACTGGAGGCCCATGGCTATGCCCTCTGATCCCCGCCGCATCCTGGTCATCCGCCTGTCGGCCATCGGCGACATCGTGATGGCCTCGCCCCTGGTCCACGCCCTGCGCCGGCGCTATCCCCGGGCCCACATCGCCTGGCTGGTGCAGCCCGAGTCACGGGCGCTGCTGGCCGATCACCCGGAGCTGGACGAGGTGATCACCTGGCCGAAGGGGGAGTGGCGCGCGCTCTGGAAGCGGCGCCGTTTCGGCGGGCTCTGGGGGCGGTTTCGCGCGCTGCGCCGCGAGCTCCGGCAACGGGACTTCGACCTGGCCATCGACCTCCAGGGGCTGTTGAAGAGCGGCGGGCTGGCACGGCTCTCCGGGGCCCCGGAGCGGGTCGGCTTGGGCTCGCGCGAGGGCAGCGGCTGGCTGATGACGCGGGTGGTTCCCCTCGGCGGGTCGCCCGAGCGCATCGGCTCGGAGTACCTGCACCTGGCCGGCGCGCTGGGCCTGCCCGTCGACGACTTCCGGATGCAGGTGGGGATCGGTGCGGCCGCGGAGGCCGCCGCCGGGCGGTTGCTGGAGCGGCACTGCCCGGATCGCCGCTACGCCGTCGTCTGTCCCTTCACCACCCGGCCGCAGAAGCACTGGTTCAACGACCACTGGGCGGGCCTGGTGGAGCGGATCCGCGAGGAGCTGGGGCTGGCGGTGGTGATGCTCGGTGGTCCCGGCGACCGCGAGGCAGCCCGGCCGCTGGCCGTCGACGGGGTGGTGGACCTGGTGGGCGAGACCGGCCTGCAGGAGGCGGCGGCCATCATCCGCGACGCCCGGCTGGTGGTGGGGGTGGACACCGGCCTCACCCACATGGGCCACGCCTTCGGGCGGCCCACGGTCTGCCTGTTCGGCTCCACCCGCCCGTACCTCGACACCGCCACCGCGACGGGGCGGGTCATCTACCACGACCTCGACTGCGCGCCCTGCCGGCGCAATCCCACCTGCGGCGGGGCCTTCACCTGCATGCGCGGGATCACCCCCGACGAGGTGATGGCCACCGCCCGGCCCCTGCTGGAGGCGGGTCCGTGAGGGTCCTGCACGTGGAGGCCGGCCGACACCTCTACGGCGGGGCCCGCCAGGTGGCCTGGCTGCTCGAGGGGCTCGCCGAGCGGGACGTGGACAACCTGCTCGCCTGCCCCGAGGGTGCCGCGGTGGCCGAGGAAGGGCGCCGGGCCGGGGCCCGGGTGGTGGAGATGCCCATGAAGGGCGACCTGGATCTCGCCCTGGTGGGGCGGCTGCGCCGGTTGATCCGCGCGCAGGGCGTGGAGCTGGTGCACGTCCACAGCCGCCGGGGAGCGGACATCCTGGGGGGGATCGCCGCGCGCCTCGAGGGTGTGCCCTGCGTGCTCTCCCGGCGGGTGGACAACCCCGAGCGTGCCTGGGTGGCCCGTCTCAAGTACCGGCTCTTCGACCGGGTCATCACCATCTCGGAGGGCATCCGCGAGGTGCTGCTGGCCGAGGGGGTGGAGCCGGGGCGGGTGGTCTGCGTGCGCAGTGCCCTGGACGCCGCCCCCTTCGACCGCGACTGCGACCGGGACCGGCTGGAGGGCGAGCTGGGCATCGCCGGCGACGGCCCCCTGCTCGGGGTCGTCGCCCAGCTGATCCCGCGCAAGGGCCACCGGCACCTGCTGGCCGCGCTGCCCGCCCTGGTGGAGCGCCACCCGGGATTGCGGGTGGTCTTCTTCGGCCGCGGGGGCCACGAGGCGGCGCTGCGCCGCGAGGTGGAAGAGCGCGGCCTCGGGGGCGCGGTGGTCTTCGCCGGCTTTCGCCGGGACCTGGCCCGCTTTCTCCCCTGTCTCGACCTGCTGGTCCACCCGGCGGACATGGAGGGGCTGGGCATCGCCCTGCTGCAGGCCCAGGCGGCCGGCGTGCCGGTGGTCGCCAGCCGGGCCGGCGGCATTCCCGAGGCCGTGGCCGACGGCGAGACCGGGCTGCTGGTGGCCCCGGGAGACGTGGCCGGCCTGGAGGCGGCGGTGGCACGGCTGCTGGCGGACGAGCCCGGCCGCCTCGCCATGGGTCGGCGGGGGCGCGAGCGCATCCGCGAGGCCTTCTCGATTGATACCATGGTGATCGGCAATCTCGCGGTCTACCGCGAGGTGCTCGAGGCGGGGCGCTGATCGTCCCGCCGGATCAACCGTCCCACGGAGACCGTTTCCGCCATGACCCTGAGCCTTCCCGATTTCGCTGACGTGCGCGTCCTGGTGGTGGGCGACGTGATGCTCGATCGCTACTGGCACGGCGACACCGGGCGCATCTCCCCGGAGGCGCCGGTGCCCGTCGTGCGGGTGGGAGAGGCCGAGGAGCGCGTGGGCGGGGCCGGCAACGTGGGCGTCAACGTCGCCGCCCTGGCCGGTGCGGCCACCGTGGTCGGCCCGGTGGGCGAGGACGAGGCCGGGCACCTGCTGGCCGGCCGGCTGGAGGCCGAGGGTTGCCGCGCCGCGCTGGTGCCGGTGGAGGACTGGCCCACGATCACCAAGCTGCGGGTCCTCTCCCGTCACCAGCAACTCATCCGCCTGGACTTCGAGCAGCCCCTGCCGGCGGCCGCCCGGGCCCGGTTGTTCGCGGCCTTCGAGGCCGCCCTGGCCGACTGCGACGTGGTGGTGCTCTCCGACTACGCCAAGGGCGCGCTCGCCGACCCGCGACCCTTCATCCGCGCCGCCCGCGAGCGGGGCCGGCCGGTGATCGTCGATCCCAAGCGCGCCGATCTCGGCGCCTACGCGGGGGCCACCCTGGTCACCCCCAACCGCGCCGAGTTCGAGCAGGCCGCCGGGGCCTTCGCCGACGAGGCCGAGCTGACCGAGCGCGGCCGGGCCCTGCTGGCCGAGACCGGGATCGGGGGGCTGCTGGTCACCCGCAGCGAGGCGGGCATGAGCCTGGTGGTTGCCGGCGTCGAGCCGCTGCACCTCGCGGCCCGCGCCCGCGAGGTATTCGACGTGACCGGGGCCGGGGATACCGTGGTGGCGGTCCTGGCCGCGGCCATGGGTGCCGGGGAGACGCCCGAGCGGGCGGCGATGCTGGCCAACCTGGCCGCCGGGCTGGTGGTGGGCAAGCTGGGCACCGCCAGCGTCTCCGCCGCCGAGCTGGGCGAGGCCGTCGCCGGCCCGGCGGGCGAGCACGGCGTCGTGGAGCCCGGCCGGCTGGAGGTCCTGCTGGCCGAGGCCCGCCGGCGGGGCGAGCGGGTGGTGATGACCAACGGCTGCTTCGACATCCTCCATCCCGGCCACGTGGCCTACCTCGAGGAGGCCGCGCGGCTGGGCGACCGGCTGGTGGTGGCGGTCAACGACGACGCCTCGGTGGCCCGGCTCAAGGGCCCGGAGCGGCCGGTGAATCCCCTCGAGCAGCGCATGGCCGTGCTCGCCGGGTTGCGGTCGGTGGACTGGGTCGTGCCCTTCGCCGAGGACACCCCGCGCGAACTCATCTGTCGCCTGGGGCCCGACCTGCTGGTCAAGGGCGGCGACTACGCCCCCGGGGACGTGGCCGGCGGGGACTGCGTGCGCGCCGCCGGCGGCGAGGTGGTGATCCTGGGCTTTCGCGAGGGTTTCTCCACCACCTCGATGATCCAGCGGATCCAGGGCGCCGAGGGCTGAGGTGCGCGGCCTCTATACCCTGATCCTCTACCTGCTCGCCCCGCTGGTGTTCTTGCGCCTGGCCTGGCGCGGTCGGGCCAACCCCGCCTACCGCCGTCGCTGGGGCGAGCGGCTGGGACTGGGGCCGGCGTTCGTCGACGCGCCGCGGATCTGGCTGCACGCGGTCTCGGTGGGCGAGGTGGTGGCCGCGGCCCCGCTGATCCGGCGGCTGCTGGAGGACTACCCGGCTCACCGGTTGCTGGTGACCACTACCACCCCCACCGGCTCCGACGAGCTGCGCCGGCGCTTCGGCGAAGCCGTGGAGCACGTCTACCTGCCCTTCGACTGGCCGGGTGCCGTGCGCCGCTTTCTCGACCGAGCCCGGCCCCGCCTGGCGCTGGTGATGGAAACCGAGCTCTGGCCCAATCTCTTCCACGGCTGCCGGCGCCGCGGCATCCCGCTGCTGCTGCTCAACGCCCGGCTGTCGGCGCGCTCGGCGCGCGGTTATGCCCGCCTGGGGCCGCTCACCCGGGAGGTGCTCGGCTGCGTGGACGGCATCGCCGCCCGCGAGGGCGCCGATGCCGAGCGTTTCGTGGACCTGGGCGCGCCGCCCGGGCGGGTGGCCGCGGTGGGCAACATCAAGTTCGATCTCGAGGTGCCGGCCGAGGCGGTGGCCGAGGGTGCCCGGCTGCGACAGCGGCTGGGGGACGGGCGCCCGGTCTGGGTGGCGGCGAGCACCCACTCTGGAGAGGACGAGGTCGTGCTGGCCGCCCACCGTCGCCTGCGGGTTGCCCATCCCGATGCCCTGCTGGTGCTGGTGCCGCGCCACCCGGAGCGCTTCGACGCCGTGGCCGACCGCTGTGCCGAGGCCGGCTGGCCGCCGCCGCGGCGCAGCCGGGACGCCTGGCCGGCGGCGGGCGACCCGGTCTATCTGGGAGACACCATGGGCGAGCTGCCCCGGCTGTTCGCCGCCGCCGACTGCGCCTTCGTCGGCGGCAGCCTGGTGGCGGTGGGCGGGCACAACCCGCTCGAGCCCGCCGCCCTGGGGCTGCCGGTGCTCACCGGGCCGCACTGGTTCAACTTCGCCGGCGTCTACCCCGCGCTGATGGCCGCGGGCGGGGCCCGGGAGGTGGCCGACGCGGGAGGGCTGGCCGCGGCCCTGGGGGACTGGTTCGACGACGCGGCCGCGCGTCACGATGCCGGGGCAAGGGCCCGTGGGGTGGTGGAGGCCAACCGGGGGACGCTGGAGCGGCTGCTGGAACGCATCGGCCGCGAGCTCGGGGAATGATTCCCGCACGCCCGCTCGGGGCTTGCAGGCGCGCTGCAGGGGAGGGCCCGCCCTCTGGCTTGACGGCACCCGAACCGGGCCCATGCTCGCGGCTCACCGGCTCACCGGCTCACCGGTAGATCCTCGGCTCGCCCTTCGGCCGGGTCTTGAAGCGCCGGTGGAGCCAGAAGTACTGCTCGGGGTGCTCGCGGATCATGGCGCTGATCCGGGCGTTCATGGCCTCGGCATCCGCCTGCGCGTCCGCGCCGGTCATGCCGGGCATCTCGGTGATCACGATGCGGTAGCCGTCGGGCTCGCGGACGGGGAAGTAGCCCAGCGGCGTGGCACCGGTCATGCGCAGGATGCGGGTGGTGGTGGTCAGGGTGGCGGCGGGCACGCCCATGAAGGGCGCGAAGACCGACTGGCGCCGGCCCATGTCCTGGTCGGGGGCGTACCAGACCACGCGCCCGGCCTTGAGTTCGCGGACCAGCGTGCGCAGGTCGGTGTTGCGGATGACGTTGGCGAACCGCCGTGCCCGGGCCCGGTACATGACCGCGTCGAACAGCCGGTTGCGGGCCGGCTTGTAGACCACGCTGGTGGGCATGCGCCGGGCGAAGATCCGCCCGCTCATCTCCAGGGCCACGAAGTGGCTGCCGATCAGCAGGATGCCGCGGCCGGTGGCCGCCGCCCGTTCCACGTGCTCCCAGCCCTCGAAGCGGACCGCGCCGATCGCCGCGTCCCGCCCCCACCAGGCAGTGGCCCCCTCCAGCAGGGCGGTGCCGGTCTCGCGGTAGTTGGCGTGCATCAGCGCCTTGCGCTCGGCGGGGTCTTTCTCCGGGAAGGCCAGCGCCAGGTTGGTGGCCACCACGCGCCGGCGAGCGGGGAGCAGCACCCGCACCAGCGCGCCCAGGTGGCGGCCGATGCGCCGCCGGCCGCGGGGGCCGCGGTTGCGGGCCAGCCACAGCAGGCCCAGGCCCAGCCAGGTGGGCCAGTGGCGGGGATGGAGAAAGCGTCGGTGAGCGGGTTGGGGCACGGGATCAGCGAACCAGCTTCGACACCGTCTTGAACTGCGCGTGGGAGGCATCCCGCAGCCACTCGAAGAGCACCGATTCGCTGTTGCTGACCACCACCCCGGCCTGGCGCAGGCGGTCCAGGGCATTGGCGTGGTGGTCGGCGCTGCGCGAGCAGGTGGCGTCGGCGGGCACGAAAGGGGCGAAGCCGGCGGCGGCGAGCTCCAGGGCGGTCTGCAGGACGCAGACGTGGGTCTCCATGCCGCAGACCACCACCTGCCGGCGGCCGGTGGCCTCCAGGCGGGCCCGCAGGTCGGGCTGGGCGCAGCAGGAGAAGCAGGTCTTGTCGAAGACCCCGGTCGCCGCGGGCAGCTCGGCGGCCAGCGTGGCGTCCATTTCCCCCAGGCCCCGCGGATACTGGCGGCTGGCGATCACCGGCACGTCCAGCAGGCCGGCGGTGTGTGCCAGCCGCCGGCCGGCGGCCACCACGCGTTCCCGGTCGTCCGCCTCCATGGCCGCGGCCAGGCGGTCCTGGATGTCGATGACCAGCAGGACCGAGTCGCCGGCGTCGTTGAGCATGGGCCCGGGCTCCCGGTTCAGTCGAGCAGTTGGTTGATGCCCATCAGGTCCTCCTTGGCCAGCGAGCCGGCGGCCTTTTTCAGTCGCAGGCCGTTGAGGAGGTAGTTGTAGCGGGCGACGGCCAGGTCGCGGCGGGCCTCGAGCTGGGCGCGCTGGGCGTCGAGGACGTCGAC
>JAAZVP010000038.1 GCA_018623495.1 Halothiobacillus sp. | reverse complement strand
GCCTGCGCCGCAACGGCGTGCGGCCGATCTCGCCGGTGGTGGACGTCACCAACTACGTGATGCTCGAGCTGGGCCAGCCGATGCACGGCTTCGACCTGGAGCGCATCGGCGACGGCCTGGTGGTGCGCCATGCCGGCCAGGGCGAGACCGTCGACCTGCTCGACGGCAAGGCCGTGGAACTGGCCGCCGACGAGCTGGTGATCGCCGACCACCGCGGCCCGCTGGCACTGGCGGGGATCATGGGCGGCGCGGCCAGCGGCGTGACCGACGCCACCCGCCACGTGTTCCTGGAAAGCGCCTTCTTCGCCCCCACCGCCATCGCCGGCCGGGCACGGCGCAAGGGCCTGCATACCGACTCCTCGCACCGCTTCGAGCGCGGCGTCGACCCCGGCCTGCAACGCCGGGCACTGGAACGGGCCACCGCCCTGCTGATCGACATCTGCGGGGGACGCCCGGGCCCGGTGGTGGAGCAGCGCAGCGAGGCCCACCTGCCGCAACCGGCCCCCGTCCCCCTGCGTGGCGAGCGCGCCCGCCGCCTGCTGGGCGTGGCGATCGACGACGAGGCCATCGTCGACATCCTCGAACGCCTGGGCATGCAGCTGGAGACGATCGACGGCGGCTGGCGGGTCACCCCGCCGAGCTTCCGCTTCGACATCGCCCTCGAGGAAGACCTCGTCGAGGAGCTCGCCCGCATCCACGGCTACGACAACATCGCCGGCCACCAGCCCGCCGTGCGACCGCGGATCGTGCCCTGCCCCGAGACCCGACTCCCGCGCCGGCGCCTGCGCAACGCGCTGGTGGACCGCGGCTACCGGGAGGCGATCACCTACAGCTTCGTCGACGAGACCACCCAGGCACTGCTCGACCCGCAGCACCCGCCCGTCGCCGTGGCCAACCCCATCTCCTCGGAGATGTCGGTGATGCGCACCTCCCTGTGGCCGGGCCTGGTCAAGGCGGCCGCCTTCAACCTCAACCGCCAGCAGGCCCGCGTGCGCCTGTTCGAGCAGGGCCTGTGCTTCATCCCCGAGGGCGGGACCACCCGCCAGCAGGCCCGTTTCGGCGGCGTGATCTGCGGCAGCGCCCAGCCCGAAGGCTGGGCGAACGACGACCGCGGGGCCGACTTCTTCGACCTCAAGGGCGACGTCGAGGCCCTGCTGGCCCTGGCCGGGCGGCTGGGCGAGGCCGAGTTCGTCCGCAGCGAGCACCCCGCCCTGCACCCCGGCCGTGGCGCCGACATCCGGCTCGACGGCCGCGTGGTGGGCCGGCTCGGCGCGCTCCACCCCGAGACCCAGGCCCGGCTCGACATCGAGCCCGAGCTGCTGGTCTTCGAGATCGAGGAGGCCGCGCTGAGCCAGTCGCGCCTGCCCGCGTTCCGCGAGCTGCCGCGGTATCCCTCGGTGCGCCGCGACCTGGCCCTGATCGTCCCCGACGACCTGCCCGTGGCCCGCGTGCGCGAAACGATCCGCGCCCACGCCCCCGACACCCTGGTCGACGTGTTCGTCTTCGATGTCTACCAGGGCAAGGGCGTGGCCGAGGGGCACCGCAGCGTGGGCTTCGGCTTGATTCTGCAGGACTTTTCGCGCACGCTTGGCGACGATGACGTCGAGGGGGCCACGGAGCGCATCCTGGCCGGCCTTCGCGAGCAACTGGGCGTGACCCTGAGGGACTGAGCGGATGGCACTGACGAAAGCCGACATCGTCGAACAACTGCACGCGGACATCGGCCTCAACAAGCGCGAGGCCAAGGAATTCGTCGAGGCCTTCTTCGAGGAGATCCGCACCGCGCTGGAGGACGGCGAGTCGGTGAAGCTGTCGGGCTTCGGCAACTTCGTGCTGCGGGACAAGAACGAACGTCCCGGCCGCAATCCCAAGACCGGCGAGGAAATCCCCATCAGTGCCCGCCGGGTGGTCACCTTCCGTCCCGGGCAGAAGCTCAAGTCGCGCGTCGAGGCCTATGAAGGGCCCGAATCCCGCTAGCCCCGACCTCCCACCCATCCCGGAGAAGCGCTACTTCGCCATCGGCGAAGTGAGCGAGCTCTGTGCCGTCAAGCCGCACGTCCTGCGCTACTGGGAGCAGGAATTCCCCCAGCTGCGGCCGGTCAAGCGCCGCGGCAACCGGCGCTACTACCAGCGGCCCGACATCGAACTGATCCGCGAGATCCGCTCGCTGCTCTACGACCAGGGCTTCACCATCAGCGGCGCCCGCCAGCGCCTGGAGTCCGGCAAGGCCGCCGCCGACCCCGGTGAACGCCGCCTGGCCGCGGAAATGCGCCGCGAGCTCGAGGCCCTGCTCAAGACGCTGGAGGAATGAGCCCTCACCCCTCACCCCTGACCCCTCTCCCAGGGGGAGAGGGGAACCGGCGGGCCGTCGATGACGGTGAGGCAGATTCCACCCCCAGCCCCCTTCTCCTCACCGGGGAGAGAGCGGAGGCGAGGAGGCGGCCAGCAATGACGACGAGCAGGATTCCGCCCCCAGTTCCCTCTCCCCACCGGGGAGAGGGCCAGGGTGAGGGGGATCGTCGATGACGGTGAGGCAGACTCCGCCCCCCAGTCCCCTCTCCCCACCGGGGAGAGGGCCAGGGTGAGGGGGCCGTCGATGACTGTGAGGCAGACTCCGCCCCCCAGTCCCCTCTCCCCTCGGGGGAGAGGGCCAGGGTGAGGGGGAGGCCGTCGATGGCCGGGGTGGTCGATTGCCCCACGCCCCTTCGGCCGAAGCCGTGAAAGGCACAAGCGGCGCACTCCCCCTTTTCATCCGCCTCACTTTCGAGTAGTATTCGCAATCTCTTCGCGGGGCAGTCCGCGAACGACGACTCGGAGCGTGGCGCAGCCTGGTAGCGCACTTGCATGGGGTGCAAGGGGTCGCAGGTTCGAATCCTGCCGCTCCGACCAGATTCCGGTCCCGAGTGGCCCCGAAAGCCGCACGCAGGTGCGGCTTTTTTCATGCCCGATTTCCGCCCCCGCGTTGCCCCGGACCCGATTCACTCCTAGTCTTGCACGAAGACGCCTGCCCGACCGCCCTCACCCGCGAGGCAAAGCCCCATGGGCTCGGACTGCGAACACCGCCTGCAGGACCTGCGGAGCTATGCCGCCCTCCTCGAGGGCACCCTCGACAACGTCGGTGCCTATGTCTTCACCAAGGACCGCGAGGGTCGCTACACCTACGCCAACCGGCGTGTCCGCGAGCTCTTCGGCATGACCCTCGAGGAGATCGTCGGTCGCGACGATCACGCCTTCTTTTCCGGCGAACGCTCCAGCGACGTCTGGCGCAACGACGAGCAGGTGCTCGCCGGTGGCCGGGCGATCGAGACCGAGGAATGCAATACCCTCGCCGGCAGCGGCGAGACCCGCTGGTTCTGGTCGGCCAAGACGCCGCTGTTCGACGCGTCGGGGGCGATCACCGGCATGTGCGGCGTGGCCACCGACATCACCGAACGCAAGCGCCTCGAGGGCGAGCTGGAGGCACAGCGCCAGCTGCTGCAGACGGTCCTCGATCACGCCGACGATCACATCTACATGAAGGACCGCGAGCGTCGCTATCTCTACGTCAACCAGCGCACCGCCCGGCTCTACGGCCGGCCGGTGGAGGCCATCCTGGGCCGCCGCGACGAGGACCTGCTGACGCCCGAGGTCGCCGAGGCCTTCGCCCGGGTGGACCGCCAGGTGCTGGAACGCGGGGAGAAGCGGGTGGACGAAGAGCGCTTCAGCGACTCCGCGCACGGGGAGCGCTTCTACCATTCCACCAAGATCCCGCTGTTCGACGAACACGGCCGGGTCACCTCGCTGATCGGTTTTTCCCACGACATCACCGAGCTCGTCGAGCTGCGCGAGCGACTCGAACGCATGGCCAAGGTGGACGAGCTCACCGGCGCCGCCAATCGCCGCCGCGCCAACGAGCGACTCGAGGAAGAATACCGGCGCGCCCGGCGCTACGGTCAGCCCCTGGCCCTGCTGATGTTCGACATCGACCACTTCAAGGCGGTGAACGACACCCACGGCCACGACGTGGGCGACCGCGTCCTGGCCCAGCTCACCGCGGTCGTGGACGAGCGCCTGCGCGACACCGATCTCCTGGCCCGCTGGGGCGGCGAGGAATTCCTCGTGCTGGCCCCGGAGACCGCGATCGACGGCGCCCACCGGCTGGCCGAGGACCTGCGCCGCCACGTGGCCCGGCAACGCTTCGCCCACGGTTTGCGGCTGACCATCAGCGTGGGCGTGGCCGCCCACCGGGCCGATCAATCCCTCCACGCCCTGGTCAAGCGCGCCGACGACGCCCTCTATGCCGCCAAGCGCGCCGGCCGCGACCGCGTGACCACCGACCGCGACACACCGCGATAAGACCGGGTAATCGGCAAACGAAACATTTTGCCGAACTCGAACGCCGATTCGGTTACCCTCGCCGTGGTTTGACCGACGACGAGAGAGCGATACCCGATGAGCAACGCGCTGACCCTCAAGGACCTGATTCTCGACGCCCGCAACCGCATCCGCGAAGTGGAGCCCACCGAGGCCTACCGGATGATGCAGGACGGCTACAGCGTGCTGGACGTGCGCGAGCCCGCCGAGTACCTCTCGGGCTCGGTGGAGAACGCCGTGCACGTTCCCCGGGGCATCCTCGAGCCCGCCTGCGACCACGACTATGCCGGCCACAACCCCGAGCTCCAGGACCGCGAGCGTCCCTGGCTGATCTTCTGCCGCTCCGGCGGGCGTGCCGCGCTCGCCGCCGAGGTCATGCAGCGCATGGGCTTCACCGACGTGGCCAACATCGCCGGGGGCCTGCTGGGCTGGCAGGAAGCCGAGCTGCCGCTGACCGTGCCCTCCGACGAGGACAGCCTCGTCCAGCTCAAGGAACCCTGCGTGATCGACTGACACCTGGGTTCACCGCGGCCCCGGGGGCTATACTGGGGGACAGACACACAACCGCGGTTGCCGCTCGCCATGTTCCCTGGTCGTTTCCGACCCCTCACGGCCGGCCTCGGCGCCCTGCTCGCCGCCGGCTGCTCGGGCTTTCCCAGCAACATCGACCTCGACGAGGTCACGGTGGTCGGCGAGGTGGACCTGGGGCACTACGGCCCCAACGCGCACCTGCTCGAGGAGTGCGTCGACGACCGCCCCTACTACGTGCTCTTCTACCGCAGCCGGTTTGCCATGGCCGAGCGCCTGGACGCCTCCGGGCGCAGCCCGGCCTGCCTCGAGCAGGCGCCGGCCGAGATCCCGGTGCACGCGGTGCGCTCGCGGGGCCGACTGGGCAAGACCGGCAGCAACCTCGCCGAAATCTGTCTCGACGGCGTCACCTACCTCTACGCCGACACGCTCTACACCGCCGGCATGGCGGTCAAGCGCACGCCCGACGGCCGCCCCGCGACCTGCCGCGTCAACCCGGCCGACTGACCGCCCGGCCCGCGGCGCCGGCGAACCGGCCCGGGCGTCATGCAGCTTCAACCCGCAGCTGCTATCAATGGGGAGTCGGTCGCCGGCGCGGCCGCACCGCTTTCGCCGAGAACACCATTCAAGGGAGTCGTGAACGGATGAATTACGTCAAGCGTTTCGCCGAGCTGGGAATGGGGGACGTGGCCATCGTCGGGGGCAAGAACGCCTCGCTCGGCGAGATGGTCGCCACGCTCAGCGAGAAGGGGGTCCAGGTGCCCCACGGCTTCGCCACCACCGCCGAGGCCTACCGCCACTACATCCGTCACAACGATCTCGAAGAGCGGATCCGCGAGGCACTCGACAACCTCGCCCCCGACGACGTCGACGCCCTGGAAAGGACCGGCCGCCAGATCCGCGAATGGGTGGCCGGCGGCACGATGCCCGACGACCTCGCCGAGGAGATCCGCACCGCCTACCGGGAGCTGGGCGAGGAATACGGCGCCGACCCGGACGTCGCCGTGCGCAGCTCGGCCACCGCCGAGGACCTGCCCACCGCCTCCTTCGCCGGCCAGCAGGAGACCTACCTGCACATCTGCGGCGAGGACGAGTTGCTGCATACCTGCAAGCGCGTGTTCGCCTCGCTGTTCACCGACCGCGCCATTTCCTACCGCGTGCACAAGGGCTTCGACCACATGGAAGTGGCCCTCTCGGCCGGCATCCAGAAGATGGTGCGCTCGGACCTGGCCGCCTCCGGGGTGATCTTCACCCTCGACACCGAGAGCGGCTTTCGCGACGCGGTATTCATCACCTCGGCCTACGGGCTGGGCGAGAACGTGGTCCAGGGGGCGGTCAATCCCGACGAGTTCTACGTCTTCAAGCCGACGCTGGAAAAGGGTTTCCGGCCCATTCTCTCCCGCCAGCTGGGCCGCAAGGCCATCAAGATGGTCTACAGCGACAATTCCGAGTTCGGCCGCTCGACCCGCAACGTCGATGTCGCCGAGGCCGAGCAGAAGCGTTTCTCGATCACCGATGACGAGGTGCTCACGCTGGCCCGCTACGCGACCACCATCGAGCAGCACTACTCCGAGAAGGCCGGCGAGCCCCGTCCCATGGACATCGAGTGGGCCAAGGACGGCGAGACCGGCGAGCTGTTCATCCTCCAGGCCCGGCCGGAGACCGTGCACTCCCAGGCCGACAGGGCCATGCACGAGGTCTACCACCTGGCCGAGAAGGGCGAGGTCCTCGCCCAGGGCAAGAGCGTGGGCCAGCGCATCGCCGCCGGGCGCGCGCGGGTGGTCGAGTCCGCCGCCGAGATGAACCGGGTGGAGCGCGGCGACATCCTGGTCACCGACATGACCGACCCCGACTGGGAGCCGATCATGAAACTCGCCGGGGCGATCGTCACCAACCGCGGCGGGCGCACCTGCCACGCCGCGATCATCGCCCGGGAGCTGGGCATCCCCGCCGTGGTGGGTTGCGGTGACGCCACCGAGCGCGTCCCCGACGGCCACGAGGTGACCGTCTCCTGCGCCGAGGGCAGCAGCGGCCTGATCTACGCCGGCCGCCTGGCCTTCGACGTGGAGCGCATCGATCTCGGCCGGCTGGAGAAGCCCGAGACCCGCCTGATGATCAACCTGGGCAACCCCGAGCAGGCCTTCGAGATGGCCCAGCTGCCCTCCGACGGCGTGGGCCTGGCGCGCCTGGAGTTCATCATCAACAACCACATCGGCGTGCATCCCCGGGCCCTGCTGGAGTACGACGCCATGGACGCCGCGGTGCGCGACGAGATCGACCAGCGCGCCGCCGGCTACCCCGACCCGCGCGAGTTCTACACCCAGCGCCTCGCCGAGGGCATCGCCACCATCGCCGCGGCCTTCTACCCGCGGCCGGTGATCGTGCGCATGAGCGACTTCAAGTCCAACGAGTACGCCTCGCTGGTGGGCGGCGAGGGCTTCGAGCCCCACGAGGAGAACCCCATGCTCGGCTTCCGCGGGGCCTCGCGCTACGCCTCCGAGCGCTTTGCCGAGTGCTTCGCCATGGAGTGCGAGGCCATGCGCCGGGTGCGCGACGACAAGGGCCTGACCAACGCCCACGCCATGATCCCGTTCGTGCGCTCGGTGGACGAGGCCACCCACGTGCTCGACCGGATGCAGCGCCACGGGCTCGAGCGCGGGCGCGACCAGCTGCGCGTCTACCTGATGTGCGAGATCCCCGCCAACGCGCTGCTCGCCGACGCCTTTCTCGAGCACTTCGACGGCTTCTCCATCGGCTCCAACGACCTCACCCAGCTCACCCTCGGCGTGGACCGCGACTCGACCTTCCTGGAGAACCTCGACGAGCGCAACGCGGCGGTACTGAAGATGATGGAAATGGCCATCGACGCCTGCCACCGCCACGACAAGTACGTCGGCATCTGCGGCCAGGCGCCGTCGGACTTCCCCGAGATCAGCCGCTGGCTGGTGGAACGGGGGATTTCCAGCCTGTCGCTCAACCCCGACAGCCTGCTGCCCATGCAGAAGACGGTCCTGGAGACGGAGAAGGCGCGCCGGGAGGACTGATTCGCGCGGCGAGGCGGCCGCCCGGTTGCCCGCGTCAGTCGCGGCGAATCCGGTTGCGGCCGTCGCGCTTGGCGCGGTAGAGGGCGGCATCCGCGCGCTCGATCAGGCTTTCGCAGGCGTCGCCACCGACCGACGTGGCGAGCCCCACCGAGACGGTGACCTTGCGCACCAGTTCCTCGTGCTCGGGGCGCTTGACCCGGCTGCGCTCGATCACCGAGCGGATCTGCTCGGCGAGCTTCTCGGCCCCCTCGTGGCCGGTCTCCGGCAGGATCACGGCGAACTCCTCGCCGCCGAAGCGGGCCGCCACGTCGCGGCCCTTGACCTGCTCGGTGAGCGTGGCGGCGATGAACTTGAGCACCTTGTCGCCCACCAGGTGGCCGAAGTCGTCGTTGAAGGACTTGAAATCGTCGATGTCGACGAGCAGCAGCGAGAGGGGCTCGCCCGTTTCAACGGATTGCGCCAGCCACTCGGCGAGGCTCTCGTCGAAGGCCTTGCGATTGGCCAGCCCGGTGAGCGGGTCGGTGCGGGCCTGGCGGCGAACGCGGGCGAGCTCGGCGCGCAGGGCCGCCACTTCCTCGCTGGTGTCCTCCACCTGCTCCTGCAGCGCCGAGTTGGAGGCCTGGGCGCCGCGCGTGTGGGCGACCATGTCGCCGGTAAGGCTGGCGAGCAGGTCGCGGTCGCCCACCTCGTGCAGCTGGCGGGAGAAGTCGTCGAGATTGATGGCGTAATCGGCAAAGTCGCTGGCCGAGGCGAGCACCCGCTCGAGCAGGTCCTGGAGGATCTTGCGCAGGCCGCTATGGACGGCCGTGACCACCTGGCTGTCGTGCTGGTGGACGAAGCGCTCGAACAGCTCGCGGGTATCCTCGGCATTCCAGCCACCGCGGGCGAGGCGTTCGTCCACCGCCCGCCGCAGGCCCTCGTCGGTGCCGGCGAGGTAGTCGTAGAAGACCGCATAGGCGCGCGGGTCGGGGGGAATGTGGTGCCGACCCAGCAGGGCCAGCACCTGGCGCAGCAGGGCGGAGGCCTGGTCGTAGTCCTCGGTGTACTCGCGCATGTCCGGGCGAGACGGCCGTCAGCGGCCCGCCCCGTCCTCCAGCAGCTGGCCGATCTCCCGGCGGATCAGTTCCGGGTCACCCAGGTTGAGTTCCAGCAGGCGCCGCAGGCGGCTGAGGCTCTCCAGGTCGATGGCCTCCCAGGCCAGGCCCACGTGGCCGTCCTCCCGGTGGACCACCCGGGCCTGCAACCGGATGTCGGGCTCGCCGCCCATGAGCGACAACTCCAGGTCCACCACGTCCTCGGCGGGCACCTGCGATTCCCCCACCTCCACCAGCAGGCCCTGCAGGGAGATGTCGAGCACCTGGCAGAGGACGTTGCCCGCCGCGGTCTCGATCACCGCGTCGCGCACGAAGTTGACTCGCTGGTAACGGCGTCGTTCATCCTGGCCGGAAGCGGTCATCGCGAAACCTCGATCAGTGTGGGTCGCGCCCGCGGCGCAACGAAATTCCATGCCCCGCCCATCAGGCCGAGAGCATCGCGCCCACCGCGGCATCGAACCGCGATTCGGCATCGAGCAGCAGATCGCCCAGCGAGCCGGCATCCAGGCCCAGGCGCTCCCAGTGGGGCAGGACCTGGATGGCGGCGAGCGGGTCGGCGACCTCCTCCGTTCCAAGATACACGGTTTCGTTGATCTTTGCGGCCAGTTCGACCACCTCCACCAGCGGGGCGTGGTCGGCCTCCACCGCTTCACCGGCCCGGGCCGCCACCGGCTGGACCAGGGCCACGGGCAGTCGCCAGTCCCGCATCAGCTGCAGCCCGACCTCGTCATGGTTGCAGCCCACCACGGCCTCTTCGGCGGCCGCCAGGGGCTCGTCCCGGTGCTCGGCACGCTCCAGGGCCGAGCGCGCCAGTTCCGGCACCACCCGGAACAGCACCAGTTGCCCGATCCCCGCCAGCAAGGCCGCCAGGAACGCCGGCTCCAGGCGCCGCCGGTGGGGGTGGGCGTCGGCGATCACCTTGGCCAGCACCGCGTCGCGCAGGCTCTCCTGCCAGAACCGGCTGACGTTGAAGAGGCTATCGGGGATGCCGTGGAAGGCCCGCATCACGCTGGTGGCCAGGGCCAGCCGCCCCAGCTCGTCGGCGCCCACCAGGCCGATGCCGCGGGGGATGGAGTCCACCGGCTGGGCCAGCCCGTAGAGCGGGCTGTTGACCACCCGCAGCAGCCGGGCCGACAGGGCCGGGTCGTTCTCGATCACCCGGCCCACGGCCTCCGGCGTCCAGTCCGGGTCGTCCAGCAACGTCCGCAGACGGGTGAACACCTCCGGCGGAGAGACCAGCTCGGAACTCACCCGCAGGATCTCGCGCGCCTGAATCGTCGTCATCATTCCCCTGGAACGTCGGCTTTCACTCCCCACTCTAGGGAACTTCTACGCGAATCGATAGTGTCTCTGCGGGACCGCCAAGGGTCCAGATGCAAGGCGCAGCTCGCAGTGAATGGCCGTCGCCCTTTACCAGAGCTGCACAAATCCGCCGGGAGCGGATTTGAACAGCCGGCAGGCTGGCCCGAAGGGCGGATGCCACGGATGGCATCCGTAACCCGCAGATGGGCCCTTGGCGGCCCGCCCGAAGGGGCTTGCGGGTTTGCCCGCACTCTTGTTCATGCCGCACATCCGTGTGCGGCACCCTGCGGGCGCCTAAAGGCGTGCAACCCGGCTTTCCTGCCGGGTTGTGCCCGGTCCTCGACGGGCAACCAGCCCGCCTTCGGCCCGGCGTCTCGATTGCGAACAAACCCGCAAGCCAGAGACGCCATCGGTTCGTGCAGAAGCTCCCTGGCCGAGTGCCCGCCGAATCGACCACCGCGGTGACGGCTTAAACTTCGCTTCAACACGCCTCGTCTAGGATTGTCGATCATCATCGGTTACCTTTTTGCGACAGGGAGAGCCCGACACCCCGTGCTGCGGGGTGCGTTCTCCGCGGCCGCAGGGAGGGGCCGGGACGGCAACCGAACGGGGCACGGCCGCGCCGGAAACGCGCGACCCGCGCCACCTCCAGCCCACACGCGGGGAGCCGCGCGGCATGACCAGAAACGCCACGCCCAAAGCCGGGCGGCGGTCGAGCACCGCTTTCGCCGACCTCCTGCTATGCCGCCTCGGCGGGGCGCAGCGTTCACTGCCCGACCGGGCGCTTGCAGCGCACGGGCTGCCGGCGGCGCGCGACCTGGCGGCCGGCGCCCTCCCCGACCTGTTGCGCGAGCAGCTGCGTGTCGCCGACCGCCCCCCGGCGGTCATGATCCTCGCCCGCGAATGGCAGCCCACGGCCGAATGCCTGGCGCTGTGCAACGCCCTGCAGCGCGAGGGGGTGATGGTCGGCTGCCTGCTGCTCGGGGCGCCCGCCGGCCCGTTGTTCGAGGTCCCGGAGAGCGACTGCCTGATCGAGTGCCCGGCCCATCCCGCCGGCTCGCCGGAGGCGGACGCCGGCCATGCCGCGCTGTTCGCCCGCCTGCTGCTGGCCAACGGCGAGGCCCGCGCCGAGCGGGAGCGCCTGGTGGACGAGCGGGCCCATCACAAGATCATCCAGGCCCGGCTGGAACACCTGACCCACCACGACGATCTCACCGGCCTCCACAACCGGCGCCACCTGCAGCTCGAGCTGGAGAAAGCGGCCCGGACCGGCCAGCGGCGCCGCAGCTCGCTGATCTACATCGACATCGACCATTTCAAGGTGATCAACGACGCCGAGGGCTACGCCGCCGGCGACCAGCTGCTGCGCGAGCTCACCGCCCTGCTGCACCGGATCCGGCCGGAACACGGCATGCTGGCCCGGGTCGGCTCCGACGAATTCGCCCTGCTGGTGCCCGACATCGACGCCGAGACGGCCGTCGGCATCGCCGAGGACATCCGCGCCCGGCTCGATGGCTACCGCTTCCGGTTCCGGGGGACCTACCCCGTCAGCGTCAGCGTGGGCGTCTGCCACCACGAGCCGGACGCCGGCGAGATCACCCCCGAGTCCATGCTCGGGCGCGCCTACCAGGCGGCCTTCGCGGCCAAGCAGACGGGACGCAACCGCGTCTATACCCATGCCCCCGGCGAGGACGCCCTGCACAGCCTGCGCGACGACCGGCGCTGGATCCCGGTGCTGCGCGAGGCCCTGGCCGAGAATCGCTTCTTCTTCGCCTACCAGCCCATCGTCGAGCTGGAGACCGGCACCATCAGTCACCACGAAGCCCTGATCCGGCTGCGGGATGGCCACGGCAACATCCAGCGCCCCGGGGATTTCATTCCCGCCGCCGAGCGCGTGGGGCTGATCAATCCCATCGACGCCTGGGTGGTGGATCATGCCATCGATGCCCTGGCCGCCAGCGACGGACCGGCACCGCCCACCGGCCTCGACATCAACCTCTCCGCCCACGCCTTCCAGAACCGGGCACTGCTGCGCCTGATCCGCGACCGCATCCATGCCCGCGAGGTGGACCCCGCGCGGCTGGTCCTGGAGATCACCGAGACCGCGGCCATCGCCAATTTCCAGCGGGTGCGCGAGATGGTCACCGAACTCCACGAGCTGGGTTGCCGGCTGGCCCTGGACGATTTCGGCGCCGGCTTCAATTCCTTCCGTTACCTGCGCGAGCTGCCGGTGGACCTGGTCAAGCTGGACGGCTCGTTCGTGCGCAACGTCGCCCGCGACCCGGCCGACCGGGCGCTGGTAAAATCCATGGCCGAGGTCGCCCGCAGCCTCGGCAAGCGCACGGTGGCCGAGTTCGTCGACTCGCCGGCCGTACTCGCCACCCTGCGCGAGCTCGACATCGACCTGGTCCAGGGCAACTACGTGGGTGCCGCCCAGCCCGGCCTGGTCGGGCATGCCGAGCTCCCGGCCGAGCTCGCCCGGCCCGCGAGCGGCGCCGCGCGCGGGCGGCTCGAATTCCCCAAGACACTGGCCTGAAACCCCATGATTCACCAGCAGCACCTGCACTTCGACTGCCCCGGCCGCGGATCGCGCGAGATCACCGACGCGGTGGCCGGCGTGGTCCGCGAGTCCGGCATCGCCACCGGGCTGTGCCACGTCTTCGTCCAGCACACCAGCTGCTCGCTGATGATCTGCGAGAACGCCGACCCCGGCGTGCGCACCGACCTGGAGACGATCCTGGGCCGGCTGGCCCCCGACGGCGACCCGGCCTACGTCCACGACCACGAGGGCCCCGACGACATGGCCGCCCACGCCCGCAGCATCCTCACCCACACCGACCTGACGGTGCCCGTGGGCGAGGGCCGGCTGCAGCTGGGAACCTGGCAGGGGGTCTTTCTCTGGGAACACCGCAGCCACCGGCACCGGCGCAACCTGGTCGTCACCGTCCATGGCGAGTGACCGCCCGGGCATCGAGCCGGCCCGGCTGACCCCCGGCGCGGGCGGCGAACCCTTCTCCGAGACCTACGGCGACTACTACAGCGCCCTCGACGACCCGCTCGCCGAGGCCCGCCACGTCTTCCTCGCCGGCAACGACCTGCCCGCGCGCTGGGGCGGGCGGCGCTCGTTCACCGTCGGCGAGACCGGTTTCGGCACCGGCCTCAACTTCCTGGTGGCCTGGGATGCCTGGGCCGCCGCTGCCCCGGCCGATGCTCGCCTGCACTTCGTCTCGGTGGAGAAACACCCCTTCGCGCGCGTCGACCTCGGCCGCATCCACCGGACCCGGGGCCACTTCCCCGGGCGCTCCCGGGCCCTGCTGGCCCAGTACCCGCCCTGCGTGCCCGGCTTCCACCGGCTGACCTTCGACGGTGGCCGGGTGGTGCTCACCCTGCTCTTCGGCGACGCCGGCGACGTGCTGCCCCAGCTGGCCGCCCGGGTGGACGCCTGGTTCCTCGACGGCTTCGCCCCCGCGCGCAACCCGGACATGTGGACCCCCGGCCTGTATCGCCAGCTGGCGAGGCTCAGCGGCCCCGGCGCCACCCTGGCCACCTTCACCGCCGCGGGCCACGTGCGCCGCGGCCTGCAGGCCGAGGGGTTCGCCATGGAGAAGCGCCCCGGCTTCGGCCGCAAGCGGGAGATGCTCGCCGGCCGCCACCCGGCGGGTGGGCCGGCCATCCACCGGCGTCCCGAGCGCCCCTGGTACGCGCTGCCCGAACCCGCGGGCGACGGCCCCGTCGCCGTCATCGGCGCGGGCCTGGCCGGCAGCCACGTGGCCGAACGCCTGGCCGCCCGGGGCCACGACGTGGAGCTGGTGGAGCGCCGCGACGCCCCCGGTGCCGAGGCCTCCGGCAACCATGCCGGCATCCTCATGCCCAACCTCGCCCGCGACTGGAACCCGCCCTCGCGGATCGCCGCCAGCGGCTTTCTCCACGCCCTGCGCCACCTCCGCCAGCTGGACGCCGGCCGCTGCCCGCCCCGCTGGCGCAGCGGCGGGGTGCTGCGCCTGCCCCGCGGCCCCCGCCACCGCGACCAGCTGCTGCGCATCCTCGAGGCGCTGGCGCTGCCGGCCGACTTCGTCGACTGGCTGGACCGGGCCGAGGCCAGCGAGGTGGCCGGCGTGCCCCTCGCCGACGGCGGCTGGCATTTCCCGGACGGCGCCTGGGTCCAGCCCGCCAGTCTCTGCCAGGCCAACCTGGAGGCGCACGCCGGGCGCATCCGCCGCCACTTCGTCCGCGAAGTGGCCGGGCTCGCGCGCGAGGGCGACGGCTGGCGGCTCGACGACGTGCACGGCCGGCCCGTCCTCCACGCCCGCCAGGTGGTACTGGCCAACGCCACCGATGCCCGCCGGCTGATCCCCGGCGGCTGGCTCGACCTGGCCCCGGTGCGCGGCCAGGTGAGCCTGGCCCCCGCCGACGGCGCCCGTGCCCGGCTGCAGGCGGTGGTCTGCGGCGAGGGCTATGCCATCCCGCCGGTGGACGACGTCCTCTGCTTCGGCGCCTCGTTCAACAAGAACGATCCCACCCCCGGGCCCACGCCCGAGGACCACCGCGACAACCTGGCGCGCCTGGCGGGCCTGGCACCCTCGCTGGCCGAGGGACTGGAAACCGCCGACCTCGCCGGTCGCGCCGGCCAGCGCGCCACCACCGCCGACCGCCTGCCGGTGGTCGGCCCGGTGGTGGACGCCGCCGCCTTCGAGCGCGACTACGACGACCTTTATCTCGGCCGCGACCCGGCCGACTACCCCGAGCCCCGGTTCCACCCCGGGCTGCACGTGATCAGTGGACTGGGGGCCCGGGGGCTGGCCTGGGCGCCGCTGGCCGCGGAACTGCTGGCCGCCCAGATCGACGGCGACCCGCTACCCTTGGAGAAAGCCCTCGTCGACCACCTCAACCCCGCCCGCTTCCTGGTCCGGCGGCTGCGCCGGAACCCCCGGGATCGGCACTGAATCAACGGGAGGTCCCATGGAGATCGAACTCTTGGGCGCCACGCGCGAAGTCACCGGTTCCTGCCTGCTGCTGCGGGCCGGCGAACGCCGGGTCCTGATCGACTGCGGGTTGATCCAGGGATCGTCCGAGCAGGAAGAACGCAACCGCTCGCCCTTCCCCTTCGACGTCGAGACCCTGGACGCCATGGTCCTCAGCCACGCCCACCTCGACCACAGCGGGCGCATCCCCTTGCTGGTCAAGCGGGGTTACCGCGGTCCCGTCTACTGCCAGCACGCCACCCGCGACCTCTGCCAGATCATGCTCCAGGATGCCGCCTTCCTGAACGAGAAGGAGGCCGAGTGGACCAACCGCAAGCGCGAGCGCAAGGGACTCGACCCCGTGGAGCCCCTCTACGATCGGCGCCAGGCCGGCGCCGCGCTGGACCGCTTCGAGGGCGTGGACTACGACCGGCGCGTGGAGATCGTTCCCGGCGTGGAGATCCGCTTCCGGGATGCCGGCCACATCCTCGGCTCCACCATCGTCGAGGTCTGGGCCAGCGAAGGGGGGCACACGCGCAAGCTGGTCTTCTCCGGCGACCTGGGCCACCGCGACGCCCCCATCCTGCGCGACTACACCCTGGTCGAGGACGCCGACCTGGTGCTCATGGAAAGCACCTACGGCGACCGGCGTCACCGCAGCTGGGAAGAGACCCGCGCCGAGCTGGGCGAGATCTTCAACTCGGCGAGCTACCGGCGCGGCAACATCCTCATCCCCTCCTTCGCCGTGGGCCGCGCCCAGGACCTGCTCTACCTCATGGCCAAGCACTACGAAGAGTGGCACCTGGACCACTGGGAGATCTACCTCGACAGCCCCATGGCGATCGAGGCCACGCGGGTCTATGCCCACCACCACGAGCTCTACGACCCCGAGGCCCGGGCCATGTGGCACGCCAACAGCGAGACCCCGCTGCTGCCTAACCTGCACATGAGCCAGGACACCGAAGAGTCCATGGCCCTCAACCGGCGCGAGTCCGGGGCCATCATCATCGCCGGCAGCGGCATGTGCACCGGCGGGCGCATCAAGCACCACCTCAAGCACCACGCCTGGAAGCGCAACACCCACGTGATGATCGTCGGCTTCCAGGCCCGCGGCACCCCCGGCCGGGCGCTGGTGGACGGTGCCGACACCCTCCGGCTGTGGGGCGAGGAGGTGCGCATCGCCGCCCACGTGCACACCATCGGCGGGCTCTCCGCCCATGCCGACCAGGAAGGCCTGGAACAGTGGTACGCCGGCTTCGGCGGCCATCCCCCCGTGGTCCTGCTCCACGGCGAACCCGATGCCATGGAGTCGCTCGCCGGCTGCCTGCGCAAGCGCCACAAGGCCCCGGTGATGATCGGCACCTACGGCGCGGTCATCGACCTCGACCGGCCGGACCGCTTCAAGTAACCTCCCGCGGCGGGAACTCCCGCCGCCCGCCGGCATCGAAACCGCTCCCCGGCCCATCCCTGCAGAGAACCGGACCGCCATGCCCGAACTGGACCGCCGCCTGTCCATCGCGCCGATGCTCGAATGGACAACGCGCGACTATCGGACCCTCGCCCGACTGCTCTCCCGCCACACCCTGCTCTACACCGAGATGGTGACCACCGGCGCGCTGATCCACGGCGACCGCGCGCGCCACCTCGACTTCGGCGAGCACGAGCACCCCGTGGCGCTGCAGCTGGGCGGCTCCGACCCGCGGGAGATGGCCGACTGCGCCCGCATGGCCGAGGACTGGGGCTATGACGAGGTCAACATCAACGTCGGCTGCCCCTCCGACCGGGTGCAGAGCGGACGCTTCGGCGCCTGCCTGATGCAAGAGCCCGGCACCGTGGCCGCCTGCGTGGCGGCGATGAAGGCGGCGGTGGCGATCCCGGTGACCGTCAAGCATCGCATCGGCGTGGACCACCAGGACCCCGAACGGGCGCTGCCCGCCTTCATGCAGCCGGTGGCCGAGGCCGGCTGCGACCACTTCATCGTCCACGCCCGCAAGGCCTGGCTGGCCGGCCTGAGCCCCAGGGAGAACCGCGACGTACCGCCGCTGGACTACCCCCTGGTCCACGCCCAGGCCGGGCGCTTCCGTGAACCGGGCGTGACCCTCAACGGCGGCATCGAGACCCTCGAACAGGCCGAGCATGCACTAGACTTCGTCGACGGCGTGATGATCGGCCGGGCGGCCTACCAGCGCCCCTGGCTGCTCGCCGCGGCCGACGCGCGCCTCTTCGGCGATGCCGGCGCCAGGCCGCCGAGCCGCCATGCCGCCGTCCGCGCTTACGCGGACTACGCCGAGCGGCGGCTGGCGGAAGGCGCGCGCATGGGTGCCCTGGCCCGGCCCCTGCTCGGGCTGTTCCAGGCCGTGCCCGGGGCCCGTGCCTGGCGTCGCCACCTGAGCGAGCACGCCCACCGGCCCGGGGCCGGCCCGGAGGTCATCCTCCGGGCGCTGGAGAACGTCCCCGAGTCGGCGCTGGGCGACAACCGCCGGTGATAGACGTTCGCTATCGAACGTTAATGAATTATTCATTAGCCAAATCTATGGCGCATGGGTATCGTTGATCCTGTCGAAAGCGACAGCGGTTTTGATCGACCCACAACCCGAAGAGGTGATCGCAATGGAACACACTGAAACTGCCGTACAGATGCCCCGCATCAACGAGCGCGCCCCGGAATTCGAGGCGCCCACCACCCAGGGCGTGAAGAAGCTCTCCGACTACGAGGGCAAGTGGCTGGTCCTGTTCTCCCACCCGGCCGACTTCACCCCGGTGTGCACCACCGAGTTCACGGCCTTCGCCAAGCACCAGCCCGACTTCGAGGCCATCAACTGCGAGCTGCTCGGCCTGTCCATCGACAGCGTGCACTCCCACGTGGCCTGGGTGCGCAACATCAAGGAGAACTTCGGCGTCGAGATCAACTTCCCGATCATCGCCGACCTCTCCATGCAGGTGGCCAGGTCCTTCGGCATGATCCACCCCGGTGAATCCGATACCTCCGCGGTACGGGCCACCTTCATCATCGACCCGCAGGGTGTGCTGCGCGCCATGGTCTACTATCCCAAGTCCAGCGGCCGCTCCATCCCCGAGATCCTGCGCACCGTCAAGGCGCTGCAGACCTCCATGGAGCACGGCGTGGCCACCCCCGAGGGCTGGCAGCCCGGCGACAAGGTCATCGTGCCGCCGGCCGAGAGCGCCGAAGAGGCCGAGCGCCGCATGAACAGCGACGAGTTCGAGTGCGTCGACTGGTACTTCTGCCAGAAGAACGTCTGAACCCGCTCGCCCGCCGATCACGGCGGTCCGTGAACAGGGGCCCATCTGTCCGCAGATGGGCCCTTTTTGCATCGAGGGAGGCATCCCGTGGCACGCGCTTTCATCCTCGCCGGCGCCGTCTTCGGCGCCCTGGCCACCCTGCTGGGGGCCTTCGGCTCGCACGGGCTGGAAGGCCGCATCGACGACCACCGGCTGGCCGTCTTCGAGATCGGGGTACGCTACCAGTTCCACCACGCGCTCGGCCTGCTGGCGGTGGGCCTGCTGGCACGCACCGCGGCCGACCGCCTGCTGGCCTGGGCCGGCGGGCTGTTCGTCTTCGGCATCCTGGCCTTCTCCTTCAGCCTCTACCTGCTGGCGCTCACCGGCACCCACTGGGCCGGGCCCATCACCCCCGTGGGCGGCACCGCCCTGTTCGCCGGCTGGGTGCTGATCGCGGTGCATGCCTGGCGCCGGGCCGGCTGAGGACGGTTGCCGCCGGCCGCGGCACTGTGCTCAACTGGCCAGTCGAGGCCTTCACAAGGAGAGACCCATGCAGTCGATCGACCGATTCCGCCACGCCTGGCTGGTCATCCTCGCCAGCATCCTGGTGCTGCTCGCCACCGGGCCGGCGGCCGCCTTCGAGGACAAGCTGAAGGTGGTCTACCACGTGGACTTCAAGGACCCCACCCGCTATTCCGCCACCCTCACCTCGGTGAACAACCTGATCAACGACGCCGACCAGGGACTGCGCGAATACGACGTCCAGATCGTCTTCGTGGGCTACGGGCTGCGCTTCGTCACCGACGACAAGCTGGCAGGCACGGTCTACGAGGAAGACGAGAAGCTCGCCGAACGCCGCGCGGAACTCAAGGGCCGGTTGCAGACCCTGCACGACGTGCGCGGGGTGAAGCTCATGCTCTGCGACAAGACCCGCAACGAGGTGGGACTGGCCAAGGACGCGCTCTACGACGGCGTGGAGCTGGTGAACTCCGGCGTGGTCCACATCGCCGACCTCCAGGCCGACGGCTACAGCTACCTCAAGATCCAGTAGGATGCGGTAAGCGTAGGATGCGGTGAGCAAAGCGAACCGCATCGATGATGCGCCCACGACCCACCCCACCCAACCAACAACACGGTCCACCGCCCTTCACCGCATCCCACGCATCCCTCCCACAGCGCGGACACCCACGAAAAGCCGGTAGGATGCAGTGAGCAAGGCGAACCGCATCGATGATGCGCCCCCGACCCGCCCCTCACCCGACCAACGACACGGTCCACCGCTCCCCACCCAGCCCCCGGCCGATGAAACCCCGCCCGAACTCAGCCACCCAGCGGCCCGGAGAGCGCCAGCCCCGGCCCCTCGACGGCATAGGCCCGGCCGAATCCCAGCACCAGCCGCCCGGCCACCGGCTCGAGGCGCAGGAGCACGAAATCCGGCAACTCGCGGAGCGTGCCCACCACCTCGCCAAAACGTGCCTGCAGCGCATCCAGGACCGGGCCGTAGCCGGGCCCGTCCGGGTCCACGGGGGTCGCGCGGCAGTCGAGGGTCAGGCGGCGACGGGCAAAGATCTGGCGACTCTCGGCCTCGTCGTCGATGAGCATCACGCCCACGCGGGGATGGGCCAGCATGTTGCCGGCATGCGCCGCCAGCCGGCTGACGAAGACGTGGAAACCACCCTCGGCGTCGCGCACGAAGGGGGCGTAGCTGGCCTCGGGTGCCTCCCCTTCCCCGCGGGTGGCCAGCACCAGCGAGCGACGCCGGGCGAGCAGGTCGTCGAGGGCCTCGCCGGCCTCGCCGAGCGACATCGGCTCGGCGGCGCTCATGCCATCTCCAGGAAGCTGAAGGCGATCTCGAAACCGCCCGCGGCGCGCTCGCAGCGTACCACCTCGGCGATCCCCCGGAGCGGGGGCACCGCGTCGCCGGCCGAGGGGACGTGGACCTCCACCCGGGCATCGGCCGCCGGGCAGCGACCCGCCTGGATGAGGATGCCGGTGGCACTGAGGTTGATCATGCGCGCCACCTGCCATTCTTCTCCGCCGGTCTCGCGCCAGTGGACCTCCGCGTCGAAGGTCATGCGGGGGAAGTCGCGGTGGTCGGGATCGGGGGTGAACATGGGCATCGTCCTCCGGCTTGCGCGTCCCCTTTATGCCGCGTTTGTGTGTCAGACTCAAGCAACCAGGCATACCGGCAGAGGCAGACGATGACCGAAGAGACCTACATCACGGGCAAGGATGCCCCGCTGGAACGCTCCATTCACCACATGCAGTCGGTACTCGCCGGGCTCGGCTTCGACGTGGAACAGGCCGGCTGGCTCAACCCGGTGGCCAACGTCTGGTCGGTGCACCTGCGCGACCGGGGATGCCCGCTGCTGTTCTCCAACGGCAAGGGGGCGAGCCGCAAGGCGGCGCTGGCCAGCGCCCTGGGGGAATTCGTCGAGCGCCTGGCGACCGGCTACTTCTTCAACGACTTCCACGTCGACACCGGCCCCGGCGGCTGCGTCCACGACCCGCGCGAGCGCTGGTTCGCCGCCGACGGCGAGACCCTGCCGGAGGGGCTGATGGATGCCGCCATGCGGGGGGTCTACGACCCCGGGGGCGAGCTGCGCCCCGCCCACCTGCTGGACTTCCAGAGCGACCGCGAGGGGATCCCCGCCCTGCCCTTCGTCCGCCAGCGCACCGGCGAGACGGTCTGGGTGCCCACCAACCTGCTGGCCAACCTGCAGGCGAGCAACGGCATGGCCGCCGGCAACACCCCCGCCGAGGCCCGCACCCAGGCCCTCTCCGAGATCCTCGAGCGGGCGGTGAAGTACCGCATCATCGCCGAGGGCATCAGCCTGCCCGAGGTCCCCGCGCCCTTCCTGCGCCAGCGCCCGGACTGCCTGGAGGCCATCGAGGCGCTGGAGGCCGCGGGCTTCCCGGTGCTGGTACGCGACGCCTCCCTCGGCGGGCGCTTCCCGGTGGTCAACGTCACCCTCCTGCACCCGCAGACCGGCGGCTGCTACGCCTCCTTCGGCGCCCACCCGAGCTTCGAGGTGGCCCTGGAGCGCACCCTCACCGAGCTGCTCCAGGGGCGCTCGCTGGACGCCCTGGGCGACTTCCACCCGCCCAGCTTCGAACGCCAGCAGGTGGCCGACCCGCACAACCTGGAGCTGCACTTCGTCGATTCGAGCGGCGTGGTGGGCTGGGACTTCCTGCGCAGCCCGGGCGACCACGAGTTCGTCGCCTGGGACTTCGCCGACGACACGCGCCACGAGGCCGAGCGGCTGGTGGCACTGATCCACGAGCTGGGCCACGAGGTCTACGTCGCCGACCACGACCACCTGGGCGTGCCCGCCTGCCGCATCGTGG